>JBAZGB010000003.1:0-73728 GCA_041653135.1 Eubacteriales bacterium | reverse complement strand
GACGAAAATTAAATCTGTCTTTTTGCATCAATATCAAATTTATATAGTTAAAACACTTCTGGCCCTTGTCAAAGGCGACATTACACAGCAGGAAACGGAGGCGGTTGTCAACGCTGCCAATTCAAGCTTGATGGGCGGCGGCGGGGTTGACGGGGCAATCCACAGGGCCGGCGGTCCAAAAATCCTTGAGGAATGCAAACAGATAGTCGCCAGGCAGGGGAGGCTTCCTGCAGGTGAGGCGGTGATCACTGCCGGAGGCAATCTGAAGGCTAGATACGTCATACATACGGTTGGTCCTGTCTGGAGAGGCGGAAACAGCGGGGAAGACGAACTGCTGAGGAGTTCTTACCTGACCAGCCTGTCCTTAGCCTGGGAGAAAGGTATTTCCACGATCTCATTTCCTTCGATAAGTACCGGGGCATACGGTTTTCCCGTCAAACGCGCCGCAAGAATAGCGCTTTCCACAGTTTATGATTTTTGCCAGAACCATCTGGTTAAAGAGATCCGGTTTGTGCTTTTTAACGAGCAAGACCTGAAAATCTATGAGGATGTGTTGAAATGTCTGGTTTAACAAAAGAAGATCCGCAGGGGGACAGGGAGCTTTTAAAAGAACTGATCAGGGAAAGATCCTTCAAGTTTGGCAGCTTTATTCTTTCCAGCGGCAAGGAAAGCCCTTATTATTTTGACGGAAAACAGGTAACCTTGCATCCTCAAGGGGCATACCTGGCGGCCAGGGCTATTCTTGAAAAAGTCAAAGATATTCAGATCCAGGCTATAGGGGGCCCTACGCTGGGGGCTGATCCGATGGTTGGTTCCCTGGCGCCGGTTCTTTACCTGGAAAGGATGGACTTAAAATTGTTTATCGTCCGAGGGGCGGCAAAAACACATGGAACAAAAAGATTTATTGAGGGGCCGCAGCTTTTAACAGGCGATCGTGTGGTTATTATAGACGATGTTATAACCGGCGGAGGATCAATTATTAGGGCCATTGAAACAGTCCGTGAAGCGGGCTGCAAAGTTGTCAGGGTTGTGACTTTAGTTGACCGCCGGGAAGGCGGGACGGAAAAGATTGAAAAGATGGGCATCAAAGTAGATCCCATCTTTAACATTAAGGATTTTATATAGGGTTTTATATATTGAACCGGAAATTAATTATATCACCGTCTTCAACTATATATTCCTTTCCTTCCAGACGCGACATCCCTTTTTCCTTAACTTTGTTTACCGAGCCAAGTTCAAATAAGTCACGGTATTTAGTCACTTCAGCCCGGATAAACCCCCGTTCTATATCTGAATGAATTTTTCCCGCAGCCTGCCTGGCATTGGTTCCCCGGTTTATTGTCCATGCCTTTACCTCGTCGGGGCCGATCGTGAAGAAGGAGATGAGATTTAACTGCTGATAAGCGGCTCTGGACAACCGCGCCGTCCCAAGTTCCCCGATATCAAGGTCGGCCAGAAACATTGCCTGCTCAGCGGGATCAAGCATACCGATCTCCATTTCGAGCTGCCCGCAGATTTCGATTACGGTTATTCCCCGTTGATTCGCAAGGGATCCAAGTTCTGTCTTCCCAGGGTAATTTTTTTCTTTAAACTGGTTTTCATCCATGTTGATGACAATTATCTGAGGCTTTTCGGTAAAGAAACTGGGGATCATCAGCATTGCCCGTTCTTCTTCAGTAAGGCCTGCATTGGCGGCGGTTACACCTGTTTCCATAGCCGAGCGGCACTTTTTTAACAGCGGCAATTCCGCTGCAGACTCTTTGGTTATCTTTTTGCCCGCCTCAATGCGCTGAATTCTCTTTTCGACAACATCAAGGTCAGCGAGGAGAAGTTCAAGATCAACGGTTTCAATATCTCTTAAAGGATCAATATTGCCGTAAACATGCGGCAGACCCGGATTATCAAAGGTACGGACGATATGGATCAGCAGATCAACATTGCGGATTCCATCAAGAAACTGGTTGCCGCCCTTTCCCTGGTTTGTCCCGCTGGTCAGCCCGGGAACGTCACTGCAGCTGATTTGTGCGTAGACTGTCCGGCGGGGTTTGCATAATTGGGTCAAAAAATCAATTCGCGGGTCGGGAACTTTGGCTGCTCCTGTATTTGTTTCAACTTTACCTGATAAAAAATCGCTGGTCTGTGCTCCGGCCTGGGTCAACAGGTTAAAGATAGTTGTTTTTCCAACTGCCGGAAGACCTACCAATCCGACTGTCAACATTTGTAAAGCCTCCTTTGACGCGGCCTTTGGGAATTTTAGTACAAGTCTTTACGCAGGTGCCTCAGCAAAGGAAGTTCCTGCCGGACTTTTCCAAGGCGTTGTAAATTAATTTCCGAATAAATTATTTCCTCTTCTTCCCCCGCTTCAGCCAGTACTTCCCCCCATGGGCCGCAGATCAAAGAATGCGCATAGCCTATAAAGCGCTCGGAATAATCGCGTGCGGCGGCAACCCCGGCGGTGAAAACCTGGTTGTCGATTGCCCGTACCTGGAAGGTGATTTTCCAGTGAACCTGGCCTGTTGTGAGCGTAAATGTAGCGGGTATGATTATAACCTGGGCGCCTTTTAAAACCATTTGGCGAATTAGTTCGGGAAAGCGGATATCGTAGCAGATGGCTACACCGATACTGCACAGTTCTGTCCGGATTACGGTGGATTGATTGCCGGAGTTAAGCGTGCTGGATTCCCGGATTTTTAATCCCCCGGGTAAGTCCACATCAAAAAGGTGCGCCTTTCTGTGTTTTCCCAGTAATCTTCCGCCCGGATCAAAAATAAAGCTTGTGTTGTAAAGGCAGCCGTTTTCCTTTTCAGGAATGGAACCGCCGACGATGTAGACTGAATTTTCTTTAGCAGTTAAAGAAAGCATTTCTAAAGACGGGCCGCCCGGGCAGCTTTCCGCATATTCCGGGAACAGTTCAGCCCTGTAGGGGCAGTTGAACATTTCCGGCAGAACTACCATCTGGGCGCCATTTTCCGCAGCCTCGGTGATCATCAGCCGGGCCTTGGACAGGTTCTCTTCTTTATCTTTTTTGACCTTCATCTGGCAGCAGGCCAGCCTAAAAACGTCATTCAATGATTTGGTCCCCCTAGCTTAGCAATACTGAATACTAACATTTACTTGATCATGCTGATTAAAAAGTGAACCGAGTTCATTTCCTCCGTAAGTTTCTCAATACTCAGGCTAATTTGATCAAGTTCCGGCTGAATCTTTTTAAATTCTTCCTGAAGGGAGCTGTTTCCTTCATTTGTGCCCCCGGAATTATTGTTCAGCGCTGTTAACTCCTCTTTTTCCTGCCGGAGCTTTTCTTCCTGCTCCTGTAAGATTAAGTATTCTTCAGTCATATCCTGTTCTTCCTGTTTTTTATCCGAAATTTCTCCCAGTGATTCGATTTTAGCCAGCGCCTCAGACGCCCTGTCAACAGGGACGGTCAGCTCCAGCTGTGTGCTGTTATCCTGGGCAGACGCAAATTTCAGCTCGCTGCCCAGTTCACTGGCGAGTGTGTTTAACCTGGCGACTGTCTCTTCCTTTTGGTCTGCCTTTAGTTTCAGGCTGATCCTGGTAATTATCCATTTTTGCTGCTGCGCTTTGGCGCTTCCAAGGGCGGAGCTGTTTTGAGCCGTGATGGAAGCCGCCGAACCGCCGCCGCTTTCCGCGGCCCGGTTGTCTTCTTCGGCAAGTGATTTATCCAACTGCGCCTGTTCGTTATTTTCAGGGGATTCTTCTGCCTTTGAAGCAGGCGCTTCCCCGGCTTCGGTGAAGGCGCTTTTTTCGGGGACATTCTGAGCAGGCAGCGATAGCTTGTATGTTTCGTTCGTTTCAGGAGTTGTTTTTTTGCTCAGCAATTCACGGGGTCCCTGCCGGGTTGTTGAACTGTAGATCAGCGAGGAAATTCCCAAAACGAAGACCAGGACTGCGGCAAGGGCGATTCCGGCGCGCAGCCTTTCCCCTGGGAAAAACCACTTTACCGACCCTTTTTGTTTTTTGAGACTGTCCTCAATCGCTATTTTTTCGGAGACCTGAGCCCAGAAATTATTTGGCGCGGCGACTTCCGGCAAACCATGGATCAATTCCATGGAAGACCGCAGTCTGGCTAATTCGTACCGGCAGTCGGGGCAGGTGCATAAATGGTCTTCCAGAAAACCTTTTTGAGAGGATTTCAGCTCGCCGTCAAGATAGCCGGAAAATATTTTTTTTGCCTTCGAGCATTTCATGATGGTCTCCTCCTACCCTTTTGACGTACCGGGGAGTGAAAAAGTTCCTAAGATAACCTCTGCTTTTTGTTTGAAAACCGTCCTGGAGCGGCTTAGACGGGATTTAACCGTTCCTACGGAGCATCTCAGAGCAGACGCGATTTCTTCATATGATAAACCCTGGATCTCCCGCATGATCAGCACCAGCCTGTATTCATCCGGGAGGGCGTTTAAACATTCCTGAACAGCCCCCTGCAGTTCGAGCTGTTCAATTTTGTCCTCCGGGCAATCGATTCCTGTTTCTGAAAAAGGCAGTCCGCCCGAAGAAGCGGCAATTTCATCCAAAGATATCTTCGGGCGCCTGTTTTTTTTGCGTAATTCGTCACGGCAGATATTAACTGCAATGTGGTAAATCCAGGTGGAAAAACTGCATTTCCTTCGAAAACCGGGCAGGGAATGATATGCCCTGATAAAGGTTTCCTGCGACAGATCGCTGGCGTCGGCCCAATTTCCCACCATCCGGTAGGCCAGGGAGATTACTTTGTTTTCGTATCGGTGAACAAGTTCTTCAAAGGCGCTTAAGTCCCCTGACTTGCTTCTGATTACTAAATCGTCATCTTCCAGCCAGATTCACCTCCGCAAGAAAAGCGGCAATTTGTCTTTATAGAATCGGTTTCACGTCTTAACAATAAAACTTTGTTGCTGTATAATCAAGTTAGTTTTGACTTTTCCAGGAACAGGGAGAAAACTTCTTTAAGTGTTCAGGTGGTTTTAAAAACATGAGTTTAAGATTTATTATGGGACGGGCCGGAACAGGCAAAACGCATGCCTGTTTGAAAGAGATACAGGATCAGATCAATAAAAATTCCGATAACCCCTTTCTTCTTCTGTTTCTTGTGCCGGAACAGGTTACCTTCCAGATGGAAGTTTCCCTGCTTGCCGGTTTAAAAGGAACGTACAGGGCTCTGGCGCTCAGCTTCCGCCGGTTGGCCTGGCATATATTGAGTGAAACAGGCGGGATATCCCGTATGTCTGTTGGTGAACTTGGAAAACAGATGATCCTCCGCAAGCTGCTGATGGAAAAGCGCAAAGAGTTGAAAGTTTTTCAACAGCTAACCAATTATCCCGGGTTCATTAAAAACCTTTCCGACGCCATTTCGGAGGCAAAACAGTATGGTTTGAACGGTTTGCATTTATCTGATTTGACGGACCGTTTTGCTGAAAAAGAAGGCATCCTTTCTGATAAGTTGAAAGATTTTGCCCTGTTGCTTTCCAGTTATGAAAAATACCTGGGGGAACAGTATCTCGATCCTGACGGCTACCTGGATCTGCTTGCCGGGAAAATCGCTTTTTCCCGTTTTGCGCAGGGAAGCGAGATTTGGATCGATTGTTTTTCAGGTTTTAATTCCCAGGAATACAGGGTGATCGGAGAACTGCTTAAAGTTGCCAAAAGGGTTAGCATCACACTCTGCCTGGATAGCCGATCTGCAGAGGACGCTCCGGAAGAAAGCGATGTTTTTTATCCCGCGTTGGAGGTTCTTGAGAAAATAAAAGCTCTGGCCGGCCAATACGGAATTATTATAGAAAAGCCTTTATGCCTGGATAATGACTTGCCGCTCCGTTATAAGGATGTCCCTTGCCTGGCGCATCTTGAAAAAGATTTTTTTGTTCAGGGGGGCGGGCTGTTCAGGGACCAGCCTGCAGGAATAAAACTTATTGCCGCGGCAAACCGGTATGCTGAAGTCGAGGGTGTTGCCCGTGAGATAATCCATCTTTGCCGGGAGAAAGGATACCGGTGGAAAGATATTTCGGTTGTCCTGCGCAAAGTGGAAATATACTGGCCTTTAATAGACACGGTCTTTAATGATTATGGAATTCCTTTTTTTATCGACGTCAAACGTGAAGTCGGGCATCATCCTTTGGCAGCTTTAATCAAAGCCGCGCTGGAGGTTATTACAAGCGGGTGGAGTTACGATTCCGTATTTGGTTATTTAAAGACCGGCCTTACCGCTGTAGGCCAGGACGACATTGATATACTGGAAAATTATGTGCTTGCTCATGGAATAAAGGGTTCGCGGTGGACGGATTCCGAAGACTGGCAGTACGAACGCAGGTATACGGCAGGCGGGGAAGAATATCCCGGTTCTGTGGAAATAAACAAACTGAGTGAAATAAACCGGATCAGGCGTGCGGCTGTGAAGGAAATTGCTGATTTCCAGGCTGCCGTTGCGCAATCCGCCACGATCAGGGAAATAACAGCGGCTTTATTTGAACTGATTACCAGCCTCAATGTGTTTGAACAATTGAACCTGCTTTCCGGAAAGGCCCGGGAGGATGGCAACCCCGACGCAGCACAGGAGCATACGCAGATCTGGAATGCAATTATAGAACTTTTTGACCAGCTTGCAGAAACTCTTGGCGACGAGCGTGCCGCAACCGGGGACTATCTAAAGATAATTCAGACAGGTCTGGAGGGAATCCGTTTGGGGCTGATTCCTCCCGGATTGGATCAGGTCTTGATTGCTTCCCTGGAACGTTCGCGAAACCCAAATGTCAAAGCCTGTTTTGTCCCGGGTGTTAATGACGGCCTATTACCCGCACGCCCTGAACAAAAAGGTTTATTTACTGATTTCGAACGGGAGAACATAGAAGCGGCCGGATTAATCTTAAGCCCTTCAGGAAGGCGGCTTCTTTTTAATGAACAGTTTCTTGTTTACATTGCCCTTACCAGAAGCAGCGAATTTCTTTGGGTCAGCTATGCTTTGTCTGATCAGGAAGGGTATGCCCTGGCTCCTTCGCCGGTAATTCAGCGCTTGAAAAAGATATTCCCGGGCCTTGCGGAAGTCTTTCTTCCCGTTTACCCGCCGGGCGACGAAGACCGTGATCTTCACTATGTGGCCGGGGCGGAGCGAACCCTGACTTACCTGGCGGTACAGTTAAGAGAATGCAGGTCTTCGGGCAGGCTGGCGCCTCTTTGGCGCTCGGTTTACAACTGGTTTATCAAACAGCCTCAGTACAGGGACAAGTGTGAAAAAATGTTTTCAGGCCTGTTTTATAAAAATAACGAAGACCCGCTGAAGAAAGATTTAAGCCTCTCTCTGTTCGGCAATCCCTTAAAAACAAGCGTATCGCGGTTGGAACGTTACTACTCCTGTCCTTTTGCCCATTTTTTAACTTACGGATTAAAATTGAGGGAAAGGGCTGTTTTTAAACTGGAAAGGCCTGATCTGGGAGAGTTTTACCACACCTGCCTGAAGCTTTTCGTTGAAAAATCACTTCAAGGCAAACAGGACTTAAAGAATTTAAATATTGAGCAGTGCAGTCAAATTGCAGGCGAGATAGTTTCGGAAGTCGCCCCCTCGTTAAGGGACGAAATCCTTTTAAGCTCCCCGCGCTACCGCTATCTGACCACCCGCCTTCAAAGAACTGTGGAAAGGGCGGTTTATTCCCTTTCCACGCACGCCGGCAGGAGCGCTTTTAAACCCGTCGCCGCGGAAGCATCCTTTTCCCGGCTTGGACAATTTCCTGCCTTTGAACTGCCTGTTGCCGGGGATTTGAAAATGGAAATCAACGGCCGGATTGACCGGATAGACGCCGCCGAATGGGGAGACAGTCACTACCTGCGGGTGATTGACTACAAATCAGGCCCTGCCGAACTCAACCTGGTTAAAATATTTTATGGCCTTCAGCTTCAGCTTTTAATTTACCTCGATGTAGCAATTCATTTTGCCGGCTGCCTGATTGGCGTTGAGGCTTTGCCGGCGGGAGTTTTTTATTTTAACGTTTCAGATCCGGTAACGGGCGTTTCCAGGCCGCCGCAGCCGGGAGAAATTGAAACTCTAACAGCAAAAAAACTGAAGATGAGAGGATTGGTCCTGGCTGAACCCGGCGTGATTAGGTTAATGGACAGCCAGGTAAACGGTTTGTCCGATCTTATTCCCGCCGGTCTTAAAAAAGACGGGGGCCTTTATAACAGCTCAAGTTTGGTTACTGTAAAACAACTGGCTGACCTGAGGGTTTTTTTAAGAAAAGTGGCTGCCGCTGCCGGAAAAAGAATCCTGGGCGGTTCGGCTGAAATAAAACCCTACCGTTATAAAACCCAAACAGCCTGCGCTTACTGCGAGTATAAGCCGGTTTGTTCATTTGATCCCTTATTGCCTGAAAACAAATACCGGCAGATCCCGGCTCTTGCCAGAGAATATATCTGGAAAGTATTAAGTAAAGGAAGCTAAGATGGTTCAGTTCTTAAAACCGGCGCCCCTGATTAAATGGGCGGGTGGTAAAGGCCAGCTGATTTTTCAGATTCAACCTTTTCTTCCCGGGCGCACAACAAAGCTTTATATTGAACCTTTTGTCGGCGGGGGGGCGATGTATTTTCACCTGCAGCCGCCAAAAGCGGTTTTAATAGACAATAATCCTGAACTGATTAACTTTTATACTGTAGTCAGGGATAATCTTGATCTTTTGCTTATTAAACTTGCCGGGCATGAGAACTCAAAGGAATATTACTACCGGATCAGGGCGCTTGAACCGGAGGCGATGGACCCGGTTGACCGCGCATCCAGGTTTCTGTTCCTTAATAAAACTGCATATAACGGCCTTTACCGGGTAAATAAGAAGGGCAGGCACAACGTGCCTTTCGGACGTTACAAAAACCCCAGGATTGTTGACCGGGAAAGGCTCAGTTTGGCTAACAGCCTTTTGCAGAAATCCGTGCTTATTTTCGGGGATTTCAGTTCCGCTCTTGATTTTGCCGAGCCGGGAGCTTTTGTTTACCTGGATCCCCCATATCAACCGCTTTCAACGACCTCGAATTTCACCGGCTATACGTCTGAAGCTTTTGGTGAGCAGGATCAGTACAGACTGGCAAAAGTCTTTAAAGAGCTTGATGAACGTAAATGTTTTGTTATGCTGAGCAATTCGGATACGCCTTTGATCAAAGAACTTTATTCCGCATATAACCAGACAATTCTTTTTGCAAAAAGAGCAATCAACTGTCAGGCAAGAGGCAGGGGGCCGGTCAGCGAACTTCTGATCAGAAACTATGGCTGATCCCCTGCTAAAAGTAAAGGAGGCTTGCAGGATGCTCCCCGGTGTTTTAACCCTTGATAAAATTTCGGGCGCTATTTTGGGCGCCTTCACAGGCGATGCGCTTGGTATGCCGGTTGAAGGCTGGTCTTTCCGGGAAATCTCGGAAAGATATGGAGAGATTAAAGAGATTTTGCCCGGACGCCTTAAAGCCGGCAGCTATACGGACGATACGGAAATGATGATCGGTATTGCCGAGTCTTTAATAGAATGCGGAACATTTAACGATCAGCATATGGCTCTTGCTTTCTGCAGGAATTATAATCAGCGCCGCGGATACGGCTCCGGGACAACACGGGTACTGCAGTTAATCAAGAGCGGAACACCCTGGGAACAGGCTGTAAAAGAAGTGTTTCCGGGCGGGTCTTACGGCAACGGCGCCGCAATGCGGATTGCCCCGGTAGCCTGTCTCTATGTTGGCCGTCCGGATGAATTGAGAAAGTTTGCCGCCGGATCAGCCCGCCTGACTCATGCCCATCCCCAGGCTATAGAAGGGGCGGCGCTTCAGGCATCCGCCGTCGCTCTTGCCCTGACCGCCGACAGCCGGTATCCCCTGGATAAAAAAGGTTTTTTGCGCAGCCTGAAAAGTTCGCTTTCTCCCGAAGCCGGGGAATACAGGGAAAAACTTGATTGTGTGGAAAAATTGCTTGAAATTGAACCGGCTGTTGAGAGAATTGTCCGGGAACTGGGCAATGGCGTAAAAGCTATTCAATCAGTTTGTACTTGCATATATTCATTTTTAGCTAATCCCGGAAGTTTTGAAAAAGCAGTTGTCAAAGCAGTTAACCTGGGAGGTGATACCGATACAATCGGGGCCATGACGGGGGCGATCAGCGGCGCGTATCACGGCAGGAAGGGAATCCCCGGACGATGGCTGGATCATCTGGAAGAGGGACAAAAGGGCAGGGGCTACGTTGAAAAGTTGGCCGCCGGACTCTGGTTTTTACTGTCTAACAGCCAAAGCTGCGCTAGCCTAAAATAAAATTAGGAAAGGATGATTTTTAATGTCAGATGTTAAATGGATGTGCGCTCCTTCCCGGATTGGTGAATCAGTGGCTTTATCAGACCGTCTTGACCGGCTTTTTGATGGTTCTTCTGTTTTCGGGAACGCCCAGCCGATGACTGTACGGGTACGCGGTGTGATGATCCTGGAAAAATATGATTGGCTGCCCTGGGATAAAAACGACGTCGCCATAGTGACTACATCGCAGTTTGGGAATGAGCCGCCTGTTCAACGCCTTCACTTTTTACAGAAAGATGTTGAAAAGGGCTGGCAGGGAGACTTCTTCAACGATGTTGTTTTGACGATCCGGGATTTTAATGTGGAAAAAAATATGCTAACCATCAGAATACAGGTCTATGATATGGACGGCGTTGATCCTGGTTTAATTGAAGCGGTTAGCAATGTGTCTAAAAGTGTCGCCGTAACCTTTCCTCACCTTGCGCCATATGCGGCTTCCGTTTCTTTTGGGTCCTCCGCTCTTTTAAAACTGATTGAAAACATAAACAACCATGATCAAATAATTGACGAGCGTTTGACGCTGGAAGTTGTGGAACCGGAAAAGGGCCATAAACTCCTGCAGCCCGGCTATTTTGTCTGCTTTAACAAATCGGTCGGTGAAGGATTGTCGCTGAACAGCAACCTGACCGTATTGAATCCCGATCAAAATAACTTTGAAGACGCCAGCTACGCTGTGCTGGAAGTTGAACGGCAATATCACGGCCAGCCCTTACTGGAAATCGACCAAAAGGCCGCCAAGTTAATTGCCGAGCTTAACGGCAAAGGCCAGAGCGGAAAGGCAGCGCTGGATTTTTTACGGGATACCATAGATTACTACAACAAATATAAAAAGTTGGAGCGCATTCGCGATCTGAAGAGTAAAGAGGAATTGAGCAAGGATAAATCTAGCGGAGTGACCTTTAGCGATGATGAGGATAAGCTCCTTAAAGAACTGGCCGGTGGTACGGAACTGGCGCCTTTTTTAACAGGTATCATCAAATAGTTGTAAAAGGGGATATGCCGTTTGACTGCCGGCATTAACTGGACTGAGGAACAAAAACTCGCCATAAATACGATTGGCTGCAATGTACTGGTTTCAGCCTCAGCGGGAACAGGCAAAACTTCGGTTTTGGTCGGACGGATTATCAACCTGATTGCCAATCAAAAGGATCCGGTTGATCTGGACCGTCTGCTTGTCGTCACATTTACGAATGCCGCTGCTGCCGAGATGCGCGGCAGGATAAGCCAGGCATTGGCTGATGAGCTTGACAGAAAGCCTTTTTCCCGGCGGCTGCAGCGCCAACTGCAGCTGATCAACAGATCTTCAATCGGCACCATTCATTCGTTTTGTCTTGACCTGATCAGGCAAAACTTCTTTAAAATAGGTCTTGATCCTGCAATACGCGTGCTTGGGGAGGATGAAGCCGCCCTGCTCAGGGCGGCAGCCTGCGAAGGGCTGTTTGAATCGCGCTATGATTGTCAGGAAAATTCAGCCTTTACCGATCTGGTTGATTGCTATGGTGGCGCCCGGGATGACAGTGAACTTCAGGAATTGGTTTTGCGCCTGTATGATTTTGCCCGAAGCACACCCGAGCCGGAGCGGTGGCTGAAATCAGCCGCAAAAAGCTTTTATCCCTCTGAGGATTTCGTTCTTGAAGACCTTCCCTGGGTAAGTGTTTTAAAAAAATATTTGACCTGCCAGCTTAAAACAATCCTCCAGCTTGCGGAAAATGCTGCTGAATTAAGTTTGAAGCCTGACGGCCCTCGCGGGTATTTCAGCGCCTTGCAAGATGATTTGGTAAATATTAATGAGCTTATCCGCTGCTGCAGTCTTTCCTGGGGGGAACTGCACAAGGCTTTTCAAAAGATTCATTTTTTGCCTTTCAGCCGCGCCGCTAAGGATGTCAGCGAGGAACTGAAGAGGCAGGTCCAAGTTTTGCGGGAAAGGATTAAAAGAAATCTAAGAAATCTGGCTGAGGAGTTTTTTTCGCGGGAGCCTGACGAATACCTTTCCGAACTAGAAACTGTTGCTCCTTTGGTTCACGAGCTGGTTGAACTGGTTTTGGATTTCGATAAAATGTACCAGCAGGTAAAAAAGGCCCAGGGCGTTGTTGATTTCAGCGATTTGGAGCAGTATGCGCTTCAAATATTATGCATCCGGGGGGATCAGCCGGGAGCTTTGATTCCCTCGGAAGCCGCCCTTAAGCTGCAGGAGCGTTTTGATCATGTGCTGGTAGACGAGTACCAGGATATCAATGAAGTTCAGGATGCAATTTTAAATCTGGTCTCCCGTCAGGGCGCCAAAGTGTCAAATCTGTTTATGGTCGGTGATGTAAAACAGAGCATTTACAGGTTCAGGCTGGCTGAACCCGGGCTTTTTCAGGCCAGGCAAAATTCATTTACTTTATTAGAGAGTAAAACTGACCGGATAGAAAATTATGATCCGGGGATAGCCCTTTGCTTAACAAACAATATGCGGAGTACAAGGAACATAATTAACGGTGTGAACTTTATTTTTACACTGATGATGACGCCGGGCGTCGGGGAAATTGATTACAGTAAAAACCCGCTCAAGTTTGGCGCAGCACGCCCGCCTGCAAAGACAAAAACGCTTTTTTCAAACGATGCCATAGAATTTCATCTCCTTAATTTCGATCGGGGTTACGATGAATTGCCTGATGGGGAAGATGCATCAGAAACAAGCGGGGAAAGCCCCGTTGGAGAATCTAAAGAAAGCCATGACGGCGAATCTTTTGAGGGAATGGAAGAAAGACAGGTTGAAGCAAGATACATTGCCGGCAGGATCAAGGAAATAATCACTGAAGCAAGACGGGAAGGCAATAATCTGTCATACAGGGATATTGCTGTTTTAATGCGGAGTACAATCCAGGCAGCAGGAGTATTTCTTGAAGAATTCAGCGCGGCGGGTGTTCCGGCCTATGCTGAGTCTGCCACAGGTTATTTCCAGGCATCCGAAGTAAAGATAATCATTTCCCTGCTTTCTTTAATAGACAACCCAAGGCAGGATATACCTTTGGCCGGTGTTTTAAGGTCCCCTCTTGTCGGAATCGGGGTTGAAGGAATGGCCAAAATACGCCTGTGCAAGAAAGAAGGCGATTTTTACGATGCCGTGCTGACTGCCGCCGGAATGCCTTCCGATGAATTGACCGGTAGACTGGTTGTTTTTTTATCCATGCTTGAACACTGGCGCACTATGTCGCGCCAGTGCCGTTTGCCCGATCTCATCCATGATATATACCGTAAAACGGGGTATTACGATTATGCCGGCGGACTGCCCGGAGGAGACCAGCGTCAGGCTAACCTACGGGCGCTTTATGACAGGGCCTGCCAGTATGAAGGAACTGTTTTTCGGGGGTTGTACCGTTTTCTTATATATATTGAGCGCCTTCAACAGAACAACCGCGACCTCGGTTCCGCAAGAGTGCTCGGGGAAAACGAAGACGTGGTCAGAATAATGAGCATACACAAAAGCAAGGGCCTGGAGTTCCCCGTTGTGTTTATAGCGGGACTGAACAGACCGTTTAATTTTCAGGATTTGAACAGGAATATTCTTCTTCATAAGAAGCTCGGCATCGGCCCGCAACTCGTCAATGCGGCCGGCAGGTACAGTTACCCTACACTGCCAAAACTGGCTTTGAAAGCAGCCCTCAAAATGGAAACCATCGCGGAGGAACTGCGGATTCTGTATGTTGCTATGACACGGGCCCGTGAAAAGCTTATCTTAGTTGGCCGCGTTGCCGATTTTCAAAAAGAGGTCTTAAAATGGTCCAACGCTGTTTATTTTAAGGAAAAGCAGCCCTTTGAACCGCATTTGATTTCCGCCGGGTCTTTTCTCGACCTGCTGGGTGTTGCCCTGATCAGGCGCCGTGATGCGGAAAATCTTTATCGATCTGCGGGTCTTGACCTGGATTTAAATACCTTTGAAGATATTTCCCGCTGGGAAATGAAAATTCGCCATAATGATTATAAAATGCAGGCAGTGGAAGAGGCACTGCCTGCTCAGACCGCCGGGATACTGGAAAAAGTGCAAAAACTCGAAACACTGGAAGGGGAGAACGGAAACGAAGGCAAGGTTAAACATCAGCTTGGCTGGAGTTATCCTTTTAACTGTTTCTCCGTCAAACCGGCAAAAATGACTGTAACAGGCTTAAGGGAACATTCATTGAACAATGACAGGGATAATTCGCAGCTTATCTTTCCGGAGGAGAAAGCAGATCACGGTCAGAGCGCCAGGCGGCCGAATTTTTTGCAGAAAACAAGGTTTTTAACCGGCGCGGAGAAGGGAAGCGCCGTACACCTGATTATGCGGCATCTGAACCTGAGCGGTAAGTTAACAAATAAAAGCATCTGTGATCAAATCGCCGATCTGCAAAAACGGGAAATTCTCACTGAAGGCCAGGCCGGTGTTATAAATCCGGATCATCTTCTTGCCTTTTTTGAATCCCCGCTTGGCGAAAGAGTGCTTTCGGCAAATAAAACTTACCGGGAAACCCCTTTTCTTATAGCTGTGCCTGCCAACGAAATATATTCCTGCTCCGTTGAAAGTAATTCCCTGTCCGGAAAAAGTCTGGAAACCTCATCAGCCTTTATTGAGCAGACGGTTGTGGTTCAGGGAATCATTGACTGTCTTTTGGAGGAAGAGGGAGGTCTTGTAGTTATTGATTTTAAAACAGATTATATAAGCCCCGGTAACTGGGAAAGGATGAAAGCGCTGGCGGCTCGCTACCGCATTCAAATTGAAATGTATGCCAGGGCTGCCCAATCTGTTCTGAATCTGCCTGTCAAAGAAAAATATTTATACTTTTTTGGAGCTGGATCATACAGGCTGTAAAGAGTATAAATACACAAGAACCGTCCCCTTGTATTCCCTTGTATTCTAAGGCGGTTTCTTTACGGTTAAGTAATAGGGTAGTATAATTGTGCCTGGCAAATATGTTTAAGGGAGCTGTATTATGGAACAAATTCGTGTTCGCTTTGCGCCAAGCCCTACTGGGAACCTTCATATAGGGGGAGCAAGAACAGCGCTGTTCAACTGGCTTTTTGCCAGAAAAAACGGCGGTGTTTTTGTTCTTCGCTTGGAGGATACAGACCTGGAAAGAAACCTTGAAGAAGCTGAAGCGGGTATTTTCAGCTGTCTTGAATGGCTTGGCCTTAAATGGGATGAAGGGCCGGGTACAATAGGTTTATCAGGTCCTTACAGACAGTCGGAGAGATTTGACTTATACAGGGACTATGCAGACCGCCTGTTGAAAAGCGGCGCAGTTTATAAATGCTATTGCACGCCGTCGGAATTGGCCCGGCAGAGGGAACAGGCGCAGAAAAAAGGCCTTGCTCCTCGCTACGATGGAAGATGCCGCCAGCTGAGCCGGCAGGAGCAGCTGGAACGGGAAGCCAGGGGTATCAGCCACGTGCTGCGCATAAAAATGCCCCAGGAAGGCACGACGGTAGTGCACGATTTAATCAGGGGCGCTGTTGAATTTGAGAATAAGACTATGGATGATTTTATCATAGTCAAATCAAACGGTCTTCCAACCTATAACTTTGCCTGTGTTGTAGACGACAGCCTTATGCGCATAACTCACGTTATCCGCGCCGAAGAGCATCTTTCCAACACCCCCAAGCAAATACTGCTTTACAGGGCGCTCGGGTTTAATGAACCTGCTTATGCGCATGTGCCGATGATTCTTGCGCCTGACCGCTCCAAGCTCTCCAAACGGCACGGCGCAACAAGTGTTGATGAATTCCGCCTGGACGGTTATTTCCCTGAGGCTCTGGTAAATTATCTGGCCCTGCTTGGGTGGTCGCCGGGTGATGACAGGGAGAAGATGACTGTGAATGAAATCATCAGTTTATTTTCTCTCGAAGCAATCTCTAAATCGGCGGCCATATATGACACCAAAAAGCTGACCTGGTTAAATGCGCAGTATCTATGCTCATTCGAACCGGAAAGGGTCGCCCGGGAAGTGGTTCCGTATTTACAGGCACGGGGTTTTATCAAAGACGATCCGGACGAAAAAACTTTTGCCTACATTAAAAGAGTTTCCGAAGTGGTGCGTTCCAGGGTGCATACCCTGGTTGAGCTGGCTGACGCATCCGCTTATTTTTACATAGATGATTATGACTATGATGAAAAGGGAGTTAAAAAGTTTTTTAACAGGGAAGGGACGGCCGAATTGCTGGATCAAGGAAAGGAAGCAATTAAAACGATCCCCTGTTTTGATCTGCCGAGTGTCGAACTGGCCTACCGGAACTCAATAGATAATCTCGGTATCCCTGGCGGGTCCCTGATTCATCCGACGCGCCTTGCCCTTTCCGGCAAAACAATGGGACCGGGGCTGTTTGATATAATGGTTACCCTGGGTAAAGAGAAATGCGTTGAAAGGCTGGAAAAGGCAGTTTGCTGGCTTAAGAAAAGGTAAATATTTGCATATTTGCGGCATAAGATGCTGTATTAATGAAATAATAAACTCGTTATTTCAAAATGAGGGAGAAAAAAATTATGCGGGTCTATGTAGTTCAAGATTTATGCATTAGCTGCGGCAGTTGTGTAGACATTTGTCCGCTGGTTTTCGATTGGAATAACGAAGAAAAAGCGTTTGCTATAGTTGATGAAGTTCCTTCGGAATTGGAAAGTGATGCTCTTGAAGCTCTGCATAACTGCCCTACAGAGGCTATCCTGGAAAAGTAACTGTGAGTTTATGACCGATTATTTTTTCCTTTGGCAGGTAAAAAACCGGGTTTTAGCGAAATACAAGAATAAATCCGCTGGTTTTTAATTTGGCAGCAATTAAACCAGGGAGGGAACGGATGAATAAATTCCGTATTTTACACTTAATTCGCCCAGCCGCCGGGGGAATGAAAAATCATCTGCTGTCCCTTTTAAGACACTGTGACAGGGAAATGTTTGACCCTATAGTAGCTTGTCCGGGATACATGGCCAGAGATCTAACTTCTTTAAATTTTAAAGCCATTGATCTGCCTATCCGGGGTGAACTTTCTCCGTTAAGTGATTTACGTGTTGTAAAGCAACTGGTCAGTATTTTAAAAGATGAGAAAATTACCATTCTGCATGCGCACAGTTCAAAAGCCGGACTTGTCGGACGTGTGGCAGCGAGGCTTGCGGGTACTCCGCTTGTTCTTTTGACCGCGCATAATTCTATTTTTTATGAAGAGTGGCCTTTCTGGAAAAAATCTTTATTTGCCTTTGCCGAACGGTTTCTGAACAGATATACTGACCGGTTAATTACCGTTTCTGAAGCCTTGCGCGGTGAACTGATCAAAAGAGAAAGGTTGGATCAAGACAAGGTTGTAACAATCCGGAACGGAATCGAAACAGAATTGTTTGAAACACAAGTAGAGCGTTGTTTTACCTTGCGAAAACTGGATCTCCCCCCTTCAGAACAGGTTGTTGGCATGGTTGCCCGTCTCGCTTCCCAGAAAGGGGTAACTTATTTTTTAAAGGCTGCCGCTATGCTGGCCATGGATTATAAGGTAAATTTTGTTGTCATCGGGGATGGGCCGCTTCGCCGGCAGTTGGAAGAAGAAGCATTGTCGCTGGGTATCAAAGACAGGGTTGTTTTTACCGGCGAAAGGCATGATATTCCATACCTTTTGCCTGCTTTTGACGTTTTCGTGCTTTCTTCGCTGACCGAAGGGCTTCCTTTAACTATACTCGAGGCTCTTGCCGCCGGTTGTCCGGTGGTTGCCACCCGGGTAGGCGGCATTCCTGAAATTATTCTGGACAATGTTAACGGTCTGCTCGTTGACCCGGCCGACCCGGCCGGTCTTGCCATTGCAGTGGCTTCGTTATTATCAGATCCCCAAAAAGCCGCCGCCATGGGACAGGCGGGCAAGGCGCTGGTCAAAGAAAAATTCACGGCAGCCGTTATGGTTCGCAGGATTGAAGATGAGTATAGAAACCTGCTTTCAAACAGGGGTTTCATTTAAATTGAAAAATTGGATCTAAGGTACCTTTAATTTATGAAGAAGAGTAAACTGAACAGTGTTGTTATCCTATTGATTTTTATTATCCTGCTGACGGGTTTTCCTGCCTTGGGTTGGCCGGGTACGGCGATGCAAAACGTAAGTCCAGGCGTAAAAAATGCTGCAGCCAACCCCTTTGCATCCAGCCCTTCGGAAGAAAACAAGGTTGTCATTGTAATTGTCGACCGGATGGTTTTAGAAGACTTTAGCGATCCGTTGCTTGCTAATTTTCACAAAATCATACAAAATGGCGCGATCAGCCTGATGAACTGTAATACCGCCGGTAATAACCTTCTTTCGGAAAATACTTATGCCACAATTGGGGCAGGTTCACATATCATAGCAACAGGGACGTATACAATGGGTTTGAATGCAGATGAAGAGCAGGATTCCGGGCCCGCAGGGTTTGAATACTACCGGCGTTTGGGCAGGAAAGTTCCCTCTTCGGCGGTTGTCCAGCTCGATATTACCAGGTTTGGGCAGCTTAACAGCGAACTTCCTTATCCTGCCGTACCGGGCGCTTTAGGCGACCGTCTGCACGAAGCGGGCTTGAAAACAGCTGTTTTTGGTAATGCAGATACAATTATCGGCCGCCGCCGGGAGATTCTGTCCATTGCAATGGACAGATACGGGCTGGTGGACAATGGTGATGTCAGCGCTTCTCTGCTTGAAAAGATGGACGACCGTTTTCCCGGCGGGTTTCGTACAAATTACGCCAGGGTTCTTCAGGAGATGGAGCGTTTACCCGGCGATACGGCTCTTACAGTAATAGAAACAGGCGATCTGTCCAGGCTGGAAGAGTTTCGTAATTATGTGTCCGATCCGGTCTGGGCCGCTGAACGTAAGCGGACAATGCAAAGGATTGATCAGTTTATCGGAAGAGTAATGGGCCGGCTGAATCCGGACAGGGACCTCCTGCTGATTATTTCCCCTACGCCGGGAAAAACCACCACCGGAAATCAGAATGAATACCTTTCTAATATTTTAGCGGTTGGAGCAGGGGTGCGGGAAGGCTTTCTGTTCTCACCGACAACCAAAAGACAGGGAATTATAATGAATACCGATCTGGCCCCGACAATCCTGGGTTTTCTCAATTTGAGAAAGCCCGAATGGATGAGCGGCCAGAATATGCTCTGGGTTGAATCAGAAAACCAGCTCAGCAAGCTGGTCGATATGAATAAACAACTGACTCTGACGTATAATGCACGGAACATCTTTCAAAAGGGATACTGTATTTGCCAACTGGGCCTGTTGCTGGTCAGCCTGTATTTTATCCTCATTCATAAAAAGGCTGCCCGGCTGCTTCAACCATTTTTATTATCCGTTATGGCTGTCCCGCTGGTTTATTTGCTGCTGTCTCTTTTACCCCAGCCCTCATTTTTTGTTTTAACTTTGGAACTGTTCCTGCTTACGGCCTGGATTACCTGTCTGGCCTGGTGGTTTGAGCGCCGCCACAACCTTGGTTCGTTTATTTTTCTAAGCCTGGCCACTGCAGGATTGTTGATTCTGGACACAGCCATCGGGGCGCCCCTTCAGAAGACTTCGATAATGAGCTATGATCCGATAGCCGGCGCACGCTTCTACGGAATAGGAAACGAATACATGGGAGTGTTAATGGGTTCTTTAATTATCGGCTGCACAACCTTAATGAGCAAGTTTGAGCGTTACCGGAGAACCCTGCTGGCTTTGACGGGAATTATTTTTCTGATCACTGTCTATATATTGGCCTCACCAGCCCTGGGCTCTAAAATGGGAGGGGCTATCGTCTCGGTTGCCGCACTGGCGACTACCTTTTTGCTGCTCTGTAACGTAAAGTTCAAGCTGCGCACTGTCATTTATCTTGTCATCATCATAATCGGGTTAGTGGCTGTAATACCGGCAATTGATCTGTTCAGGCCCGCCGAGCTTCAGTCGCACTTCGGACGGAATGCTTCCTTGATTTTATCCGGAGGCTGGCAGGAGATAAAAAACATAATCGTACGTAAAACTGAAATGAACCTGAAATTGATCAGATATACAATTTGGACCCGGATTTTTATTGCCAGCCTGGGAAGCCTTGCTCTCTTGTTCTACAGACCGCTGGGTGTTATGGCCACGATACGGAAAAGGCATCCCGATTTATACAAGGGATTTGTCGGTGTTGTTACGGCAAGCATTGTGGCTCTAATTTTCAACGATGCGGGAATAGTGGCTGCTGCAACAACCATGATCTTTGGAGCTCCGCCAATAGTCTATCTTGTTCTGCAGGAACAAAAGTAATCCAAATTTATATTTGACATCTATCGATCTTGTGTTACAATTTTATTTGGTTGGAATGGCCAGAAAACCTGGCGTTTTATTAAGATTTGTCAGGTAAATGACATTTTCCAGCACTCTTTTTTTTAAAAAAGAAAAAAGGGGGTAGATAAGTAGGATGAAACAGTTAGGCCGCCACGTTTTGGCTGAGATCTACGGCTGCAAGTTTGACATTCTGAACAACAGGGAAAAGGTTGAGGAAATAATGGTCAATGCAGCTAAGGAAGTAGGAGCAGAAGTTAGAGAGAGCGTATTCCATAGATTCAGCCCTCAGGGGATCAGCGGCGTGGTGGTAATTTCAGAGTCCCATCTGGCTATTCATACATGGCCGGAACTGGGTTATGCAGCGGTTGATGTATTCACCTGTGGTGATCGGGTTGACCCTTGGTGCGCCTGTAATTATCTCACAAATCAATTTTGTGCCAAAGAAATGGCGGCGAAAGAAGTAAAACGTGGTATCTTGCCGCTAAACGGGCTAGCCAGTGGTCAGGATTAATAGGGGGGATTTTTATTAGTACCCGCTTAAAAGAAGATTAGCGGAGCCTTGCTGCCTTGAAGGATTGCAAGGCTCATTGCTTTTTATAAACTGGGCAGGATATTGACGTTCATTAAAAGAATTTTAATTTAGTTGCCTATTAAGGGGTTGGTATTTTGATGGAAGAGGTATTGCTTCCGTTTAAAACTGAGTTAGAGCAGGTGCAAAGCATTTTATCCAAAGCTTTCAAAATTAGGGAGGGGAACCTTTTAGACCTCATGCGCCTGGAATTTTTCCCTGTTGAAAACCTGACCAGGCCGGGACTGATCCTGCTTGCAGCTAATCTTTATGGTACTGCAAACAGACAGACTATATTTCTGGCGGCAATCTTACAGTTTATTCATACAGCTTCACAGATACATAAAATTGTTCTTGAAAACGACAGCGGGATGGAACAGACTGATGACTTCCGGGACTGCTGCCAGCTGCCCGTTTTAGTAGGCGATTATTTATACAGCCAGGTTTTTGTGAGCCTGTGTGATGCCGGTTTATCTAATTATTTGGGTACTCTGGCAGAACTGATTGGACAGCTTAATGAAGGATGTATTCTTAAGTTAAAAACAAATCAGGAAAGCCCGCAATCAAAAGATAGTTATATGACTGCTGTCGAAAAAGAGTCGGGACAGGTATTTGCCACTTGCTGCCGGATCAGCGGCGAACTGGCCGGCGCGCCCGCAGAAGGTTTAAACTATCTGGAAAATCTGGGATTCAACCTGGGGATGGCCTTAGGTCTTGCGGAGGATATGCCCGGCGACCCTGAAGCGGCCGAAATCTTTTTTAAAAATGCGTTAAACTGTCTCGAGTTCTTGCCGCAGGGGGAATCCCGGGATTTACTGAAGCGGTTTATCAGTTTATTGCAGAAAGAAAATATATGCCGTACAATTAACAATGGACAAAGCTTAAAACTATGATGGTAAATAAAGGGATTTATAATAAAAGCAAAGAGCAGTACGTACACGAAATTTTTACCGCAATAGCTCACAGGTACGATCTGCTTAATTCAATACTGAGTCTTAACTTGGACAAAGGCTGGCGCCGTTTTGCAACAGGTGAGTTAAACCTGAAGCCGGGTGGATTTGGCCTTGATGTTTGCTGCGGTACCGGTATGCTGGCTATTGAGCAGGCAAGGGCAGTGGGGCCGGAAGGAAAAGTAACGGCGCTGGATTTTTGCGAAAATATGCTGGCCAGGGCTGAATCCAACATAGCTGCAGCAGCGTTTTCAGATGTGATTACCCTGGTTCAGGGGAACGCAGTTGATCTTCCTTTTCCGGAGGAAAGCTTCGATTGCGCATCTATAGGATTTGCCCTGCGCAATGTGCCGAGTATAGAAAAGACAATCCGGGAAATGAAGCGGGTAGTAAAAAAAGGGGGCAGGGTAGTTTCTTTGGAACTCTCCAAGCCCAGCGTCCCGTTGTTCAAACAGTTATATTATTTTTATTTCAATAACCTGGTACCGGCAATAGGGCGTTTCTGGTCGGGAGTCGGCGGCCCGTACAGCTACCTGCCGAATTCACTGAAAGATTTTCCTCATCAGGAGAAAATCCGGCAGCTTTTTGAGGATGCCGGCCTGAAAAATGCCCACTACCACGAACTAACAGGCGGTATAGTTTCGGTGCATGTCGGGACAGTATGATTGGGGGCAAAACAAATTTGGATGTAAACGGCGGAGAAAAGATCTTGCACAAGTTGCCTGCTGTAAATGAAATTCTGCAGTCTTCCCAAATCAGTGAACTATTAAGTTTTTATCCTCGTGAAATTGTTCTTGAAATAATACGCAGCGCATTGGACCGCATTCGCGACGAATTAAAAAATAACGAGGGATCAGGAAGAAGTTTTTCCAGGGAACAGCTAAAAGGTCTTGTCGTGCTGGAAACTGCGGAAACGGTTAAAAGGATTGCAGGATCAAATGTAAAAAAAGTAATCAATGGAACCGGAGTTATCCTGCATACAAACCTTGGCCGTTCTTTATTAAGCACGGCCGCCTGTCAGGCTGTCTTTTTAGCTGCGTCAAGTTACATCAATCTTGAATTTGATCTTGATACGGGCAGGAGAGGTTCACGGCACGCCGCCGTTCAAGACATTCTTTTCAGGTTAACCGGGGCTGAGTCCTTTCTGGCCGTAAATAACAACGCGGCGGCTGTCCTTTTGGCTTTGAGCACATTGGCCCGGGGAAAGGAAGTAATTGTATCAAGAGGCCAACTCGTAGAAATAGGCGGTTCTTTCCGCATTCCCGAGATTATGAAACAGAGCGGCTGTACCCTTGTTGAGGTGGGCACAACCAACAAGACCTATGTTGAAGATTACCGGGCGGCGATTACCGAGAGAACGGCGTTGATTTTGCATGTCCATACAAGCAATTACCATATTATAGGTTTTACCAGACAGGCAAGTGTTTCTGAACTTGTCAAGCTGGGACGGGAGTTTAACCTGCCGGTAATGAGCGATCTGGGCAGCGGTGTTCTGGCGGATCTCGGGTTTTTCAATCTTCCGGCTGAGCCTACCGTCCAACAGGTGCTGGGCGCCGGTATCAGTGTGGTGACCTTTTCCGGGGATAAAATGCTTGGCGGTCCACAGGCGGGGATTGTTGCCGGCAAAAAGGAAATTATTGAGGAAATGCATAAAAACCCCCTGGCCCGTGCGTTGAGGATAGACAAACTAACTCTGGCGGCGCTGGAAGCCACCTTAAGGTCATACCTGAATCCGGAGCAGGCCCTAGAAGATATTCCAACGTTGCGGATGATTACTGGGGATTTGGAAGATATCCGGTTGAGGGCGGAAGATATGGCTTGCAGCTTGAGAGAAGCTGTACAGAGAGAAGCGGAAATAACTGTCAGAAGCTCTGTTTCCCGGGTAGGAGGCGGGGCTATGCCGACGGCGGAACTGCCTTCCTTTGCGGTGGCTGTTAAACCATTTAAACTGAGCATGGAACGGTTCAGCCAGCTTTTAAGATATCATGAACCCGCTGTTTTGGGCAGGGTACGGGAAGACCTCTTTCTTTTAGATTTAAGAACCATCCAAAACGGAGAAGAAAAAATGATCCTGGATGCATTGTCAGGTGTTTTGTTAAAAGAGGAGAAAAAGGAATTATTCCAGGGGTGAAGTGATGACCAATATTATCATTGGTACGGCAGGCCATGTAGATCACGGGAAAACAGCTCTGATTAAAGCTCTGACGGGGATTGACACTGACAGGTTAAAGATGGAGAAGGAAAGAGGGATCTCCATCGAGCTGGGATTCGCTTTTTGCCGGCTTCCCAGCGGACGCCGGGCAGGCATTGTCGATGTTCCCGGTCACGAGCGGTTTATTAAAAACATGTTGGCCGGGGTAGCCGGAATTGATCTTGTTTTACTGGTTATAGCCGCAGATGAGGGAGTTATGCCCCAAACACGGGAGCACATGGATATTGTCCGTTTATTGCAGATCAACCGGGGAATAGTTGCTTTGACGAAAGTTGACCTGGTTGACGAAGAATTTTTAAAATTGGTCCGGGAAGATGTTAATGATTTCCTGAAAGACACCCCTTTAAAAGAATCCCCTGTTGTGGAGGTGTCTGCGGTTACAGGTCAGGGACTGGAAGAGCTGCTGAAAAAAATCGACGAAGTTCCGGTGGAAGGAAAAGATAATGCAGGGCAGGCCCGGCTGCCTATAGACAGGGCGTTTTCCGTAACGGGATTTGGCACAGTGGTGACGGGCACGCTCTGGAGCGGAGTTATTCATACCGGAGACAACCTGGAGATTATGCCTCAGGGATTGGTTGCCAGGGTGCGTTCCCTGCAGGTTCACGGAGAAAAAGTAAAAGAAGCCATGGCCGGGCAGAGGGTGGCTGTAAATATTGCCGGTGTAGGTGTGGAACAGGCTCAAAGGGGAAGCGTTTTGGCAAAGCCGGGGTTTTTAAGGTCTGCCAACCGTCTGGATGCCCGGATTTCTTTGCTTGCAAATGTGCAAAAGGAGTTGGAAAACCGGACCCGTCTTCGTTTTTATCTTGGTACGGCTGAAATTCTCGGCAGGGTTATCCTGTTGGACAGGGATAAACTTTTACCCGGAGAAACCGCTTATGCGCAATTTCTGCTTGAGGAACCGGTTGCGGCTATAAAAGGGGACCGTTTCGTGTTCCGGTCATATTCTCCTGTTCATACTCTGGGAGGAGGTGTCGTAGTCGATTCGGCATCCAGGAAACATAAACGAATGCGGGAAGAAATAATTGAAGCATTGGTTACTCGTGAACTTGGCCTCCCTGCTGAACAGGTGGAAAGCTATTTAAAAAGCCAGAAAACAATCAGGAGCAAATCGGATATATCCCGGTCAACCGGGATTAAAGAGGAAGAAACTGACCGGGCGCTTGAAGAACTGAGCGGGGAAAATAAAGTGTATGTCCTGACAGCGGATCATGACCATTTTTTTATTTCCCGGGAGATTTACAAGCAATGGGTTGAAAAATTAACCGAACTTCTGAAGAAATACCATCACCAGTATCCTTTAAGGGAAGGTTTCCCCCGTGAGGAACTGCGTTCCAGGCTTTTTCCCCAATTTAACACAAGACAGCTTCAGTCGCTGCTTAAGATAATGGGAGCAGAAAATATTTTAAGTCCGGGTTCGAACACAATAGCATTAAAAGGTTTTCAGCCTAAACTTGAAGACGGCCAGCAGGAGATTATCAAGAAAGTAGAAGATATCTTTTATAAAAACGGCTTTCAACCGCCGGATTGGGAAAGCGTTTCCGCTGGGGAAGGTATTGGCGAATTACAGTCTCAGGAAGTCCTGCAGCTTTTTTTGCGGCAGGGGACGCTGGTCAAAGTGGCGGAAGGACTTTATTTTCACGCTGCTGCCATTGAAGATGCAAAAAAACTCTTGACCGGGTATTTGGAAAAAAATAATGAAATTTCGATCGGAGAAATTAAAACTCTTTTTAATATTTCCAGGAAATACGCGCTGCCCTTGCTGGAATACTTTGACAGGATCAAGGTGACCAAAAGAGTGGGTGATAAGCGTTTTTTGATCAAGCCAAAAACAACAGCCAACGGTTTATAAACCAGAACAAGTAAAGGTAGGTGGAGTAATTTGGTGAATTTAAAACGGAACTTGCTTTTTATTGCGCTGGCTGCTTTTATAGCAGGGGTAATGTTTATGGGCGGCTGTGTAGCGGTAAGTGATCTCAACCCGCTTGCAGGAAATAAATCCGGAGTTGCGGTAAGTAATTTTGCCGGCGCTTCCGGAACGCCTCCCGGAGTGGGCGCGGAAGCTGTGGCTGAAATAGTGAGCAGTGCAGGCCCGGCAGTAGTAAAAATCGATACTGTAACGGTTCGCGGCCGTCAGCATGATCCTTTCTTTAACGATCCTTTCTTCAGGCAGTTCTTTGGCAGCCCCTTTGGCAATGCGCAACCGCGGGAGGAGCACGGTTTGGGTTCCGGTTTTATTATCTCAAGCGATGGGTATATTTTGACTAACGAACATGTTATTGAAGGCGCTAATAGGATAACGGCTACCATTCAAGGATTCAAAGAGCCCCTGCAGGCGAGTGTGGTAGGGTCAGACTATGATCTGGACCTGGCCGTATTAAAAGTAAAAGCGGGAAGCCGCCTTTCCCCGCTGAAACTGGGTGACTCCGACAAGATCAGGGTTGGTAACTGGGTTATCGCCATAGGCAATCCGTACGGTCTGGATCATACTGTAACCGTTGGTGTGATCAGCGCCAAGGGACGCCCGGTCAATATTGAAAACCGCAGTTATAAGAATTTATTACAGACTGATGCGTCAATTAACCCGGGGAACAGCGGAGGGCCTCTCTTAAATCTTTCCGGTCAAGTTGTCGGAATAAACACTGCCGTCGCCCAGGCACAGGGGATAGGCTTTGCCATACCGGCTAATACCGCTAACAAAGTAATCCAGGAATTGATTAATAAGGGTAAGGTTGTCCGGCCCTGGCTGGGCGTTCAGGTGCAGTCTTTAAATGAAGAAACGTCCGCTTACCTTAACTATAAGGGAACGAAGGGCGCTCTTGTGGCGGGTATTCTTTCAGGCAGTCCCGCCGCTGCCGCCGGTTTAAAACAGGGAGATATTATTACCAAATGGGACGGAAAGGAAGTTGTATCGCCGGACGCCCTGGTCGAACTGATCAGCAAATCAAAAATCGGACAGCGTGTGCCGGTAACCGTGTACAGGGAAAGCAAACTTCGCACCATACAAATTGTGGTCACTGAGAAACCGGGCAATTTGTAATGTTCAGTTGGTTTTAGCTATTTTTGATAATATTTTTTAACTCATGTTTCAAAAGTTTTCCGGATGATGTTTTGGGCAACTCGTCTACGATATGTATAGCACGCGGAATTTTATAGCCGGCCAGTTTGTCCTTGCAGAATTCCTGTAATTCCTTTGCGTCAGTTTGGGTATTTTCCCGCAGGTGGACAAATGCTATTACTTCCTCTCCCCAGACAGGATCGGGCATTCCTATCACAGCTACTTCGAATACTGCAGGGTGGGTATAAAGCACATCCTCTACTTCACGGGGGTGCACATTAAGGCCGCCCCGGACAAGCAGGTCTTTTTTGCGGTCAACAATAAAAACATATCCTTCACTGTCCAGATAAGCAAGGTCTTCGGTATGGAACCATCCGTTGCGCTTAACCCAGTTGGTTTCTTCCTCACGGTGGTAGTAACCCTTCATGACATTTGGCCCGCTGACGACAATTTCACCAACCTGTCCTGCCGGAACTTCCCGGTCTTCATAATCGACGATTTTTAAATTTATGCCGGGCAATGGCCGTCCCACAGAACCCGGTTTTTTGGTTCCTTCAACCGGGTTTGAGCAGATTAACGGGGATGTTTCGGTACAGCCGTATGCTTCGGTTATTTGCAGCCCGAATTTTTCTTCAAACGCCTGAAAAGTTTCGGGAGGAAGCGGGTCTGCAGCCGTGCAGGTCACCCGCAAAGTATCTGTTTTAAACCGCCTGTGCTCCGGAAAATCAAGCAGTATTCTATACATCGGAGGTGTGCCGAAGAAGAAAGTGATTCCCTCTTCTTCAATTGTTCGCAAGATGGTTTCCGGTTTGGTCCAGATATCATGCATAACTACGGTTGCCCCGGCCATAAGCGGGGCATTCATGGCGCATGTCTGGGCGGGAGCATGGTAAGCGCGGGAAACAAGTAAAGCACGATCCTGCGAAGTTAAACGGCAGAGTTCCAAGAACGCAATTGCGTTGCTGTACAGGTTCTGGTTCGTCAGCATAGCTCCCCTCAGCATGCCGGTAGGGCCATGAGTGTAAAGGAGTTCGACTACGTCATTATCATGATAATCGTATTCGGATGGGAAAAATTCTTCTCCATTATCCATTATCTCTTTAAATGAAATGGCTGTTTTAAAATTTTCTTTTTCGGAGCGAATTACAATTACATTGGCCGGCAATCCGGTTCTTTCTTTCAGCTTGATAAAGTTCGAAGCTATCGAAGAATCCGTAATTACAGCAACGGGGAGAGCGTCGGCGGCTATTTTTTCAATTTCGTTAAAGGCATATTGAGGATTGATAGGTATAACCACGGCTTTAGCCTGCATTATAGCGAAATAAGAAATGATGAATTGCGGACAGTTTCCTAAAGCGATTAAAATGCGATCGCCTTTTTGAATACCGAAATTTTTTAACCCGTTGGCAAACCTGTTTATATGTTCTATTAAGCTGCCGTAGGTGATCCGTTTTTCATTATAGACAATGGCTTCCTTATCAGGATAAAGACGCCCAACTTCAGTAAGCCGTGATACCAGACTCATTTTTAAACCTCCTTGACATGCCTCGGTGTTTGCCCTAATTACTTCTTCATGATTTAACAAATTCCTGCAAGCATCTTAATTTTACTCATAATTCTATTAAAAAACAATCACAAAG
Source organism: Eubacteriales bacterium (assembly GCA_041653135.1). GTDB lineage: Bacteria > Bacillota > Desulfotomaculia > Desulfotomaculales > Nap2-2B > 46-80. Next base: position 44,744 of record JBAZGB010000003.1, on the reverse strand, counting down.
TAAATATTTCAGTAGAATCGATCCGGAGGGCACAATGTTTTTCAACAGCGGACGACTTGCTTTAGAGCTGGAGTGAGCGTTGACAAAGCCGTCAAATAAAGGATAAGATACTTTAAAAACCGATAACGAAGGGAAGATAGGCTGGATGGAATTTGACCAAGTCGTGCGGGAACGCCGCAGCATAAGAAGATACAAAAAAGATGACATACCGGATTCCGAAATATTAAGCCTGATCGAGCTTGCTTCATACTCTCCCAGTTCCGGCGATCAACAGATGTGGCATTTTATTATTATAAAAAATCAGGAAATTAGGGATAAAATGAGCCGGCTTGTATCTCAAAAAATTGACTCGCTTGCCCGGCAGGTCAACGAAGAATTTGAATCAGACCCTAAAAAAATTGTCATGTGGTTTTCCAGGGCTCCGGTGGTTATTGCAGTAAGCACGTTTAAATATCGCACTGTTCTTGACAAGATGCTGTTTAAAGCCGGCTATTCGGAATACGAAGTTGATTCGCTGCGCTGCCGTCCTGATCTGCAGACAATCGGCGCCGCCATACAGACTCTTCTTCTGGCTGCGCATTCCAGAGGATACGGCGGATGCTGGCTGACAGGCCCGATGGTTGCCCGGCCGGATCTCGAAGAGCTTTTAGAGGTTAAGCCTCCCCGAAGTCTGGCCGCCCTGGTTGCCCTGGGATGGTCCGACTATATATCTCCGCCAAGGAATATCCGCCCGCTTGAAGAAATAACTTCTTTCATTAAGTGAGGTACTTCCTGAACAGTTCTTTTTTGCTCATCACAAGCAGTTTCGGAATTAGCTTTTTTTTGTGCCGTGCAATGCGGCGGTATCCCGCAGGATGAAACATAACCAGCAGCATGCCTTCGTACAGTTTGATCAGGAAGCTTCTTAAAGGCGGGAGATCAAAATTGTGGAAACCTATCTGCTGACTGCCGCGGTTGAGAATGGTCAAGCCGGTTATTGCCTTTATTTCATCGCAGCGGGGGTTCGCGGCTATCCATTCGGCGACTGCCGGCAAGTCCTGCAGGATTTTATTCTTTGCCAAAAGGCCGAGCATTAAAAGTTCATTCTTTTCACCAAATCGCTTAAAAAAACTGTTATTCAGGTGTAAATCCACCACCAGGTCTCCCTTTTTAAGGAGTGTTCCGTCAGGCAAAGGCAGTTGTTTGCCTTTATATTTACACATCGCTATCCGGAGAACTGTCGGCCGGCCCTTATCGTACAAGTCTTTAGCGCCCATCAGGCGAATCAATATTCGATCCCATTTTTCGAAAAAAATGTAGAATAATTTCTGCCTTTGAACAGGAACCAGTTCTGACAGGGCGGCAGCCTGCAAACCCCGGTTTTCTATTTCTCGAATAATGGCAGGAAGGATTCTAATGACAACTTCCGGGGACTTTGGAGCGCTGCCCGGTGTTTTGTCGCTGTCGTGAAAAATCAGCACCGAACCGTTTTTTATTCTTGGAAGGACCTGTTCAGCAATTGAACTGATTGTTGTCCGTCTGGTCCAGTCCCAACTCATAAACGACCATAGTACGATCTGCTGGCCTTTAAGAAAAAACCAGGAAAATAAATTAAGAACCCCCCAGGGCGGTCTGTAGAAACGAGGGGGTTTGCCGGTTATTTCGGCGATAATGGATGAAGTCTCCATTATATCCCTTTTTGTGCCCAACGGGCCGAGAAGCCAGGGAAATTGATGATTGTATCCGTGGTTTTCTATTTCATGCCCCTCCGCCTGGATGCGTTGAAGAATTTCCGGGTGTGCTCTGGCCTTTTCCCCCAGAACAAAAAAGCAGGCTTTCGTTTGAGTTTCTTTCAGTATGTCTAGAATACGGGGTGTATAGACGGAATCAGGACCGTCATCAAAAGTTATGAATACTTTATTTTTGTTCTGAGAACCCTGAAAAAATGTGCCGATATGGAATATCCTGGCCAGGATGGTAGGCATAAAGGCATAAACAAACAAAAAATAAATGAATATCTCAGAAACCAGGTCCATTGAAGGATACCCCCTGTTGATTGCTAACAAGCATCTTTTCAAAAGGGCAGAGTAAATAGAAAAATGCGGCAATCAGCAAAACACAGGCTGCCACAAATAAAGTAGCGTTAAGTCCAATCCTGCCGGCTACAAAAGCGCCCAGGGCCGGGCCGAAAGTTATTCCCATACCTTCAATTGTGGCAAGTACACCCCATCCCGTCGCCTGGCTTTCCGGAGGGATAATTTTAGCTAAAAGCGAGTTCCAGGCCGGAAGAACCATGGCATACGAAAAGCCAAGGAGTACCGCCGTACAAATAATTTCCTTGAAACCATGACAATGAATCAGCAGGATGAGCATCAGGCTGCTTGCCCCGAAGCCTGTGGCCAGCAGCGCTTTTAAAGGCAGGCGGTCTGCCAGGTAACCCATCGGCAAGAGTGAAATGACTGCAGCAGCGCCTCCCGCAAGCAAAAGGATACCGTACTGGTTATAATCAAGAAGTAAATTTCTTTGTGCAAAAATAGGTAAAACAGGCAGGAGGAGACCGGCTGCCAAAGTTTGCAGGAACATTCCCGGGATCAGCAGCCTGGTCAGGTTATTGGAGGCCATTTGCTTAAGAGTATTTGACATTCCCCGGTGACCTTCAGCGCCGGATTTCGGCAGTTTTCTTCTGCCTGAAGTAGCAAACCAGGCAATTGGCAGGGAAAGCGTCCATAAGATAATAATCAGCCAGAAGATCAATTCATGGCTTTTTGACATAAAGAAATTTATACTGATCATTCCTCCACCGGCGCCGGCCATCCAGGATGAAAAAACAAAGCCGATGCGTGAAGCCCTGTTGGGAATTCCAACAGGAGCAACCCTGCTTATTACTACCAGCCATACCGGGGAGAAACCGAGGCCAAACAGTGCCGCTCCGCCGATCAATACTGCCGGGACAGACCAAAACTTGATCGCTAATAAGGAAAGTAAAGACAGCAACAGGCCTCCTAAAAGAATCCGGCGTCCCAGGCGGTCAAATTCCCAGCCTGCGATCGTTTTAAAGATGGTTTCGGAGAAATAGTGGGCCGATACGGTAAGCCCGACAATTGTAATAGACACGGCAAGGTCATTGACGACCCAGATGGGGAGAAATGTATAAAAGAAAGCCCCCCGGGCAAATTCCGTTAAAAACAGCAGCAACAGTAAAGATTTCAAAGTTAAACGACCTGTCTTATTAGAGTAACCTATAAATTATACAATAGGGTATGTAAATTTGGAAGCTTCCTCGCGTTAAGGAGTTTATATCCGACTTGTTGATTATTGTTCCGTTTAACTATATAATTTTATGGAATTAATTCAAAACGGGGAAGAGTATGTTAGGAAAGACACGGCTTCTTCTTTTAATTTGCCTTTCCATTTTAGGAATCGTTTTTTTTCCGTTGACTGCCGCAGCCATAAAAGAGCCGGATACAAAAGCCGAAGCGGTTGTCCTGATGGATGCCGGGAACGGACAGGTTCTTTACCAAAAAAATATGAGCAGGCACATGTTTCCCGCGAGTACTACAAAAATCCTTACTGCAGCTATAGCCCTGGAAAGGGGCAACCTGTCGGACAAGGTGACTGTTGTGAGGGAGGCTTGCCTGCTTGACGGTTCCAGGATAGGGCTTCAGGAAGGTGAGGAATTGACGCTTGAAGATCTCCTCTATGCGCTGATAATGGCTTCAGCAAACGACGCCGCTGATAGTATCGCAGTTCATTTGTCCGGTTCAATAGCGAGTTTTGCAGATCTGATGAATAAAAAAGCGAGATCGGTAGGCGCTCTGGATAGTAATTTTATCAATCCTCACGGCCTGACAGATCCCGGACATTACACAACCGCCTATGACCTTGCCCTGATCACCCGTTATGCGATGCAAAACCCGGTTTTTAGAGAAATAGTGGGAACCCGCGTAAAAAAGATCAGCAGGCCGGATGCAGATAGATCTATCGGGCCGCCGCAGGAGGATTTGTGGAACCATAACCGCTTTCTGAGCCGGTACCAGGGGGCTATAGGTGTAAAAACAGGCTATACGGCTGAAGCCGGGCAGTGTCTTGTAGCTGCCGCCGAAAAGGACGGACGGGAACTTATCACTGTTCTGCTGAATGATCAGGGAAGCGTTCTCTACGAAGACGCTGGTTTGATTTTGGATTATGGCTTCGACAACTTTGTATCAGATTTAGTGGTCAGAAAGATGGAAAAAGTTACAACCGTCGGCGTAAGCCGCGGAATCGGAAGGGTTGATGTTTATACCGGCAGCCCGTTTTATTATTGTTCACTAAACGGGCGGAAAACACAAATAAAGCGCAGCATTGAATTGTACAGCGGAATTAAAGCGCCTTTGGCCGCCGGGCAGGAAGTAGGGCAGTTGGTATTAACATCAGAGGGGCAGGAAGTTGGGAGGGTTAAGCTCCTGGTCATGCAGCCGGTACAAAGTTTTCCGGGAAAAGGCGGGATTTTTCTAATAACCGGCCTGTTGTTTACCGTCGTTGCCCGGGAGGCCTATTGTGTCGCCAAACGCAGGAAACGCCGGCGGAGCAGGGTATACATGAACTAACCGTTCAAGGATTTACACATTGACACTATTTAATGCCTGACTTTATACTTATAGAAGTTATCGAAAAGACGCCGGGGAAAAAAGAATTCGTTTAAAGACAACCTGTAAAAATCAGAATGACCAGTTTATATTAAGCGGACAGGCTTTGGTGATGCCCGGCCGCTAATTTATTAAAGGGGGGAGATCCTTTTTTCATAGTATTACGAAATCCTTAGATAAGGAGGTGTAGTTTGGATGGCTAGAATGTCAGAGGAAGTTATTAAAGCTATTGGAAACTATAAACCGGCTCTGGTGGCGACCGCCGATAAAAACGGCATACCGAATGTTTCACTGAAAGGCTCACTGCGTCTTCTTGATGACGAACGCGTGGTTTTTGTCAACTTAAGGTCACCGCGCACGGTAAAAAACTTGCAGGAGAACCCTTTTATATCCGCCACGGCTTTTGATCCTGCAACAAGAAAAGGGTGGCGCATCTGGGGCAAGGCTGAAATTGTTACTTCCGGCGCCCTTTATGATAAATTTAAAAAAGAATATGCTGAACGGGGAGCCGTCAACCATGTAATAATAATTAATGTGGAAGAAGCTCTGGCTTTTTAATTATTAAAAGATTAGTTAACCATAGGACTGGCCCGGGGCCAGTCCTATGTGCTATAATAAAGACAAATCTGGTTTCAAGATATTAAAAAGCTTAAAGGGAGGACTATTATTGTTTCCTGATAGGTTTGCGGCAAATGGCCTGACTTTCGATGACGTTTTGTTGGTCCCTGCCGCCTCGGAAGTATTGCCCAAGGACGTGGATGTGTCAACAAGACTGACGCGCAATATAACGTTAAATGTCCCGCTGATGAGCGCTGCTATGGATACTGTTACTGAAGCCCGCCTTGCTGTTGCTATTGCAAGGGAGGGCGGTATCGGTGTGATTCATAAGAATATGCCTGTTGAGCGGCAGGCTGTTGAAGTCGACAAGGTAAAAAGATCCGAACACGGGATTATTTCGGATCCTTTTTTCCTTTCTCCTGAAAATTTAATCAGCGAAGCCCTTGCGCTGATGGAGCGCTACCGAATTTCAGGCGTGCCGATTACCGTGGGCAAGAAATTGGTCGGAATACTTACCAACCGTGATCTGCGTTTTGAGAAGGATTTCAGCAGGCCAATTCATGAAGTTATGACCAAAGACGACCTGATAACTTCCCCTGTCGGCACTACTATGGAACATGCCAAGGAAATACTTCAGCGCCATAAGGTTGAAAAACTTCCTATTGTAGATAAAGATTTTAACCTGTGCGGTCTGATTACAATTAAAGATATTGAGAAAGCCCGGCAATATCCTTTCTCCGCCAAGGACAAGCGCAGCAGGCTTTTGGTGGCTGCTGCAAGCGGAACCGGTAACGATTCGATGAGCAGGATAGATACCCTGGTTGAAGCAGGAGTTGATGTAGTCGTTGTCGACTCGGCTCACGGTCACCAGCGTCAGGTGCTCGAAATAGTGAGAAATATTAAGAGCAGGCACCCCAATGTGGATATAATAGCAGGTAATGTAGGGACTGCAGCAGGGACCAGGGCTCTAATCGAGGTTGGCGCAGACGCTGTCAAAGTAGGCATCGGCCCCGGCGCCATCTGTACTACCAGGGTAGTGGCCGGTACCGGTGTTCCTCAAATTACAGCTATATACGACTGCGCCAGGGAAGCTGCCAGGTATAATGTACCCATTATCGGAGACGGAGGAATAAAGTATTCGGGTGACATTACCAAAGCAATAGCAGCCGGGGCTGATGTTGTAATGATTGGAAGCCTCTTTGCAGGCACCGAGGAAAGCCCGGGTGATATTGAGATATACCAGGGACGCAGTTATAAGGTATACAGGGGGATGGGTTCCCTTGGCGCAATGAAGGAAGGGGGCAGGGACCGATACTTCCAGGAATCGCAAGCAAAGATGGTTCCCGAGGGTGTAGAAGGACGTGTTCCCTATAAGGGCTCACTTGCGGAAACAGTTTTTCAGCTTGTTGGCGGACTCCGGGCAGGGATGGGTTATTGCGGCGTAAGCAATATTGAAGATCTGAAAACCAGGACTTCTTTTATCCGCATCACACCAGCCGGCTTAAGAGAGAGCCACCCCCACGACGTGACTATAACCAAGGAAGCGCCCAACTATAGTTTAAGATAAGGAACATATAAATAACAGTTTTCAATCATTGATACTGGAAATCCAGTGTGGATATTTCGGAAAAGAATATCCTGCTGGATTTTTTATTTGCAGCGACTATATTGACGTATATTTGGACATAAGAAAGATTGCGATCGTTATTCTGCAGATTGTGCAGGTAAATAGTGGAATATTTATCTGTTGTTTTAAAGGAAAGTAGCAATTACCAATTGAATTATTTTATATCAAATTATTTCATTTGGAAGAGGATTTTGGAAAGGTGGTTTATATATGGCGGGGGAACTTTACTCTCTTAATGATGTTCTTAAAAAAACACTGTTTTTTTTCGAAACCCTGAACGTGGCTGAGTTAACCCCTTATGTTCAGCAAAAAATGATACAGGATTATGAGCCGGCAAAAGCTGAAGATAAAATAATCCTGTGCTTGCGCCAACATTCTTGTTTCTTTCGGGATCAAAACAATTCCTGGCGTTTGAATCTTGAAGGCAGGCGGGAAAATGACGCCTTTTACGCACTTCTTTTAAAGAGGCAGCAGCCGCTGAACTTAAAAGAAATTATGCGGGGAGGCAACGGCAAAAACGAGAATAAGAATTTCAAAAGAATCATTGCCGAGGAGACCAGTCTTATTTCCGACGGCCGCTTCATTCAACTGAAGAACGGTCACTGGGGGTTGACGGAATGGGAAGTCGAATCTGCTTTATACTCTTTAAAAGACATGGTCATCAAGTCATTGAAGCTTTATCCCGCCGGCCTGTCAGCCCGGCAGATATTCGAAGTTGTATCTGTCTGGCGTCAAACAAGATTAAAAGACGTGGAAGACGTGCTCCACAAATTCCCCTATTTTCAAAAAATTGCAGATGGCGTCTGGTCTTATAATCCAACTTTACGCATGGTTTATGAGAGCTTGATGAAAAAATTTATCAATGTCTTAATCAGGCAAAAAGCATCCTGGTCCCGATACAGGGATCAAATGCAGAAGAGGGAATCTGTTTTAAAAGAAAGATTGGATGAAATCGCCCTGGCGCATCAGGAAGCGGCTGCAGCGCTGGCTTTAAGGGCTGAAGAAATCGGCCGGCATGAACACATGGTCACTCAAATGGCGGAAAAAGACCTGCTGCTTAACCTGCGCAAGAAAGAAATTTTCAGATACAGGGGGCATATAAACAACCTTGAAGCAAAAGCAAGCAGCATCTTGTACCAATGCCGGCTCTGGGTAAAAAAAGCGCGTGAAAAAGAAGCTGAGAAATATCAGTATAAAGATGCGCTGGCTCAGGCTCAGGAAAACATTGAGGCATTACAGGCACGCCTGCAGCAGTACCAGGAGAAGGAAAGGGAGTATAAAACCCGGCTGGCTGAATTAAAAGAACGTCATACAACAAAAGTAGCCGAGCTGCAGACAGAAATAATTGAATTGCGCCAGAAACTTGAACGTACAAAGGAAGGCGCCGGCAAGAAAGAAGCTGTGTTGCAGGAGGAAATAGATGCCTTAAACGACAGTTTGCAGGAAGCTCTAAGGAACGAAGAGGATTTGGGGCATTCCCTCCGTTTTCTTCAGCAGGATTTAATCAATTCACGCGAGGAATACAGGAGATTACAAAAGGAACTAAAATCTCCTTTAATTAAAATGGTTTTGAAACTATATGCGGCTAAAAACTGGTTTGTAAAATACGTTTTAATGTAATTGAAATCGAGTTTTTTGTTAAACTAACAGGTTGCGTTTTTAATTTGTACTTACAATTTCCGCATGTTTTCGAAGGAATTTATGCAAGGGCCTATCTTTATAAGATATAGGGCCCCTTTTTATGCCCGGATAGTTAATTTTCAGGATAGCAAATCAAAAAAATGTTTTATCAGCAGGAATCCCGTCGGGCGCCGGAGAAATAACCTTATAAATCAATAAATTTATCGAAGGAGTATCGTAGTAGATGGTAAAAGCTATGCTCAAGGCAGGACGTGAAACTCATTCAGTATCCGTAATCCCCAAACCATGGACTCACCAGACTGCCTTTTGGGGATTGGCGGGTATTCTTATTCTGACGCCCTTTTTCAGAGGCCTGTTTTTTAATACAGATCAGCAGTTATTCCTTATTATGGCTTCTGTATTAGTCTGGCTCGCCTGGCTTTGGAAATATGCGGAAAGGGAATATTCCTTTTTGTCAAATCCGCTTGATTATTTAGTTGCAGCCCTCCCAGTAGTTTACCTGCTTTCTGCGGTCAACGCGGCCAACTATGGATTTGCGCTTGACGAATTTATCAAAAATGTTCTTTACTTTTCAGTTTACTGGCTGATTGTACAGTTGATTAAAGATGAAAGATCCCTGCATCAGATACTGAACGCCGTTTATCTGGCGGCTTTCGGCGTAGCCCTGGTGGGGCTGGCAACCGCCACCGGCCTGGTTTCTATCAAGGATGGTTTTTTAAACGGCAGGATCTATTCGTCTTTTCAATATCCGAACGCCCTTTCCAGTTATCTGTCTGTAGCCTTATTTCTGGGTTTGTATTTCTGGCAAAGATACGGCGCTATGGCATTAGCGGATACAATCAATGATCGTTTTCTTAAACAAATATTGCCTGGATGGCTGCAAAAAATGAAGCCCTTTGGATACCTGTACATCATAATTAATTTTACTCTTCTGGTTGTTCTTTTTGGGGCCAAGTCGCGCGGCGGGCTCCTGGCGGCAGCGGTTATATTTATACTTTATCTTGTGATGCTTAACTGGTCCAAACGCCTGCCCGTATTGATCAATGTTATTGTTTCCGGTGTTATAGCCTACCCGGTCATCTATAAATTTATCGCCCTTGCCCAGGCAAAGAAGATGGGTTTTGCATGGCTGTGGTTCTTCGCAGGGTTGGTTGTCCTTGCTGTTTTACAGTATTTATATAACTTCTTGCTGGCCAAAGGCATGCTTGAATGGCTGAAATCCCGTCTGAAGACGAACAGGGTCCTTGCTGCAGGCACAGGAATTATAATTATAGCGGCTGCGGCAGTCAGCGCAGCTCTGCATCCGGGATTGATTAAGCAAATAGTTTCTTTTACCTACTTGCGGAATGCTTTTGAAAGGTTCCACTTTGTCCGGGATGCGCTCGACATGATCAAAGTCCGTCCCCTGCTCGGTTGGGGAGGCGGCGGCTGGAAAGAGGCTTACCATTCCTTCCAGCATTACTTTTATAATTCCACAGAAGTGCACAGTTACTACTTTCAGGTAGCTGTCGAGACGGGGATCATCGGGTTGCTGGTTGTCCTGGGAATCTGGGCGGCGTTTTTCTGGCTTGGGCGCCGTACTTACCGGAACTCATTACCGGAAGGCAACCGGCGGACACTGATTATTACCATACTTGCCGGCGCTGTAGTGGTTGGGGGGCATGCCTTAATCGATTTTAATCTTTCCTTGTCCGCCTTAACTATGGTTTTATGGGCGTTATTTGCCTGTCTGCGGGTTTTAGAATCGATACCGGGGGCGGATAGGATACCCGCTCAACATCAGCCAACGCCATCCGGCCGGGTGGATGGAGAGCATAAAGAAGCCAAAGTTACTGCAGGAAAAAAGAAGAAGCGCCGGAAAGCTAAAGATTCCGGGAAACAGCCTGCTGCATCATCAGGAAATTTGAAGCCCGCTAACCCGGTTATATTGAGTATCTCTTCGCTTATTTGCTTAATATTTCTTTTGTTGGGAATGAGTCTTGCATCGGCCAATATGTATCTTTCCAAATCGATAAAAGAGACCGAAAATACACAAAAAGCATTGCAGTATTTGAAATTTGCCGCAGTCAGGAATCCATTGAGCGCCGAATACCGCTCAAGACTGGCAAGTTTTTATTTCAATGAGGGTGATTATAAAAATGCCCTTGTTGAGGCGCGCCGCGCCTCTTCATTAAGCCGTTACAGCTATTCCTGCAAACAGGATCTGTCTACTGCGTACATGTATGCAGGAGAACTCAAACAATCGGTAAACTATGCCAAACAGGCGGTAGAACTTGCTCCGTATGACATTTCAGCGTATGAAAATCTGGTAAAGATTTGTTCTCTTAATGCAAGAACTGAACTTTCCCAGGGCAAGAAAGAATCGGCCCGGTCGTACATGCAAGAAACCCTCAAAGTGCCTTCGCTTATAAAAAGCCGGCTGTCCGGCCTAAGCGCGGATGAAAAAAAGCTGTGGAGAGACGGTCCCATGTTGTCTGTTACTCCGGGTATACAGCTGTATGAGGGTCAATCATACCTGCTTCTCGGCAACCTGCCGGAAGCTGAAAAATATTTGCTTAAGGCCGCTTCAGACAGCCAAACCCAGGGTGCGGCTTTTATCTGGCTGGCCCTGCTTAAGGATAAACAGGGGAAGGATCAGGAATCCAACGAGTTCCTGGAGAAAGCAAGTAAGATAAATCAATCTTCCAAACAAGCATTTCAACAGTTAAAAACGCTGACTGAAGGACCCAAGGTAAATATAGAAAAGTCGTAGAAACCGGCAAAATAGGGCATCCATGCCGCTTAAAGCTCGCCGGCTATAAGGATGAAATTTAATCAACAAAGGTAGGTCAATGCCTTAAGTGCGATTTTGCTTTTCTTAAGGGCTCCTGACAGGTAATCGTGAAAATCATGCCGTTTTTAAAGGAAGGCGTGAGAGTCTTGGAGGCCGGGACTTTTGGAAAAGATCAAAATACTTTATGTTATCACCCTTTCAGAACTTGGCGGCGCGCAAAAGATGCTTTTTTATCTGATCAGCGGTCTTTCTCAGGATAATTTTGAAATTACAGTGGCTTGCAGTCCGGGCGGAGAACTGGTTAAATGGTTAAAAGAGCTTGACACAGTAAAAATTGTCGAGCTTCCCCAACTGCGACGCAGCGTTTCTTTAATGCATGATCTGAGCGCATTGTGGAGGCTCAGCCGGTTGATGGCAAAGGGCAGTTTTGACATAGTCCACTGCCACAGTTCGAAGGCGGGAATACTTGGCAGGGCGGCGGCCTTTCTGGCCGGCACAAAGAAAATAATTTTTACTGTTCACGGTTGGGGAATTACCCCGGAACAAGGAAGGCTCAAACAATTTTCTTATACGGCGGCGGAAAAGGCGGCCGCAATTATAAGCACAAACCTGGTCTGTGTATCAAAGGCGGATTTTGATTGGGGTGTTAAGAAACGCATAGCTCCTTCCAAACTGACAGTTATATATAATGGAGTTCCCCGAGTTGACTTTTTGAAGCCGGGTTCATTAAGAGCTGAACTGGGTTTGAGCGCCGATGATATTCTAGTGGGGACTGTTTGCAGGTTGAGCGCACAAAAAAACCCCCTTTATTTTCTGGAATTGGCGTCGGAGCTGTTATCTGTTGACAGCAGCACAAACATATATTTTGTCCTGATCGGAGACGGGTCATTGAGGAAGCAGTGTGAGGACTATATAAACATAAACCGTTTGCAGAAACGTATTTTCCTTTTGGGAAGCAGGGAAGACGCCGCCGCTTTAATGGGAGATTTTGATGTGTTCTGCCTGTTTTCACTCTGGGAAGGGCTGCCGCTGACTATAATCGAGGCTATGTTGAATAAACTGCCGGTTTTGGCTAGTATTGCCGGTGGTGTTCCGGAGTTGGTTGTGGACGGAGAAACAGGATTTTTAGTTGATCCCGGAGATAAAAGCCGGGTTTTAGAAAAAATGATCAAATTGTTGGGAGACTCTGAACTGCGCAAACAACTGGGCATTTCAGGGTACCATAAGGCAAAAAGAGATTTCTCACTTGCCCGTATGGTGCGGGATTACAAACTGCTTTACAATTCTTAATATAGAAGGACCGGGTGATAAAATGGTATCCATACTGCGCATTGATAAGGAAGGAACCTGGTATGCTGACTATAATCCTATAATACACCGCAAAATATCAATGCTTTTCGCGGATAATCTGCAAAAAGATGAAAATGGCGGTTTTCTGGTCTGCCTGGGCAATGAATCCATGCCGGTAGAGGTTGAAGAAACGCCTTTTGTCGTGGCTGAGATTGCGCCGGAGGACGATACGATAAGAATTCTATTAACCGATGGAAGGGATATTGAGCTTCCGGACGGGCCGATAGATCTGATTGGAGATGTGCCTTATATCACCCTGAAGTGGCCTGATGATACACGTGTTTCCAGATCAGCATGGTGGTCCCTGACGAATTACTTTGAGGAAGCTGATGAGCCCGAAAAAGTAATCTGCGGGCAGAAGACATGGCCGATCATTAGAAAAAAGGACCTTGCTGAGAAATAAAGCAAGAGTAGGGAACTATAAGAATATTTATCCCGCCTGAAAAAGAGTTTATGATTAACTCTGGGTGTAATATGTTTAAATTACGAATACTAAAACCTTTACTGCCTTATCTGCTGGCCGCCGGAGATTTGCTGCTTGTTTTCCTGGGGTATTTTCTTGCTTTTACTTTTCGTTTCCCGGTTGAAGTACCGGTGTATAACTGGCAGCCGTTTATACAGGTTATTCCCTGGGTTGGGATAGCAACCCTGGCTCTTTTTGGAGGGCTAGGGTTATATCAGGGCCGGCGAAACGGGCCTTCCTCCGTGTTTAGGGGTGTTGTTACGGGTATAGTGGGTGTCATGATAGTAACCATGGCGCTTACTTTTTGGTTTCGCGGTTTTGCCTTTCCGCGCAGTGTATTAATCCTGGCTATGATTATCCAGGTACTGATAATCTGCGTCTGGAGGTATTTATTCTGGTATATTGAAAGACGGTTGTACGGAAGACAAGAACTGCTTGTCATTGGACATGATCTGGAAGTGCCGGGAGTCCTCGAAAAGTTAATTGGCTCGCCGGGGTGTTGGTTCAGAGTGCGGAAGGTACTCTCTTTGGAGAACCTCGACAGCCTTCCTGCCCTGTTGAAAAGTGTAGATGCAGTTCTAGTTTCGCCTCTGCTTCCCCGAGAGAACAAGGCAAGCATAATAAAGACCTGTCTCGAATCACGCCGCGAAGCTTACGTTGTACCTGACCTCTATGATATCATGCTGAGCCATGGCAGCATGCTCCAGCTTAATGACCTGCCTGTTGTAGAAGTTCGGGATATACATTTGTCATTTTTACAGGGAATAACAAAAAGAACGACTGATTTATTTCTCGCTTTATCGTGCCTGATTGTCCTTATGCCGGTTCTGGCCGCCTGCGCTTTTGTTGTTGCATTAAGTTCTCCTGGGCCGGTGTTTTATATTCAGGAGCGAATAGGCTTAAAAGGGAGACCGTTTTTGCTGTACAAATTCCGTACTATGGTTTACGATGCCGAGAAACATACCGGCCCGGTTTTGTCCGCTGAAAACGATCCCCGGACAACTCGCGCGGGTAAAATTTTAAGAGCCACCCGCCTGGACGAACTGCCCCAACTGTTTAATGTTATTAAAGGAAATATGAGCATCGTAGGGCCAAGACCGGAAAGGTCTTTCTTTGTTGAACAATTTGTCAACGAGTTGCCGGATTACCATTACCGTTATCTTGTAAAACCCGGTCTTACAGGAATGGCCCAGATTTTTGGAAAGTATACCACTTCAGCGGAAGATAAATTAAGGTTTGACCTATACTACATACGGCACTATTCTCCAATACTGGATTTAAAGATTATTCTGCAGACTATTCCTGTCGCCATTGGCGGAGAGACATCAAACGGCTTAAACGAAAAAAGAAAAAAAAAGACCAGCTTTCAGGTGCCGTAAAAAAGGCTTCCCGCTGCCGCGATTAGATCAAGGGACTACTTTTTTAAATCGGCGCCCCGGATTTCATTCCGCCGCTTAATGAGAATATATCCTTCAAACCGGCGAAATATGAAATTTAAAAGGACTGCCTTACTGGCAGCCCTCGGCGTTAAACTCCTTTGTCAATTTATTCAGCGCACGTTTTTCAATTCGGGAAACATACGATCTTGATATTCCAAGTTTCTTGGCTATCTCACGCTGTGTGTCATGCCTGCCGCTTCCAAGGCCGAAGCGAAGTTCAAGCACTTTTTTTTCCCTTTTGTTCAGCTTGCATATTTTTTCCAGCAGCCTTTTTTTCTCGAAAAGGTTTTCCACTGTTTCAGCAACGATTTCCGAGTGTGTTCCAAGTACATCAATTAAAGTAATCTCGTTGCCTTCCTTATCCAGCCCTATAGGGTCATAAAGCGAAACTTCCGAGCGCGTTTTTTTGATGAATCTTAAGTGCATCAATATTTCATTGTCGATGCAGCGCGCCGCATAGGTTGCCAGACGGGTTCCCTTTAAAGGGTTGAACGTGTTGATCGCCTTAATCAATCCTATTGTCCCAATCGAGATAAGATCGTCTAAATCCTCACCGGTATTGTCGTATTTTTTTACGATATGGGCTACAAGCCTCAAGTTATGTTCAGTGAGCTTATTCCTTGCTTCATCGCTTCCTTTGGTAAGTTGAACCAGGCATTTTTTTTCCTCTTCCTCGGAAAGAGGCTGAGGAAAAGTGTTATTGGCAATGTACGATACCAGCAGCAAAAGACCATTTACTAACGACAAAACTGCCAAGGTCCATAAGCCCGGTAGCACTATGCCACCTCCCATAATATTATTAAAATGTATTTAATAATATGGAGATGGCTTTAAAAGCGTGCCTGTCCGGAACTGAATTTTTTTTAAATAAACTCGCTTGCTTCGCGGACGATTTCTTTTAAGGGGGGAACGTTTGGGAACCATTCCCTGCCCGTTATTTCGTTGGCGAAGGCGCAGTATAAAAGTCCGATGAGATCTTTCAGCCTTGACGGAAGTTTTGGGGGCATAACTTGAAAATCATTTTTCCAGGTTATGTTATTTATTTTTTTGGCTTCCTCGATGCCGCGGTACCAATCTGTATTTCTGTAATAAATCCTTGCTATTTCTTTGCTGACTGGGACTCCCTGAAAGGTAAAGCGGCATTCGTCCAGTGTGCCCAATACGTCGACAACAGTTAATTTTCTGTTCTCGTCAAATCCCATTTCGATTTTTCCGTCTTCGTTATTCAGTCCCAGCCTGCCTGCTTCTTGTGTGATCAGTTCACTGACGAAAATAGTTATTCTCTTTATATCTTCGATTTCCCGATCATCCAGACCGGCAATTTTCATTGCCGTGTTCCAGTCGATATAGCGGTCGCTTACCTCCAGCTTGGTTGAAACGTCAAGAAAAGGTTTTTCGAAAACCATACCAGGAACGGGCGAATCCTTTAACCCGAGGTCTTCAGGTTTTAAGCCGCCTTCCTTTATTCTTTTAAATACACTGGAACCTTCCGGCAGCGAACGCCGGTAGATTATTTCAAGGGGAATAAGAAAATTGGCTCCCTCCAGACGGTAGGCCGAATAATCATATTCATTGTTTTTTACAGCGGGTTCGATAACCCTGAACAGGCTCACTTTCATGGAATTGGATGGACCTGACAGTTCAGACAACCTTTTTGCCTCTCCATTTTCAATAATTCCAAGATAGTGTGTTTTAATTCCTTTTTCCTGAAGCCGTTCAAAAAAATATGCGCTTGCAAGGCAAAGGGAGGCGCCTTTGTTTTCAATTTGATCCGGCATTTCCCCCCAGTCAAAAACAGAGTACCGGTCTGAAAACGAAAAAATGCCGGCGCCGCTGCGATCTCTAACAGTCGGCGTGCAAACTGTAAGGTCTTTTACGCTGCCCAAAATTCACACCTCATTTAAAAAGTCTATTACCTGATGGTATCAGAAGCGCTTATTTAAGTCAAACAAGCCTGTAAAACGCAATACGGTATAAAACAGGGAGATTTTACCGATAATATATTAAAACAGCCTGGTTTATAACCGGATACCATAAACAGCCAGTTTCAGGACGTTTGTCTTGACTGCAGGTAAAGCTCAAGATAAAATTGGTTAAGATTCTGTTCACTTTCATTTTGCCGGTAATATAATTTATAATATAGATAAGGGATAAGTACTTCTTTGTCCTTGTTTTGGCGCGTGCCTTAGTAGATAAGCCTGTTAAAACTCTTTTTGTAATGCCTTTTTAGGCTGAAAGGTAATCAAATGCAGGGATTGTTCCATCCTTTAATTCAAACGAACCAATTTAAAAGTTTAAGCCTGGGTCTGGACAAGCGGCTTAAACGTCAGACAGTTACCGGCCTGTCAGGCTCCCAGCGCAGTTTTCTGATTGGGGGAGTTGCCTGCCGGCAGAAGGGCCAGGTACTGGTCGTGACACCCGGGGATGCCGAAGCGATTGCTCTGGTTGATGAACTGGGCGCTTTTTTGCCGGATACCCGGATTTGTTATTTCCCTACCTGGCAACTGCTGCCCTTTCAAGTGCTGGCCCACGACCAGGAAGCGCCTTCCCGGAGGCTGGAGGTTTTGGAATCGTTAGGCAAGGGGGAAAGTATGGTAGTTGTTTCCCCTGTCGAAGCCCTGCTTAGAAGGCTATCCCCGCCGGATGTCTTTCTGAAAACTAGAACCAGCATAAGGGTAGGGGAAAAGGTTGACCTGAGGGAACTCAAACTCGGGCTTTTAAACTTTGGCTATGAATATGTCGATTTAGTTGAGGGAAGGGGTCAGTTCAGCAGCCGGGGCGGCATCATTGATATATTTCCATTGAACTTCGAGCGCCCTTTCCGGATAGAATTCTTTGATGAAGAAGTGGATTCGATCAGGCTTTTCGATCAGGAATCGCAGAGGTCGGAAGAGAACGTTCAGGAAATAACTTTCTTTGCCGCCAGGGAATTGGTATCCAATGAAGGAATCAGAGCCGCGGCGTTAAAAAGAATAGAAGCTGATTACCATAACCAGTTGAAAAAAAATAAGCGGACCGGTACCGGCGAAATGGGCGATAACCTTGTCGAGTTTGCCGAAACAGTCATCCAACAACTGCAGGAAGGTTTTTATTCTTTGGAATGGGAGCAGCTGCTGCCTTATTTTTATCCCGGGCCTGTAACCCTGTTTGACTATCTGCACGAAGATTGTCCCGTTTTTATGGATGACCCCGTAAGAATAAAAGAAATTGTTGAAAGTATCGGCAGGGAACGGGAACAAATCTATACGGAGCTGATGATTAACGGGAAAGTTCTTCCCCTGAAGCAGGACGGTTATGTTGACTGGCCGTATGTTGAAGTAGCCTTAAGCCGTTTCCGGGTTATTTACCTGTCTTTGCTGCAAAGACAATCACAGGAGGAAATCTCCCAAAATACAGTGTCTTTTACTGCAAAGAGCAGAAGAGCTTTTCACGGGCATTTGGAAACTCTTTTTGAGGAAATAAAATACTTCGTTAAAACGGGTTACTTAATCGTCCTGGTAGTTGGAGGCAAAAAGAGCGCCCTTCGTCTGCAGGAATCTTTAATTGACGCTGGAATTAACTCCTTTACAACAGAAAACCTGAACCAGGAATTAAAACCGGGACAGGTTGTAATATCATTAGGCGCTTTAAACGAGGGGTTTGAATTTGTTTCCGCCAATCTGGCTGTAATTACTGAAAATGAAATTTTCAGCCGCCCGGTGAAAAATCAAAGGGAGCGGCGCAGGCGGTCAAAACATACGGAACCGTTTGCCGATCTGAAGGTTGGCGACTTTGTAGTCCATCAAAATCATGGAATCGGCCGTTATCAGGGGATGGTTTCCCTGGAAATAGAAGGTATTCAGAAGGAGTACCTGCTTGTTCAGTACGCCGGGGAAGACAGGCTGTATGTGCCCACAGATCAGGTAGGCCTCGTCCAAAAATATCTTGGCGCAGAGGCGGAGACCCCCAGGCTGTCGCGTTTGGGAGGGAGCGAGTGGTCCCGTGTCAAGGGAAGGGTAAAAGAAGCCGTTCGTGAAATGGCAGGTGAACTGCTGGCTTTATATGCCGCACGCCAAAAGTTGCCCGGGCACTCTTTCAATCCGGACACTATCTGGCAGCGGGAATTTGAGGCTTCTTTCCCTTACGAAGAAACCCCCGATCAGCTGAGAACTGTTGAGGAGGTTAAAGCTGATATGGAAAAGGTAAGGCCGATGGACAGATTGTTGTGCGGCGACGTAGGCTACGGTAAAACAGAGGTTGCTTTAAGGGCTGCTTTCAAGGCGGTGACGGAGGGAAAGCAGGTTGCCGTACTGGTTCCCACGACTATTCTTGCCCAACAGCACTACAATACATTCACGGAGCGCTTCAACGGTTTTCCGGTTTCAGTCGAAATGCTCAGCAGGTTTCGTTCCGCCCAGGAGCAAAGGCAGGTAATTTCCGCCTTAGCCTCCGGTAAGGTGGATATAGTAATCGGGACCCACCGTTTGGTTCAGGAAGACATTGTTTTTAAAGATTTGGGGCTTGTTGTAGTCGACGAGGAACAGCGTTTTGGGGTCGCTCATAAAGAAAAGCTCAAAAAAATAAAGGAAAATGTTGATGTGCTTACCCTGACAGCCACTCCAATTCCCCGTACTCTTCATATGTCAATGGTTGGTGTGCGTGACACAAGTTTAATCCAGACCCCGCCGGAGAACCGTTTTCCTGTTCAGACCTATGTTCTTGAAGAAGACGCCGTACTGATCAGGGAGGCGATCCGCAGGGAGATTGGGCGTAAAGGCCAGGTTTATTTTGTGCATAACAGGATTGTTGACCTTGACAGCATCGCTCATTGGCTGCAGGGCCTGGTTCCCGGGGCAAGGATTACCGTTGCCCACGGCCAGATGCGTGAGGACGAATTGGAGCAGGTAATGTTTGATTTCGTTAATTGCGAATATGAAGTTTTGGTTTGTACAACGATTATTGAAAACGGGATGGATATACCGAATGTAAATACACTGATCGTCAAGGATGCGCAGAACCTTGGCCTTGCGCAGTTATACCAGCTTCGCGGCAGAGTGGGCAGGTCAAACAAACTGGCCTATGCTTACTTTACTTTTCCCAGGAACCGGATTATTTCTGAAGTTGCGGAAAAAAGGCTGGCGGCGATCCGTGAATTTACCGAGTTCGGTTCAGGATATAAAATAGCCATGAAGGATTTGGAAATCCGCGGCGCCGGAAATTTACTGGGGTCTGAACAGCACGGCCATATTGCCGCGGTCGGATTTGATCTTTACTGTCGTTTGTTGGAAGAGGCTGTCCTTGAGGCCAAAGGTGAAACTGTCCAGCATGCGGTTGATACTTCCGTAGAAATGCCTGTAGAGGCTTATATTCCAAGCAGCTATGTCCCTGACCCCGATCAAAAAATTGATCTCTACCGGCGTCTGGCGTCCTTCCGCAGGGAGGAAGAAATACTGGACATGGAGGAAGAGTTGGTTGACCGGTACGGGGATCAACCGGAGCCGGTGCGCAACCTTTTAATGATCACAAAGTCTAAAGTATTGGCCAGTCAGGCCGGGGTAAAAGCCCTTACCGGACATGCAGGCGGTTACCGGATGCAGTTTCACAGTCAGCACTCTTTAAGCGGTGAAAAACTGGTCGCTATTGTCCGTCATTATCAAAACCAGGTCAAGTTCAATAACTCCGAGGATTTTGAAATCAGGTTAAAAACGAGGATTTCTCCTTTGGAGCCTGTCAGTTACCTGGCCTTTATTGAAAACTTTCTGCGACGTCTTTTGTAAACGAATAAAAGCTTGTCAAATAAAAGCTTGCCTGACCTTAAGGGATAATTTAGAATATGAGCAGCAGCTGAAAAAGCAAGTAATATTGGATTTTTTGAAATCTGAAAATTATTTCGTAGGTACTGGTAAAAAATGAATAACCTTCTTTCCCTTGTTATATACTATCAATAAAGGATCTTTGCTCAGTTTTAAAAAACAAGGAGGGAGGGTGATCCGTGAAAGCAACTGGTATTGTCCGTCGTATTGATGATTTGGGTCGAGTGGTAATCCCCAAAGAAATCCGCAGAACCTTACGTATCCGTGAGGGCGATCCTTTGGAGATTTTTGTTGACAGGGAAGGTGAAGTGATCCTAAAAAAATATTCACCCATTGGAGAGTTAGGGGACTTTGCCAAAGAATATGCCGATTCACTTTATGAAGCTTTAGGGCATATTACCTGTATCGCTGACCGGGATACGATAATTGCTGCTGCAGGCGCTCCTAAAAAAGAGTATCTTAACAAGCCGATTGGCCCTGCTCTTGAAAAGGCTATGGAAGGGCGCAGGACAGTGGTGATTAACAACCCCGGAGATGATCCGTTTTGTAAAGAATGTATGATTATAGATAATGGTGAATGCAAATATTCTTCGGAAGTAATCGCGCCGATTATTTGTGGTGGAGATCCGATTGGGGCTGTAATTCTGGCCTCAAAAGAACCGGAGAAAAGAATGGGTGAACTGGAGCTGAAACTGGCGGAAACGGCAGCCGGGTTTTTAGCCAAACAAATGGAACAATAAAAAGGTGGCCGGAGGCCACTTTTTAATATCATTTTAAACGACCAAATAACTACTTACCGTCAAGTAAGTCGTATGTTAGAGAAGGAATGTTGCCAAAAACCTTCTTTTGAGGTCAGAGGAGAGAAAATAAGAATAATGTCTTCGGCGTCTTGCCAAAGGGAGGACCAAACACCATTTAAACAAAAGGTCCCAATAACAATTGTGGGATTGGGCCCCGGAAGCCCCGGGCAAATTCCCCTGATGGTATGGGAGGCTTTGAAGCAGGGCGAGCGGGTACTCCTTCGTACAGGGGATCATCCTGTTGTGCCGTGGTTAAAAAAACAGGGGATTGATTTCACTACTTTCGATAACTTGTACGAAGCTGGAACTAACTTTCAGGATGTTTATAAACAAATAGCTTCCAGTGTGCTTGAGCAGGCCGGCCGGGGGGCTGTTATTTACGCCGTGCCGGGCAACCCGTTTGTTGCGGAAGAAACAGTTGCGCTGATTATTAAAGAAGCGGCTTCGTTAAACCTGGACGTTGACGTTCTGCCGGCGATGAGCTTTCTTGACGCCATAATAGCCGCCCTGGGCATTGACCCTTCAGAAGGGCTTCTTATCCTGGACGGTTCCTCTTTCAAAGGAAAACTCCCCCAGCCAAATATAGGAAATATAATACTTCAGGTATACAACCGTCTTGTCGCCTCAGATATCAAGCTGGTTTTAATGGAAAGCTATCCGCCTGATTACAAGGCCGTTATTGTCAGGGCCGCAGGAGTCCCTGGTCTTCAAAGGATTGAAGAACACCCTTTGTACAGGATAGACCGCCTTGACTGGATAGATCACCTGACCAGTATTTATCTGCCGCCCGGTTCGGGAACGGTAAAAGCCCGTTACCCGATGGACCGGCTTGTTGAAATAATGGAGATCCTGCGTTCTGAGAAAGGTTGTCCCTGGGACAGGGAGCAGACACACAGGAGTCTGCGGAAATATGTCCTGGAGGAGTCATACGAGGTTGTTGACGCTATAGAACAGGAAGATGTGTATAAAATATGTGAGGAACTGGGAGACTTATTACTGCAAATTGTTTTTCATTCCCAACTTGGCAGGGAAGAAGGCGCTTTCGATCTTAATGATGTAATCGCCGGGATTATTAAAAAAATGATTGAAAGACATCCCCATGTATTTGGCAATGTTATAGTGGCGGACAGTTCTGAAGTGGAATCGAACTGGGAAGCGATCAAAAACAGGGAGAAAAAAATAATCCCCCGGGATTCAATTTTAGACGATGTTCCCAAATACCTCCCGGCTATTTTGCGGGCGGATGATGTACAAGCCAGGGCGTCTAAAGTCGGGTTTGACTGGACCGATTACAGCGGGGCGATGAAAAAGGTTAAAGAGGAATTAAAAGAACTGACCCTGGCAATCGCAGAAAACGTTCCTGAAGAGGTGGAGGCGGAAGTTGGAGACTTGTTTTTTGCCCTGACAAATGTCTCCCGCCTACTTGGAGTTGATGCGGAAACAGCTCTTTCCGGAACGGTAAACAGATTCATCAACCGCTTCCATTATATTGAGGAAAAAGCCCGGATCAACAACAAAAAGGTCTCCGAATTCTCCCTGGATGAGTTGGACGTTTGGTGGGAAGAAGCAAAAAAGGTTGAAAAAAATAAAAAAAGTAGGAATTATTTTCTTGGCGGAAGGAACTTGTAATAAATATAGCGAATAATAAAACATACCAAAATCCAATGAGGGGGGTATTTATGAACAAGGCAGAACTAATTGCACAGGTAGCTGAAAAATCGGATCTTACTAAAAAAGATGCAGAGAAGGCAGTTTCAGCCCTGATTGAAACTGTCGAAGAAGCCCTGGTAAAGGGTGATAGGGTTCAGCTGGTAGGGTTCGGGACGTTTGAGATCAGAGAGCGTGCCGCCCGTAAGGGCCGCAATCCTCAGACAGGGCAGGAAATTGACATCGCCGCTACCCGTGTGCCTGTGTTTAAGGCTGGAAAATCGTTAAGAGAAGTAATTTCCTGATTTAAAAACATTTTTTAGAATCATTTTCATTTTTTTGGTGATATTGTGCGGGTAGATAAATACTTGAAAGTTTCCCGGTTGATCAAAAGAAGAACAATAGCCAAGGAAGTATGTGACCGGGGACTGGTCAGCATAAATGGGCGTGCGGCAAAAGCAGGCGCCGATGTTAAACCCGGTGATATCATTGAGATTAGCTTGGGACGGCGCCGGCTTAAGGTGGAAGTCTGCGTGTTGGCGGAAAGTATGCCTGCCAAGCTGGTTTTTCAAATGTACAAAGTCCTTGAGGACAGGAAAATAGGAAGCGAACAAGAAGATTACCTGTAGGGGCCTTTAAAGGTCCCCTTTTATTGTTCTCAATAGTAATTAAGAGCTATTGGAAGATATCTGGTTATCTTCTTTTTTTTTTGTTCGTCCAAGGTCACTCATTGACTTTCTGAGCTTACTACAATACTTGCCTGTTAATGCTATAATTAACAATATATACCATTATAGGAGGTGGTGTGTTATGAGGGATGGTGTGCTTGTTTAGTCTTTAAAATTGCCCCTAAAAAGATACCTTAAGTGAGGGCGCCTTGCCCAAAAAATGTCCTTTACTTGAAGGACTATTTTAAGAAGGACAATTTTAATAGGAAAGGTTATCTTTTTAAGCGGAAAAAGCTGGCAGGAGGTGTTAAGATACCTTCCAGTGAGCACATATTATTTTCCCGCCAGGTTAAGAATAAAAACACTCAATTAGTATATGGAGGGGAAAAAATTGAAGCAGCGGTTCACTGGGATGCTGGTTGTCGGTTTTATACTTTGTCTTTCGGTGACGGCGTGTGCCCGCCAGGTTTCACGTAAACCGGTTCCTGGCGCCCCGCGAAAAGAGCCAACTATTTCGATTTACATAAGCGAGACAGGGCAAAAAAAACAAATTAAGCTTGAGGATTATGTAGCCGGCGTAGTGGCGGCGGAAATGGAACCCGCCTGGCCGGTAAATGCCCTTGCAGCTCAGGCAATCCTGGCAAGGACCTTTACGATGGAAAACATCCAAAGCGGTCGGGTGCGTCAACTGCACGGTACCGATGTATCTACTGATATTCAGGAATCTCAGGCCTATAATACTTCAAGGATAAACGATCGCGTGCGCCAGGCTGTGAAACTTACCCGCGGTAAAGTGGTCACTTATAATGGTCAGTACATTAAAGCCTGGTTTAATGCCTGTGATGGAGGGGTTACAGCCTCCGCGGCCGAGGGGCTCGGTTATACTAAAACGCCAACTCCCTACGTAAAAGCTGGAGTGAAAGATAACTGCCTGTCTATCACAAAGCCTGAGAATCGCCTGTGGGAAAAGCGGATACCGATCGAACAGGTTCGCCGGGCGGTGAAAAAAGTAACCGGGAAAGATGCCGGGGCTATTGAATCTGTAAGAGTCGTAAAACGGGGTCCTTCCGGAAGAGTTGAGCAGTTGCAGCTCGGAAACGTTACGGTTAGCGCGCCTGCTCTGCGGCTTGCCGTAGGCAGTGATCTGATGCGTTCCACTTTACTTACCGGCGTTGCGGTTAAAGAAGGCTCGTTGGTCCTTAGTGGAAGAGGGTTCGGGCATGGGGTAGGGATGTGTCAGTGGGGGGCTAAAAAGCTGGCTGAGAAAGGTTCATCACCTGAAGACATTGTAAGTTTTTACTATAGGGATATACAAATTCGCAAACTCTGGGAATAACAAAGTGGCCGAACGGCCACTTTTTTTTTGCGCATATTTCCCCTTCTTTAAGGCATAAGAATATATAAATTTCGGTAAGGGGAAGGTTAAAATGGAAGAACAGGCCGGAAATAAAGTGATGCTTACAGACCGGAAAAATCTGGCGCTTACAGGTGTTCAGCATGTAGAAAAGTTCAACGATGATGAGATTATGCTGGATACCAATATGGGCATTTTGTCTCTCAAAGGGGAAGGCTTAAGCATAACCCAGCTTGACCTTGAAAAGGGCACACTTACCGCGCAGGGTTTTTTTGCGGTAATCCAGTTCAGGGAAAAATCCAAAGCCATGCAGAGGTCCCAGGGGAAGAACAAGATATTCGGCCGCTTAAGCAAGTGATGGTGGCAAAAAATGGCCTTGGATGAAAGTTTATTCACCTTTGCCTGTATTATTGGAATCGGCCTCCTGGCTGGAGCGCTTTACGATTTTTACAGGGCTTGCGGCCGGGTTTTATATATTAAAAGAAGAACTGTTTTCTTAGGCGACCTCATTTTTTGGTTGTTGTTTACCGCAGCGGCTCTGACTCTTCTTCTTCTGG
Organism: Eubacteriales bacterium; assembly: GCA_041653135.1. Classification (GTDB taxonomy): domain Bacteria; phylum Bacillota; class Desulfotomaculia; order Desulfotomaculales; family Nap2-2B; genus 46-80. Next base: position 19,468 of record JBAZGB010000003.1, on the reverse strand, counting down.
CGAACCAGGGTGAAGTGCGCTTTTATGTTCTTATGGGATTAGCCCTTGGTGTTTTGTTATATTCAAAGCTTTTAAGCCGTTTTTTTTATGCGTTGTTTTGCAGAATTTTTTCACTGCCTGTTTCTGGCATCCGGTATTTTGTAAAAATGTTCAAAAAGGTTCGTAAATATTTTTTCTAATTGGAGAAGGATTTTATTATCAAATAAAGAATTATAAAATTAAAATGTCAACAACTTGTACAATTCTTGTGGACAGCCGGGGTAATATCCTTTGCAAATAGAAATTCGGGGCGTTGAGAAACTGAGTTTTCGCGAACGGCAAGTAGTTGTGCTGAAGGAAATGGGGCATTCAAATGAGCAGGTTGCTCAAAAACTTCGCTTAAGCGGCAGTACAGTGGCAACATTGTTTAACCGTGCCCGCAATAAGGGTTATGAGGTAGTTATAGTAATCCACGGAAACCTGGGGATTTTTGGTGTAGATGAGGAGGAAAGGGAATCTTGATCTCACCCGTCCGCCGGCAGAAAAGAGAAAACAGCTCACGTAAAATCCTTTCCGAACAGAAAAAGACCTTTCGTTTTTCGATCAGCAAACTGTCGTCTTTAATACTTATTGTCCTGTTGATCTACCTGGTTGCCTCCTTTACGCTGCAGTTTAAAAAGCTCTATACAATGCAGGACGAGATGAGGGAAGTCCAAAAAAAGGTGGACGAGCTTAAGGAAAAGAACCTTGAAATGCACGAGCAGTTAAAACATGTCCAGTCAGATCAATATATTGAACAGATGGCAAGGGAGAAATTGGGTTTGGTTAAGTCCGGCGAATCCCGGATCATAACCACGCAACCAGATAAAAAACAATAAAGATGATCCTTGACACCCTTTTATTTTCCTGCATATAATTTACAGAGGGCTTTTCTGGCTTCAAGGAGGATATCCAAAAAAGGTTATGCCGGCTACAGTAGGGAGTGTTTTAGAAGGGATCGTCAAGGGGATCACTAATTTTGGTGTTTTTATTCAACTCCCGGATGGCGAAACAGGCTTGGTTCATATATCGGAAGTTGCCAGAATCTATGTAAGGGATATTAATGATTTTTTAAAAGAAAATGATCGTGTGGCAGTTAAAGTAATCTCGATCGACCCCCGGGGTAAGATCGGCCTGTCCATCAAGCAGGTTGAAGTTATACGCGGGGAGAATAGTTACCAAAAAAACAGACTGGTTGCTTCTTTTGAAGAGAAATTAAATAAATTTTTAAAAGAAAGTGATGAAAAACAGACTCACCTGCGGCGCAGCACGGAAGCTAAACGTGGCGGCCGTGGTTCGGCAAGGCGTGAAGAATAGAGCAAAACGGGGGGCATTCGCAAATGCCCCTTAAATATTATGCATGTATATATTAAGGAAGATTTATGAGAGTCGCCGTAATTGATGCCGGTACAAACTCAACCCGCCTGCTTATCGCGGAAATAAACAGCCGGAAAGAAATAAAACCTCTGCACACCGATCTCGTTACTACCAGGTTGGGCGCGGGAATTGAAACCGCCAGACTTATGCCTGCGGCAATCAGAAGCACTGTGTCCGTAATAGAGGATTATTTAAAGAGGTTTCATGACTGGCAGGTTAAAAAGGTTGTTATTGCAGCAACAAGCGCAGTCCGAAACGCGGCTAACCGTGAAGATTTTCTCAGCGCTGTTTTCGAAAGGACCGGCTTTAAAGTAAGAGTGCTCCCCGGCGCCGAGGAAGCGCTCTTGAGTTACCAGGGAGCGCTGAGCGGCTTACCTGCAGGTATTGATACTCAAGATGCGGTTGTTATGGACCTTGGCGGCGGAAGTACCGAGTTTACCTGGAAAGCATCAGGCCGGCTATACTGCCGGAGTGAGGAGATAGGTGCGGTACGCGCCACAGAAGGTAACTTCACTGACGAGGAAATTCTTATCCCGCTGGTTTCCACTCTTGAAGAAATCAGGAAAATCTCTCCTGTAAATCTTATCGGGGTTGGCGGGACGGTAACCACTATTGCGGCCATATCTCTTTCCCTTCGAGTTTATAATCCTTCGCTGGCGCATGGTTTCGACCTGTCAGCGGGACAGGTCGAAAAAACACTTTCCTTGTTATCCTCTCTTCCGCTTGAAAAACGCCGCTGTCTGCCCGGCCTTCAGCCGGAACGGGCGGATATAATAATCGCAGGGGTTCGGATCGTCAGACAGATCCTTGGTTATTTGGATCTGCCCCGGCTGAAAGTCAGTGAAGCGGATCTCATGTATGGCCTTGCAATTCGGGAGGCAAACAGTGAGTTGTAATTTGTCGATAAAAAAATAACGTATGTTACCAGTAATGACAATAAATGCCTGCCTTTTATACTATAATCTAAAGTTAAGGGATGCCAGCCCTTAATTAAATGTATAAGAGGTGGGCCTAAGGTGTTAAATAAATCTGAAGTTTATCCCTTTCGCCGGTTGAGAAAAAAACAGGGGATTAGAAAGAAAAAGTCTGTCAAGCATACTGCCGGTATTGCCCGGATAAAGGAATTATCTGAAAAAGACCCTGCAAACAAAAACAACCTGCTCGCCAAACTAGGGACTTCTGTTTCTGGAAAGCAGTTTTTTTTCCTGGCGGCAGGATTTTTTTTGGGCAGATCATTTTTGTTCGGGGAGCTTGTCCCTTTTGCCGCTGCCTTTGCCGGAGCTGTTACTTTTATTATGCCTGCCTCATCATTGTTGTCGGTCATCGGACTCATTCTGGGGCTGGCAACAGCAGCCAAGGGTTCTTCCCTGATGATAGAATGCGCGTCAGTAATGCTGGTCTGGATATTTCTTACCTATCAGGGAAATGTTAAAAAACCTTTAATTGTAATACCAGCGGTAGTGTTTGCGCTCAGCCTGATTCTAAAAATCGGCTGCCTCGCCTTTGTTGATTTTTCTCCTTATGATTACATCAGTGTTACTTTTGAAGCGGTTTTCGCCGGTATATTTACTTTCATCTTTTTAAAAGCCCTTCCTTCCCTCTCCCGGATAAGCAGTTCACAGGGCCTGGAAGTAGAAGAGCTGTTATCTGTTTTGGTTCTTTTGTCAGGTGTTTTGGCAGGCACAAGCGGGCTTGAGTTCAGGGATGTCTCTCTCCAGGGTCTGTTGAGCCGCTTTATTATCCTTGTCCTTGCCTGTGGAGGGGGTATGGGTCAGGGCGCTGTTGCCGGAGCCCTGATGGGAATTATCCCGGGCCTGGCTTATGTAGCTGTCCCTGTTTTGACGGGAGTATACTCTTTTGCGGGATTTGTGGCGGGTTTCTGCAGGGGTATGGGAAAAAAGGGAGTTGCGGCGGGTTTTTTAGCCGGCAATCTCATTTTACTTATTTATATTAAAAATTTCGGGAATCTGGTCTCCATAATTATCGAAAGCTGTCTGGCAATTATTTTGTTTTTTTTGTTTCCAGCCCGGCAAATTGAACAGTTTGCGGAGTCTTTTTCCCTGATCATTTCCGGAAATACCGCTTTTAGCACAACCGGCGGCAGATTGCAGGGACTGGTTAGAAACCGGCTGAGTAAGTGGGCGTGTGTTTTGAAAGATCTTTCCATGGGGTATGCGCAAACCTGCGTGGCCGCTCCGGAAGAACGCCGCGAACCTGCGCTTCAGGATCTCTTCAGGGAAATAGGACAAAAGGTATGCAACGGCTGTGGTGTGTATCAAATCTGCTGGGAACGGGAATTTTACCTTACCTATCAGAGCCTGTTGGATACTTTCGCTCAAGTTGAGCTGTACGGCCAGGTAACGGTTTCGGATTTGCCGGAGTTTTTAAAAAGACGCTGTACGAGGGCCAGGGAATTGGCTATAACAATAGCGTGTCTGTACGATACTTATAAACTAAACCTCTATTGGACCAAACGTATTCTGGAAAGCAAGGAAATCGTTTCCGAGCAACTCAAAGGCATATCGGAGATAGTTGAGGATTTGTCTTCCGAATTGCAGTTGGAGGTTCAGGAATTTGCCGGCAGGGAAGTTTATCTGAAGGACAAGCTGAAGCATTCAGGCATTCCGGTTACCGACGTTAAAATGTCCCGTAATGATGATTATGGTATTGAGGTGGGTATAAGCAGACTGCCCTGCTCAGATTGCCTTGATTGCTCTGCAAGGTTAATTCCGGCCCTTTCCCGTTTGTGTAAAGAATCTTTATCGGCGCCGTCGGTTAACTGCACAGGTCCCCTGGGGGAAAACCTTTGTTTTTTAAGGTTATACCCCGGGCTCAAGTACCAGGTCAAAGTAGGCATCGCCAAAATAGGCAAGGGAGGAAACGTTGTTTGCGGAGACAGTCACGCTTTTGTCCATCTAAAAGGAGGAGAGTTTGCCTTCATGTTGAGCGACGGGATGGGCGCAGGAGAGAGCGCCGCGCGCGAGAGCGGTACTGCCCTGGGTCTGCTGAAGAAGCTTTTGGAATCGGGATTAAGGCGGGAACTGGCTGTCAAAACTGTGAATTCCCTGATGATGTTAAGGTTCCCCGGGGATAGTTTCGCCACGGTCGATTTGATTACCCTCGATTTATACACCGGTCAGGCCGAGTTTATAAAAATTGGCGCCCCGCCGAGTTTTTTGAAGCAGGGTAAAAGAGTTAATTCGGTCAGGGCTAATTCTCTTCCGGTGGGAATTATAAAAGATATCGATGTTGCAACTGTTTCAAGAAGACTTGCGCCGGGTGATCTTGTGGTTATGGTCAGCGATGGGATGCTGGATATTTACAGCGGGCCGCAAGGAAAGGAAAACTGGCTGAGGGATGTAATTCAGAGTGCAGGCGAGATTGAACCCCAGGATCTTGCGGATCTTCTCCTGAATTTGGCCGTCGCCAGCGCTGGAGGGGTGGACAGGATTCCCGACGATATATCCATACTGACGGTATTTTTTAAAAAAAGAAGCTTTGATAAAAAAATGGAGGGAAAAGTATATCAGTGTGGAAATATATAGTATGAGATTATGTATTAAGGTGTCGATTTTTGGCTGGCATTGATTTAGTTAAGCAGGTTAAATCACAGATCGAAAAATTGGAAATGTTAGAACCTGGAGACAAGGTTTTAATCGGCGTCTCCGGGGGATCCGATTCTATCGCCCTGCTGCATATTTTGTGGACCTTAAAGGGCGACTTGCGGATAATTCCGGTCGTTGCCCACTTGAATCATCAACTCCGGGGCGAGGAAGCAAAAGAGGATGCCCGTTCGGTTAGGGAATTTTCAGAAAAACTGGAGTTGCCCTGTTATATAGAAAAAGCTGATGTGAAAAGCTATCATAAAAACTCGGGTTTGTCCTTACAGGAAGCATGCAGGGAAATTCGTTTTTCTTTCTTTGAACAACTTGCCGGCAAGTTGGGCGCTCGCAGGGTAGCCCTGGGACATCATGCGGACGATCAGGCGGAAACGATCCTTCTCAACCTTCTGCGCGGCGCCGGCATAAGCGGTTTAAAAGGTATCTCTTATATACGCGGCCTGTTCATTCGCCCGCTCCTGGAAATACGCCGCAAGGAAATAGAAGGATATTGTCTGCAGCATAATTTGCCTGTCAGGCAGGACAGCTCAAACCTCAAACCCGTTTATACCAGGAATCGTATCCGCTTGAATTTGTTGCCTTTGCTGGAACGTGAATACAACCCTCAAATTGTCCATACACTGGCGCAGCTTGGCAATCTATGCAGCGAAGAGGATTCTTACCTTGAGGAACTGGCCTTGATCAATCTGGACAAAATAAAAGTAAATGAAAAAAACGGTATGGTTGTTTTAGATAATAATCAGCTGCGTACCTTATCCGCCCCGCTTTGCCGGCGTGTGTTGCGCCTGGCCTGGAATGAGGTAACCGGGGAGATGAAGGAACTTTCTTACCACCATGTTGAAAAGCTGACGGAGTTGCTGCATAAAAAAGCCGGCGGACGGGTTATGATTCTTCCAAGGGGAATCCGTGCGCTGAAGACCAACAATGTCCTGCAGTTTTTCCGGGAAGCGGAACCAATTCCCGTACTTCCCTACCAGCACCCCTTAATTGTACCCGGGGTGACTTATGTTCCCGAAATAGATCTTCGCATTCAAGCGGAAGTTATCGACATAAGGGATGCCCCGCCGTTTTCCGAAATGTCCCCGAATGAAGCCCTGCTTGATTATGATCTTATCAAACACCCCCTCTTTGTGCGCAGACGTTTGGAAGGAGATGTTTTTTCTCCTTTTGGGCTGGGCGGGACGATTAAACTAAAAAAGTTTTTAATTGACAGCAAAGTCGCCCGTTATAAACGGGACAGGATTCCACTGGTGGTCAGCGGCGCCGATATTGTCTGGGTTGGCGGCCTGCGTTTATCCCAGGACTGGAAAGTAACCGGCGGGACTGTTAACTGTCTTTATCTTCAGATCCTGGGGAGTTCTGCTGCAACGGCATAATTGAAACTAAGTGCGGGATATGTTACAATTTTTATTAAACGAAAACCTTTTCAAAACAGTATAAATTAAGAAGGAGTGGCTTTATTGAACAGGATTCTCAAGAACCTCAGTATTTATTTGCTAATCCTGTTGGTAATCATAGCCCTGCTTAAATATGCGCAACCTCAAAACGTTGACATAAAGCAATGGCGTTATGATCAATTTCTTGATTATGTGAATCAGGGGCAGGTACAGGAGGTAACCATCCAGGCCAAGGACACGACTAATTTGATCACCGGCACGAAAAAGGACGGCGTCAAGTTTAAAGTGACCGGCTTAAAGAACGATGCCGATCTTACCGCACTGCTGGTGGAGAAGAAGGTCAAGATTACAGCGGAAGAACCGCCTCCGCCGGGTTTATGGACCAATATCCTGACCGGCGTTTTACCGATCCTTATCTTTGTCCTGCTTTTCTTTTTTATGATGCAGCAGACACAGGGCGGCGGAAACAGGGTAATGTCGTTTGGAAAAAGCAAGGCCAAGCTGCACACTGACGAAAGAAAAAAAGTTACTTTTGCAGACGTTGCCGGAGCTGATGAGGCAAAAGAAGAACTTGTCGAACTGGTCGAATTCTTAAAAACCCCCAAGAAGTTTACCGAACTCGGAGCGCGTATCCCCAGAGGGGTGCTGCTCTTCGGCGCCCCGGGAACAGGCAAAACCCTTCTCGCCAAAGCTGTTGCCGGGGAAGCGGGAGTGCCTTTTTTCAGCATCAGCGGTTCCGATTTTGTAGAGATGTTCGTCGGTGTGGGAGCTTCACGGGTCCGGGACCTGTTCGATCAGGCCAAAAAAAATGCTCCCTGTATTGTCTTCATTGATGAAATTGACGCGGTGGGCCGTCAGAGAGGGGCAGGTTTGGGCGGAGGGCATGACGAGAGGGAGCAGACCTTGAACCAGCTTCTCGTGGAAATGGATGGTTTCAGCCCCAATGAGGGGATTATTGTTATTGCGGCTACCAACAGGCCTGACATTTTGGATCCCGCCCTGCTGCGTCCCGGCAGGTTTGACCGGGAAGTAACCGTGGATATACCGGATATAACCGGCCGCAAAGAAATTTTAAAGGTCCATGCCAAGGGTAAACCCTTAGGTGATGATGTAGACCTGGACATTTTGGCCAGGCGCACACCCGGGTTTACAGGAGCGGACCTGGCCAACCTGGTTAATGAGGCCGCTTTATTAGCCGCCCGCGTCGGCAAAAAAGAAATTGGCATGCGTGAGTTGGAAAGCTCCATTGAGCGCGTGATTGCAGGCCCCGAGAAAAAGTCCAAGGTCATCAGCGAGAAGGAAAAAAAGCTTGTCTCTTATCACGAGGCCGGGCATGCCGTGGTCGGATATCTGCTGCCGAATACTGATCCGGTTCACAAGGTGTCGATTATCCCGAGGGGCCGCGCGGGGGGTTACACACTGCTTCTGCCTAAGGAAGACCGTTATTATATGACAAAGTCCATGCTTCTAGATCAGGTGACTATGCTTCTGGCCGGCAGGGTCGCCGAAGATTTTGTCCTGGGGGAGATCAGTACAGGCGCCCAGAACGATTTGGAGCGTTCAACCGAGATAGTCCGGCGTATGATCATGGAATACGGAATGAGTGAGAACCTTGGCCCTTTGACCCTGGGCCACAAGCAGGAAACGATTTTCCTGGGACGTGACCTGGCGCGGGACCGCAACTACGGAGAAGAAGTGGCTTCCGCAATCGACAAGGAAGTACACAGGGTTGTGGAACTTAATTATGACCGGGCCAAAGAAATTATGAAAAAGCATATCAGTGCCCTGCATTTGATAGCCAATACCTTGATAGAAAAAGAAACGTTGGAAGCTGAAGAGTTCTCCGCCCTGATGAAACAGGCCGGAGAGGAAGAACACGAGGCTTAAAACAAAGAGGATGGGATTAGTGTGGCAAGCGCTAAGATGATGATATGCCATGATTGATCTATCATTATCTTGAGCCATGGACTGCTGCTTGATTTCGTAACCCGGCAGGCCCAGAAATTTACAAACGAATGTTTATCAAGCAGCAGGTGAGTTAAAAAAATCAGGACAATTGCGCCGGGTAAGAAAGCCCTCCGCCAGGCAGGGCCAACAATGCGACAGAAGCCGTGTAAACCAAACTGTGCGCAACCAGCGGCCACAACTCGTTTTCTTTATAAAGCAAAAAGGGGTTTTATTTAATGAGTGACGCTTTCAACAGGCAAAAGTTTTTAGATCAATTAAAGGTATTCCTGGTATTGACGGTAGTCCTGGTTTCTTTCCAAGGCATTTTCTTTCTGACTCCCGGGATAGCCGGCCAGATTCGTGTGCTGGTTAATGGGGAAAGTATTAACAGCGCCGATATGTTGGTCGAGAATGGACATACTTTGGTTTCCTGCAGAGCGATCGCAGAAAATCTGGGGGCTGCAGTAAAATGGAACACCGCTGCCAGAACCGCAACTGTAACAAGAAAGCAAGACAGCGTTCAATTCACCCCCGGCAGCGCAACAGCATTTAAAAACGGTAAGCGGATTAATTTGGCTGTTCGCGCAAAAATCGTCAGGGGGAGGCTTTACGTGCCCCTGAAAGCGACTGCGGAGTCTTTGGGCGGCAAAGTGGTTTGGGATAAGCCAAGGTCGACAGTCATAGTCGATAATGGTTATTGTCCGGTCTGCGTTTCTCTGAAAAAGTAAAAACGCCTACGCTTAAATTATTTTAAGGAGGGACTCGGGATTACAGAAAAAAGGTTTTTGCTTTCCTTGACCAGGTGGGCTGCGCTGCTTTCTTTTATAAACGCCGTTCTTTTAATATATCTGTATTTCAACGGTTTTCTCACGCCTTTGTCACAGTTGTTCTGTTACACAAGAAGCTGCAGTGAACCGGTTTTGTTTATCGCAAGAAGGGTTTCTTTTGCCGTTGCCGGCGCGGGCGCCGCCGCCTTGCTGGTTGTTTTCTGCTTCTTTGCCCGGCAAAGCAAGTGGTGCCGGGTCCTGGCCTTTCTTTTAGCCCTCTGGAGCGTATTCATTTGCTCCGCCCTGATTATTTATCAGTCGCAGATATTAAAAAGTTTCTGTGTCTTTTGCCTGACTTCTTCCGGCTTTTTCTTCCTTACCCTGGTTTTTTTGTGTATAGATTCAATAGCGCAAAGACCATCCATCAAAAAAAATCAAAATGTGAGCGGCGACACCATATAAAAAAAATGAGCTGAATAAACTAGAAGCAGAACTGTTAAAAGCAAAAACTAAAATTATTTTTGAAAAACCGGAACATTTTCCCTGCTGCCGGTGTCTAACAAATATAAGTTGGCAGATCGATGGTAAAGGTGGAAAGTTTCTCAAAGTGCTTCGCAGATGAATTTTCATTGGCAGAAATAAAGCAAAAAGGGTGATAACATCTTATTGAAAAAGATAGCGGTTCTGCTGATTTGTATATTTTTGCTTGGTTGTGGATGGGCACAGGCAGGGCAGGCAATCAGGCTGTTAATTAGCGGAGTTGAGGCCGGAGAAGGGGTTTCAGTCATCCTAAAAAGCGGCCGAATATATGTTCCGATCCGTTTTGTCAGCGAGCAGCTTGGCGCACATGTGGCCTGGGACGAAAAAAACGGGACGGTAACTATTGATGACCAGCGGGGCGAGCTTTATCTGGGCAAGGCGGACAACCTGATCAGTCCTGCCGGACTCAAAAAGATTCTTGATGACGACAACGACAATTCCCTGGCCGATTACAGGACCGGCCATAATACCGGCGATCAGATTGGTAACGACCCCCTGGTTGTTGACGTAAGGAATAAAGCTGTTTACGATCCCGCCCATGTTCCGGGCGCCGTCTGGATTGCCCCGGCGGAAAACATGGCTGAAAAACAAAACATTGCCGAGCTGAAGCGTTTGTTGGCCGAACACGCGGCCCGGGGAGGCCTGAATGAAATTGTTGTTTATTGCGCTGACGGCAGTTCCTCCGGCCTGGTCGCCGGTGTTTTGGGAGCGCAGGGACTGCCTGTCAAAAACATGACAGGTGGGTTTGATGTCGGCTGGCGCGGTACAAAGCTGGCGGACAGGGCCATTAAGGCGCCGATGGAAGACAGCGCCGGAAAAACTACTCATTGCGGCGGGTGAAGTCATTAATTTCCTCCGTGTAGAGGATCTGTTGATAATAGCACTGTAAAAATTATTTCAGGACAGAAGGATTTCAAAGTCATCTTGTAGAACTATGCAGTTATTAGAAGAAAAAAAAGGAAGACCGGCCATTAATCTTCCAGGGCAGGAAAAATCTTAGCTCTGGGGTTATAGTCTGCTTATATATATTTTCAGGCAGTAATTTATCGTTATTAATGCAATATAATAGCCAGTGAAGACGGGTGGCTGATCTTAAGCGGGCAGATATAATTTTCCTCGAGGAAGCTTTTAACGCGAGGAATTGTTTGGCAATGCAGGTTTCAGTAAGAGAGAAGAGCTTGTCATCTTTTAGAAAGGGGGAATGCCGGGAAGGATCCCTTTTAGGAAAAGGAGGTGATTTCAAGACTTGGGCGATTCAACCTAAGCGAGGTAGTTTATAGTTGGTTTATATGTTCTTATTAAATGGCTAATCAATTTACGAAGGAGGGAACACCTAGATGTCACATATATCTAAATGGGGCAAACTTAGCATTGTTTTAGCTGTAGTTGCTCTGTGTTGCTTTATGTTTGCCGGAGTATCACTGGCGGCGCCGGTTGATTACACAGGGATTATTGCTTTGGGTCCTGACGGGAATCCTCAACTAAACCCGTATACAGGCATGAATATGAACGTCGTCAAGGGCAGTCACACATATGATTACGGGATCTATTCCGGCTTATTTGGCGATATTGACCTGGGAGTATTTGCAGATCAGCCGATAGTGGTTGATTTCCCGGAAATCTCCGACCCGAATGCTACACAGTTTGATCTTTCTCCGGCTATTGGGAGAACTGTTGCTATACGGGTCTGGACCAGTGGCTCAGATCCTATGACTGGTACTATTCTTCAGACAATTCCGGTGATTGATAATGTAAGTCACACGGCTACCTTTGTTATTCAAAAACAAAACCTGCCGCAAATAGGTACAGTCAATTATTTCCAAATCGAGGGCTTAAGGGTGAAGAACACCTGCCTGGATGGAAGCTATTGCATCACGCTGCGCCATCCGTGCTTTACCGGTGGCGTCTCATCCTGCATGGCGCTGAGAGTAGTGCGCACTGTAGAGAGAATAACGCTTGATTTACCCGCTGCTCCTTACACTAAAGGCTCTACAATCGAGGTCAGCGGAGAGGTTTGGGGTACCTGCAACAAACCCTGGCCGTTTGACACCTGGCCGGTACTTATTGACCTCGTGGATAAAAAAGGCCTGACGGCGCAGGATCCTTACGCCGGTGGACCAGGATCATTCGTAATAGAAGATGGGGAAACTATAATTGAAAATTGTTCCGCGAACTATAAACCGTGCACAGGCGTGCCGATCTGCCCCGTGGTCGCGCATACGAGGCAGTTGGGAGACAGAACCATCTTCACAGCCCAGCTAAAGCTGCCGGCCTGTGAGGATTACGGCCTGGATTATACCATCCGGGCGCGTACAATCGAAGTACAGGACTGCAATGCAGATCCTGAGATTGAGTATATTGCGCCCTTTACTGTGGATTGCCAGCTTATGGCTGCCGAGGCCTTAGAGGACTTTGCCGGGGCAACCAGTTCTGGCGGGACACACATTTTATATAGTCCTTTTGTCGTTCCAGGGTGCATTGAAACAATGCCCCACGCCTGGCTGGAAGCGATTCCCCGGACCATCACGCTTTCTCCTGGTGTGCCCAGTTGCATCGGACCGAGGTCTTGTCCGAAAGAGAGCCCGATTCCCCTTGACAAACCTTACAACTTCTGCATCGATGTCTATGATAAGTTCGGCAACCTGACAACGGTAAGGGATGCAGGCGGTTTAAAGGTTGACCTTATCGCTTACGATACGAACAAAAATGTTACCGGTATCTTTAAAGACGCTGCTGGCAACGAAATCACCCACATTTGGATTCCGCAAGGCCAAACGGGGATTTGCGTAACATTCTACCCGAAAAAACTGGGTGAAATGACAATCGAAGGCCGTTCCATAATCAACCTTAACAGGTCTGTTGCCAGATGCAAGGCATTTGTCAATGAGGCAACGCAGGCCCAGTTGGATATTACCGTAAAAGTGGTCAAGGATATTGAACTCGGTTCTGTCGAGAATGCCCCCGTTGCCGGTTGGCCGCTGTCTGCGGCAATCTGGCTAAAGGATGATGCAGGAAACGATATCCATGCCACTGAGAATTATGACGTTATTGTTTCTCTGCGTGGATCGGATGATGGAGACGATACAAATTGGGCCGGGACCAGCCCCAAGGAATTCTGCCCGCCCAGCTGCGCAACCTGGGATACGGCGCTTGATACTACCTTCAACTTTAAAGGCGCCTATGATGGCCGCGGCGACATTTATAATGAAGACCACAGCGAGCTGCTTTGCAAAGTGTGCCATGGCTGGGATAAGTACACTCACCCATACTGCACCGTGAAGTCACACTTCTATGTCTATCCTTCCGCAAGCTGTGTTTGCAGTGTAGTCTATGTGCAGGCGAAGCTGGTCGGCAAGACAACCGGAAAAGTCATTCTAACCAACACAGTTGCAGTTGGCCCCTTTGCCGATCCTGTAGATTTAAAGCGTGTGCTGAATGCGGAGACCTGGCAGGTCCTTTCCACTCCGCAGGAACTGGTGGGCAGCGGCGGCATGGATTCCCTGATGCCGGCGAGCAGCTTTGCCGATATTCTAACCTATAAAGACTATCAGTGGGATAGCCTTGCCCCCGATGAGGAACTTGATCCGCTTTACGCCTACTACGTAAAGACGAAGCAAAGAGCAACACAAGGAGCTCCGAACTGCTATGTGGCAAAATACGTCTTCAACCGGGTTGCCAACCCCGGTGAAGATATCCCGCCCACCAGAACTGTGGTGCAGGGCTGGAACCTGGTCGGAGTAGCCATGCCGAGCGAGATGACCTTGCCGCCGGCGATAGAGATTGATATTATCGGCAATTGCAAAGTACCGGATTGCGACAGTCCGAATTGTGAAGGCTATCCTTGCGACAAGCTTTACCAGCCTGAGTTCTTGGGCAAGATGCTCGGAACCACCTGCGAAGCCTGCAAGAAGACCTATAACCCGGGCGGCCACGGACTGGATATCGTCGTTGATCTCGATCCGAACACAGGAATAAAGGACGTAAATATCGACGGCGATCCCAACAGGATGGCCAACCTGGCCGGGTTTACGGCGGCCGATGTTTCCCAGGGTACGCTTGAAGCCTGGGCGCTCGACCCGCTGTACCTGGTGTTCAACGGCGACGGCTACTGGGTATACATGACCAAGACTCAGACGCTGGCTGCCGAAGTTGGCCAGTCAATGTTTGATGACTTGCTGTACGAAGAAGAGACTCAAAACCCATAAAACACCACAGTAGTATTATTTGCACGTCTGATTTGTTATCTTGCAGATAATGCAGGATGATAATTGATAGACAGCTGTCTGGTGCGGCGGACCCGCCGCACCAGATAAGCTTTATTTTCTTGAATAAAGAAGCTGAAGGGAAATATATTTTTTGAAAGCAATATTTAAAGGCGAAAGATTGATGCAGAAAAAATATAAGAACCTGGGTCAAAAGTTTTGGATGTTCATTTTCTTTTTAGGAACATTGTTATTTTTACAGGGTAATGCATATGCCCAGCAGGATTCCTCCACGCAGCCCCCGGTGGCTTTTCCCGCCCTGTACTACGGAACGGTTAAAACCGAAGCGGGACAAGCTGTTGCTTCCGGCGAGGTGAAAGCCTTTGTTGATGGGAAACTTTGCGGCAAACTGCCTTTTTTCAACGGGTGCTATGGAGTGCCGGCATGGGACCCCTATACAAGCCGGCTGCTTGTTTACAGTAAAGATGACCTGAGCGGCAAAGAAGTAAAATTCGAGGTTTTGGTTAACGGGCGGGAGTATCTTGCGCGTACGAGTCTTGCTAAAGTAATTTGGGAGAGCAAGTCAAAGCAGCAGGTAGACCTGACGGTTGTAACTGAGGACACATTGCCGGCAGCCTTTGATGATTTAAAGGGGCATTGGGCAAAAGACACTGCCCAGCAGGCGATTGATCAGGGATTATTCAAGGGTTACGAGAATCATTCTTTCCGGCCGGAAAACCTCCTTACCCGCGTAGAGTTTTCTGCCATGATGGCGCGTATTCTGGTTTTAGGCGCCGGAGAACCGGAAGTGCTGGAAAATATCAGTGACGCAGCAGACATACCCGCCTGGGCGCAAAGCTCTGTCGCCGCGTCTGTATACGCGGGTATATTAAAGGGCTATCCGGAAGAGAACGGAAAAGTTTATTTCCGGCCGCACAAGCCATTGAATAGAGCGGAGCTGGCGGCAATTTTAGTCCGGGCGCTTAATCAGGTGGTCGGCGCCCAGCAACCACCGGCGGTTGCTCCGGCAAGCTTCAGCGATCAGAAGCAGATCCCGGATTGGGCTGGGGAGGCGGTAAATTTAATTGTCCAGAAGGGTATCCTGAAAGGCTACCCGGACGGTACCTTCCAGCCGCTCAAAGAAGTTACGCGGGCTGAGGCGGCAGTGACACTGGAAAGGTTCTGGAAAGCGCTGACGGAGTCTTAAAGTATAATTTTAGCATTTTTAAACTCTACCTAAATATTTCAAGGAGGGCAGACTGGGTGAGACAATTTAAAATGAAGCGTTTATATGCAGTTTTATTGACCTTTGTTTTCGCTTTGAGCCTGGGCGGGTTGGTTCTGGCCGCCGATTTGCCGGTAGTGCCGAGCTGTTACGAAGGAACGGTAAAGAACAATACCGGCGAATTGGTCCAAACAGGCGTGGTAAATGTTTATATCGGAGGAAAGTTGTATGCTCAGGATACCATAGAAAAAGGCGTCTTCAGCGCATGTTTCGAAGGTGAACAGAGCGTGTTCGGCCAGACGGTTATTTTTAAAGTAGCCGCTGGAGGAACGGAATATCCTGCGCAGTCTGACCCTGCGGAAGTCAAATATGAACAGGGTGTCTATCTTAGTGTAAATCTTTCTGCCGACGTGCCGGCGCAAGCGACTAGCGGCGGCGGGACGGGCGGTGGAACCGGCGGCATACAGCAGGCGCCCAAAAAGCCCGAGGCTGCGCCGGAGCCCGGGAGTTTTACCGGAAGTCTGGAGATAAGTTTGTCTTCTCCTACCGGGGGGGCAATTATTTATTACACCACCGACGGGTCAGATCCGAAACAGAGCGGCACACGACAGGAATACAAGGAAAAATTCACGATTAAAACAACTACCACCGTAAAAGCTGTTGCATGTCAAAACAACCTGTACAGTGAGGAAGCTGTTTTTAAATACCAGGATTCTTCCGCCCCCATCGCACAGGCTGTTGAGTTTACCGATTTGCAGGGCCACTGGGCTGCAGGGGTTATTGAAAAACTGGTAGGGCAGGGGATAATCAGCGGCTATGAGGATAAAACCTTCCGCCCGAATAAGATGATCAACCGGGCAGAATTTTCCGCCATCATTGCCCGGGCGCTGGAACTGGAAACCGTTGATCCCGGCATGGAAGGATGCAGCCCGTGCATAGATGCCAGAAACAACGCGAAGCTGGCCATATTCAGTGATGCGGCGGATGTTCCGGAGTGGGCTAAAGGTTCTGTCGCGGCGGTTGTTTACGAAGGTTTGCTGAAAGGGTATATCGGAACAGGTGGGGAAAGTACTTTTCAACCGGCAAAGCAGCTTACCAGAGCTGAACTGGCGGCGATTATAAGCCGGGTGCTGGTTCAAAAACTTGGCGACCAGAAACCTCCCCAGGCAAGTTTTGCCGACCAGAAACAAATCCCGGCTTGGGCAAGCGAGGCGGTAAATATCGTAGCCGAAAAAGGTATTGTAAAGGGTTACCCGGATGGCGCCTACGGGCCGCAAAAAGAAGTAACCCGCGCAGAGATAGCGGCCATGATCGCACGTTTGCTGGAAGCAATTTCGGTTCCTTGATCTTTATTTAACTAAGGATAGTTTTTTAAATCCAGGGGGTTGTTGCAAAGGGCTGGTCTTTAAAATATTTTAAGGAGGGCTTCGAAATGAACCGACAAACAAAAGTTTTCCAAAAGTGGATTCTGGTCTTGATCAGCGCCGCTCTTTGCCTTTTAGCTTTGGCCGGCCCGGCCGCGGCCGATGATCCGCTTCCCCTAATGCCCGCCCAGTATTATGGCAGTGTATGGACTACTGAAGGGCAGACGGTAGAAGAGGGAATAGTCACGGCGTATATTGACGGCGCTCTGCGCAGCCCCGAATTTGATTTCACCGGGGGTTATTATGGTGACCACGATCATAAAAAACTTGCTGTGACCGGTTACAGCGCGGATGCGGGAAAAACGGTTACTTTTAAGGTTGAGGTTAACGGCTGCCTCTACTCAGCACAGACTTATTACTACGGCACTCCGGTGACTATTAAATGGTACAGTGGTGATGTAGAACAAGTTGATCTTAAAATCCCGCCGCCGACTGCAATCAAAGGGAAGGTCTTGTTGGAGAAGGCTCAGTCTTCAGATCCCGACCCTAGTCTCGCCGGGGTCGCAGTTAATGTAAAAACAGGCGGAAGTGAAAATATTGTGGCCAGCACGGTTACTCTTGCTGACGGCAGTTACAGTGTATCTCCTCCGTCCGCAGGCAGCTACGATGTATGCTTTGACCGGGATGACGCGAGCTGGAAGGAGGAAAAAAGGCCGGTAACCGTAGTAAGTGGTGATGTCATACTGCCGGACGTGACTCTGCGCCTTGGCGATGTGAATAACGACGGCGAAATTGATATTTTTGATCTCCTGTGGATAGCGGCCAGAATGGGGCTGGATCCGGATACCGATCCGGAAGCGATGTATGCGAACATAATTAAGGACGAGGATGTAGATATTTTTGACCTGCTCCGGGTAGCTCAAAACATGGGCTTGTAAATGAGTTTCGAACAGACTAAGAAGTGAATAATTTCTT
Source organism: Eubacteriales bacterium (assembly GCA_041653135.1). GTDB lineage: Bacteria > Bacillota > Desulfotomaculia > Desulfotomaculales > Nap2-2B > 46-80. Next base: position 2,036 of record JBAZGB010000003.1, on the reverse strand, counting down.
CAAACAAGAAATCTTAAGGCTTAGTGGTTAATGAAAGGAGTGAGTACTAGAGTGAAGGACATTCTCCAGAGGTTTAAATTGGCTCTGCTTGCTTTTGCCTTTATTATTTCCGTTTTGTTTATTTGTGCGCCGCCGGTCCGGGCTGAAGAAAGTGAGATGAACAGTATTGACTGCGTGCAGGCTTTAACACCTCTATGGGATAAACTGGCTGTTTTAAATGCCCAGGAAGTTGAATCACTTGTAAATATATCGAAGGATTTAAACCAGGCGCTTTTTTTAGGGATAAACGGCAACCAGCCTGTTTTAACCGTGCAGCAGCAGACTGTGCTGGAAGCGAAGTTTGGTCTTAGCTATTCCGGGCTGCTTCAGTCACAGGTATTTGAAATTTATGTAAATACTCACCAGAGCGATGGCGTCGGCGGGTATGAAGGGTTTGTCAAAGCCGTTTCCCCATCAAACCGCGATATTACCTATCTGGCCGAGTTATATGAAACATTACGGAATTCCCTTCCCTTAAGCTTTCGGTTGGAGATGAACTCAACCTGGAACTGGGGGGAATGTGAGCGAATTGAGTTCTTTTTGCAACTGCTGAATACAATTAAAATTGACCAGGCCGGAAATATTTCGTGCCCGCAATTTGACGCCCTGGTTGAACAGTATATTATAAACGTAAGCAATATTACCGAACAGGATTTGATAGATATTGGTTTTGACTGTCAGTTGTTTCATAATGCCTTTATTCAACTGACGGATGAAGAACAGGAAATACTTAATGATATCTTGATAGAAATGGGAATCAGCGGCCCAATAATCAAAGGAAACGTTTTTTTGGAGAAAGTTTATGCTGACGACCCCGAACCTGATCACGCTGGAACCGTAGTTAATGTAAAGAAAGGCAACAATATTATGGCCAGCGCGGTTTCACTTTCTAACGGCAGTTACAGTGTATGTCCTCCGTCTGCAGACAGCTACAATGTATCTTTCGATCGGCCTGACGGAAGCTGGAAGGAAGAAATCCGGCCGGTAACAATAGGCGACGGTGAAGTTGTCGAACTCCCGGACGTGATTCTGCGCCTTGGTGATATGGATGACGACGGCGTAATAGACATTTTTGATATATTGTGGGCGGCAGCCAGGATGGGTCTGGATCCGAATACCAATCCAGAAGCGAATAAAGCAGATGTAAATAATGATGAGGAGGTCGATATTTTTGACCTGCTACGGGTAGCCCAAAACATGGGCCTGTAAGAAGAGATTTGGAGCGCATGAGATAAAAATGAGCGGTTGAAAAACAGTTGTATACGATACACCTCTTAACTTGAAAGGAGGGCGTGCGTAAAGATAAAGGAAAGGGCTTGTTGAAAAGCAAGATCTATAAAGCAATAACTTTATGAAGCAAGACTTTTATGAAAAAGGAGGTCATTAGTGTTGAGGAGAAAAGCATTACTTTTTTCCATTTTAGGATTGCTGATTATACTTTGCCTGGCTATTCCCGCCTGGGCGAGCGCAGCCACAATAGGAATAACAGCACCGGCAAACGTAAACCTTAACCAGGAGTTTGACGTTCCTGTTCAGGTTAACGATGTTACGGATTTGTCGGGAGCTGAGTTTAAGATGAGCTATAACAATGATATTTTGGAACCCATAAGTATAACCAAAGGAGTCCCGGTTAACGCACTGGAAGTGCAAAATCATCCCGAAACGAATCCCCTTTGGTTTGCTAGTGCTGTAGGCTCACAAACTCAGGTTTACAAGGGTTCATCAGGTGTTGTTGCAACAGTAAGATTTAAGGCTAAGGCTGCTGGTTCAAGCTATTTAGCGCTGACTGTCGCGAAGATAGGACAATGGCATGATAATGGTACTCAAGATAAAATATACCCTGCTCTTCCTTCTCCGGTCACAGTTAACGTTAGCGATATCGTAGCTCCGACAGTGCAGACAAACGCAGCCACCAGTATTAACACAACTTCCGCCACCTTAAACGGTAACATCACCAACACAGGCGGAGAGAACTGCGACCAGCGCAAATTCCAGTA
>JBAZGB010000002.1:9878-89074 GCA_041653135.1 Eubacteriales bacterium | reverse complement strand
CGGTTGAGACTGAGCAATTCAACCTGGACTGTTAGGGGCATTTCCGGATCTCCCCTGTCTACCAGCACTAGACGCTCCACCCTACTCAAGGTTGATGCCAGATTTTTTTTTCAACCACGTCAATTGTGTAGTTAATTTACCAATCTCGGCGTACAGTTCTTTGACCTTCTGCTCATGCGATGCTTCGACTAGCTCAATGGCTTTGCGCTCATCGGAGAAAAGGTTCGGCAGGTTCTTGATGGCCATGGCCTTCCACTTATGAAGCTGTGTAGGATGAATCCCGTATTCCGATGCGAGTTGGGTGATTGTTTTTTCTTCCTTTAGCATTTCTCGCACCATCTGGGCCTTGAAGGCATCTGTATAATGTTTTCTCATGTTGATATTGTATCTTAAATTAACCGTTTTTGTTGTCTAGTTTCCTGGGTCCACTATAGTACCCATGCGAGCAACTCTTTTGTACAGGCGTCGATGATAGTAGACATATAGCATCGTGGCGCCTTCCCGTTAATGATGTATGTAATATCCGTCAGAAGAACAGCACGGGGACCGTGTGTTTCAAATTCCCGGTTCAGCAGGTTGGGGGCAACATTGCTGGTTCTTAGTGCTTTGGCCATTCTCCGGTACGGATTTGCCTTGCGAATAGGACAGAAAAGTCCATATTTCTTCATCAAGCGTCGGATCTTCTTAATGTTCATGTGCACCGGAGGATCCATATGAAGAAGCCGCATGTAAATACCGCGGGCTCCTTTTTTGTAGCCGCGAAACTTGTAAGCCTCCAAAACGATCAGGAAGTTCTTTTGATCTTGCTCCTCGCGCTGCCGTCTCAGGTCTTCCGTATCAAGGTAATGGTAGTATCCGGATCGCGAAACACCGGCAGCCGCGCACAGCCAAGCAATATTCAGTAAATTGTTGTCTCGCTGTGTCATCTCGCGAATGATTGCATATTTGGCAGATGCGGGGACATTCATGATTCCGCATCCTCCCGGCCTAAAGACACAATTTTTTTTTAGAAACTCTATTTCCTGATCTTTATATGCTAGTTGCTGTTCAAGGTATTTTACTTTGGCTTCTGGATCTGTGTAGTCTTTGAGATATGACCCGTATGTTTTTAAGTCTCTAAACCCTTTCCCGGCCCGAACTTCATTTCGTATCATACTCTTCAATCCATTTACACGATTTATGCCAAGAATATCCGGATCGATGCCGAGTTCAATAATAATATCTCGCGGCTCTTTTCTTTCTTGTATTGAATTCCAAAACAGTTCCTTAAATTTGGCTGAAAAATGCACAATACTGGGACTTACATCCAAAACATAAGGACTTGCTCGGAGATGATTCATTTCTTCTTCAGTAAATTTCTTGTTAGCCATGCGGCCTTCCTCCAATTCAACTCAGTTTTATTGTAATACCTGTCTGAATTGGAATCAAAACCGTTATTTGTCCGAGATTAAGGGTTTCGAAAATCCACCTGTCCAAAATGAAGGGGTTTCAAAAACTCCACCTGTCCAATATAAAGGGTTTTAAAAACCCCTGCTGTCCATTTCCTAGGGTATATTTTAAAATGATCAATGAAAAATCTCTATAAAGACCTCAAAAACCCTTGTGGCACAAGGGTTTTTGGACAAATTATGGTGCCGAAGGGGGGAGTTGAACCCCCACGATGTTGCCACCGGCGGATTTTGAGTCCGCTGCGTCTGCCAATTCCGCCACTTCGGCGCATCTTTTTTAAATCTGCACTTATGATGCTACCATAGCAAAAATTAGTTGTCAACACAGTGGCGGGCTTAGCTAAGAAGATCAGTCAAGGTTTTCGTACTTGGCAAATATTTTTCCGCACCTGCAGCCGTAAGTCACCAGGTGGTTGTTCAGGCGCTCCTGGATGCTCAGTATTCTTACCTTGCTCTGCAGGCCGTAAAGCATTTCTCCGCACCAGGGGCAGTTGTAGCCGGAAACGAGGTTCCTCGCCTTAACGGTACAAAATCCTGGCATTTTTGTCGCTTCCACGGTATAATCAGAGAAACCGAACCGTGATATCCGATACCGGTCAAGGACAGCGCGTATTGTTTTCAGCATTCTGTTTCTTGCCGAACCGGTTTGCGTATTTAAAAAAACTTCAACTGCCGTCCTGATTACTTCTTGATCTTCAATTGAAGGAAATTGGTAAACCTGCATGCCGCATGTCCTTTCCGAAAGTATATCTGAATGCGGTTATCAGCTGTTAAAAAAAGGGGCCTTTTAAACAGTCTTGCACTTTTTTTCTTCTTTAATACCAAGGACGGGCCAACCTATAGAATATTCTACCACGGGCAATCTTTACTGGACAAGTCTGGGTAAACAAGCGGTACTCATTTTTAAATAAAGTTTTAGAAGAAGAAAATGTGAATAGATATTTTTTGAAATAATAATAACAACGGGGGGCGTTTTGAATAGACAGAAAAAAGCTGCGGGTGCTGGTTTTGTTTGGCGGACGTTCGGGGGAGCATGAGGTTTCCGTCCAGTCCGGTTCTGCTGTATTAAACGCTTTGGACAGGCAAAAATATGAAGTGATTCCCGTTAACATCGGCAAAGACGGAAGATGGCTCAAAAGCACAGGCGCTCCTGATGTTTTGAACAATAAGGATAAAGGCGTGCCGGTAGCTTTGCTTGGCGACCCTTTTCTAAAAGGGCTGGTTCAAACTGAAACTTTTCAGGAAAGCGCCGGCTTAGTTAACGAGGTTGATCTGGTATTTCCGGTCCTTCACGGGACCTATGGCGAGGACGGCACTGTCCAGGGTCTTCTTGAAATGGCGGAACTGCCTTATGTCGGGGGCGGTGTTTTGGCTTCCGCCGTAGGGATGGATAAGGTTATCATGAAAAAAGTCTTCGCCCAGGAGGGCATCCCGCAAGCCCGCTTCTGGCATTGCCTGCGCAGCGAATGGGAAAGAAAAAGTGATTTTGTGATCGGCGAAGTGGAAAGAAATTTTACTTATCCCTTGTTTGTCAAACCCGCCAATCTGGGTTCCAGCGTGGGGATATCCAAGGCCCACGACCGTCAGGAGCTTATTGACGCCTTTGACCTGGCCTTAAAATATGACCGGAAAGCAATCGTCGAGGAATTTATCGACGGCAGGGAGATAGAAGTAAGCGTGCTGGGTAATGATGATCCGGTTGCGTCTGTTCCCGGAGAGGTATTTTCTCTTAAGGAATATTACGATTATGAGGCAAAGTACAGGGACGGCCTTTCAAACTGGAAGGCGCCCGCCGAAATACCGGATGAAACTGCCAGGACTGTCCGGGAACTGGCCGTTGCCGCCTTCAAATCAATAGACTGCGCGGGCATGGCCCGGGTAGACTTTTTTATTGCCAGAGGAAGCGGCCAGGTTTATGTAAATGAAATTAACACAATTCCGGGATTTACCCGTTTCAGCATGTATCCGAAGCTTTGGGAACTGAGCGGGATAGGTTTTACGGAATTGCTGGACCGGCTTGTCGATTTGGCTCTTGAAAAACACCAGGAGAAGAAAAGGAATCAGACTTCTTTTGGCTTTTGACCATGAACAGGGGTAATAAACCATGTTTTTTCCCGTGTCCGGTGTCCATGTTTCACCCTTAGTCCCGCCGGCGGTAGCATTTGTTATCTCTTCTTTAACGACTGCCGCCGGAATTTCCGGCACCTTTTTAATATTGCCCTTTATGGTAAGCGTGCTGGGTTATACAAGCCCGGCTGCAACTCCGACCAATTTCATCTGCAACCTTGTGGCGTCGCCTGGCGGGATGTTTCGTTTCCTGAGGGAGGGGCGGATGAACTGGCCTCTTACCTGGGTCATTGTCTCGGGGACCATTCCCGGGGTATTTGCAGGCGCCTGGATTAGAGTCGTTTTTTTGCCGGACCCAAAAACTTTTAAGCTCTTTATGGGCGTTGTGCTGCTTTGTTTGGGCGCTTACCAGCTTTTTAACTCCAGGATGGGACGCGGGACGGGTGTATTGGAAAATAAGTTCCTGGACAGGATAAAAAAACATCCGGGCGGTAAACTCGTGTCCGGAATTCCTCCGGGGCAGGCGATTAAAACCGTCCTGGTATCATTCAAAAGGATTCATTATGATTTTTGGGGAGAAACATATTCTTTCAATCCCCTAATACTTTTTGGAACAGCTCTGGCGGTGGGGCTGGTCGGAGGCGTTTACGGGATTAGCGGGGCCGCATTTATCGCCCCTGTCTGCGTTTCTGTTTTTAAGCTGCCAGTCTATACAATAGCGGGGTCGACACTGACGAGCAACTTTTTAACATCAATAGCGGGTATAGCCAGCTATTATTTCTTTTTTTTCTCAACAAAACTGCAGGGCAATCCTGCGCCTGACTGGTTTTTAGGAGTTTTGTTCGGTTTGGGCGGTTTTTTAGGCACATATTCGGGCGCCTATCTGCAGAAGTTTTTGCCGGAGCGGCTGATAATTACCATCCTGGGCAGCCTGGTTGTTATTCTGGCTGTAATCTATATCACAGGTTATTTTGCTTAGTTTGATAAGCTTTTATTGTAAAAAACTTTAAGGGGGGTAATGGGCTGATGGTTTTCCGGGACAGGATTGAAGCAGGGACAATGCTTGCACAAGCTATTCAGAAAATTTCTTTCGATGACGGCGTCGTTTTAGCCATACCCCGCGGGGGTGTTGTGGTCGGGGCTCAGGTAGCCCGCATCCTGAAGGCTCCTCTTGATCTTATAATTCCCCGTAAAATAGGGACCTTTCACAATCCGGAGGCGGCTGTGGGCGCAGTTGCCCAGGACGGGACAGCGATTTACAATCACAGCGTTTTGAAGATGCTGGGCCTTAAAGAAAATGATTTGCAGGACGTTATCGCCGAACAGGTTGAAGAAATCCGCCGCCGGATGAAAATGTACCGGGGACAGGAAGATTATCCGTCCTATGACAACAAGCAGGTGGTCCTGGTCGATGATGGCATAGCCACGGGTTATACCGTGATGGCGGCTTTGCGTTCGGTAAGAAAAATGTTTTCCTTGAAGAAATTGATTCTGGCGGTTCCGGTGGCGCCCACCGATACGCTTGACGCGTTGAGAAGTGAAGTTGACGAAGTAATCTGCCTCGTCACCCCGCCGGTTTTTTACGCCGTGGGGCAGTTTTACATGGATTTTTCACAGGTCAGCGACGAAGAAGTCATTCAGCTGCTCAGGGAATTGTCCGCCTTGCGCCTGTAAAGGGATAATAATGAAACTTTTGTTTATACTATTTTCTAGTTTAAACAAGATTACATTCGGAGGTGCAGTATTGAAGACAATTGCTGTTGAGGACACCCTGGGAAATGTCAAGGATTATCTGGAAAAGTCCGGCTATAAGGTAGTCAAGTTTACCGGGCAGGAGGATGCGGACGCATACGTAATCAGCGGTATGGACGACGATGTGATGGGCATGCAGGATATTATGACTGAAGTTCCTGTAATTGAAGCTGACGGGAAAACTCCTGAAGAAATTTTGAGCAATCTAAGGGAAATGGATTGGCTGTAAAACTGAAGATTCAGCTCTATGTGGAGGAAGGAGCCAGGCTTTTTATTGCCTGACTCCTTTTTGCTGGTGTGTCCGGTATTTTTTTAATTATCCTGGGTTATGCTGACTTCCCTGACCAGTTCTTCTCCCGAACAATGGTTTATCGCCTGCATGATGCCCTGAACGATAAGATCGGCCATGCTCATGACAAGATTCAGCCGGGTGTTCTGGAGAACAAGGTATTCCATAAACCCGCCTATGTTGACGACTCCGGTGATATGGATTTCTCCCACCGGGGGGAGGTTTTTGTTAACCCCGGCCCCGGGCTGTAAAGAACCATTACCTATATTAATGCAGCCGACGTTTTCCTGGTTGCCCAGGCAGGCGTCGATTGCGATTATAAACGGGTTTTCATAAGTTTTCCGGATTTCTTCCAGCCTTTGCTCCAGGTTGCTGGCGTGTACCGGTTTGTCCAGCGTGCCGTAAACATCGAAGTAATCCTGCTCGATGGCGGAAAGTTTGCTCCCCACCAGAGGGCCGAGACAATCCCCTGTTGAACGGTCGGTTCCGATGCAAAGCAGTATTTTGGGGGAGTTGTTCAAGGCGGCGTTCCCGTTCAGCCTGCTGGCCAGGTCCCAGCCGAATTTGATGGCCGCGAGAGGATCCTCCAGGTGTAACTTGGTCCGGGTATTTGCTGTTTCGGCTTTTTGATTCAAATCAAGACCCTCCAAAAATAAGATCCTCCTTTAAACAAAACTATTAAATAATATTTCCAAAGATAACCTGAAATATTCCTTTTTTGCATAAACATAACCGGGGGATTGTTTTGGAGCAAAATAAAAGTTCTCTGCTGCTTTTTAAAATTGCCATGGTCTATGCGGGCACGGTAATCGGCGCGGGTTTTGCCTCCGGCCAGGAGTTAATGCAGTTTTTTATGGTTTTTGGATCGAAGGGGCTCTGGGGGATAGCGCTGGCCACCGTGCTGTTTGTTTACCTGGGAGCGCTGATCATGCTTTTGGCCACGAAGCTGCGGACGGCCAACTATGTTGAACTGCTCCAGTGCCTGATGGGAAAGCGGGCGGCCGGGCTGATGGACCTGCTTACCCTAATCATGCTCCCGGGCGGCCTTGTGGTCATGCTTGCAGGCAGCGGGGCGGTTTTTGCCGAACAGTTGAGCCTGCCCAACTGGCAGGGTACAATGCTGGCGGTTTTAATAACTTGCATTGTACTTATCAAAGGGTTGCCGGGGATATTGAATTTCAACCTCGTTCTCGTTCCTATAAAAATCCTCGTTCTGGCGGTCGTGTCGTTTTTGGCCATCCAGCATCAGGGAGGCCTGCCCAGCCCTTTTCCGGAACTTCTGGAATACAAAAGGGTAGCCGCAAACTGGGGCTGGTCGAGCATCCTGTATGTTTCCTACAACATGGTCGTTCCTGTTGCTCTGCTGTCTTCTTTGGGGAGATCCGTTCCGTTTAAAACAGGCATTGCCGGGGGCGCCCTGGGGGGGGGAATCCTTGGGGTTACGGCGGGGAGGATTACCCTGGCGGGTTTGTCATTCTACCCGTCGGTGCTGAACTGCCAGGTGCCCGTCCTGTTCATTTCGCGGTCGGCGGGGTTTATTCTGCAGTTTGTGCTCGGAGTGCTGATCTGGATAGCCATGCTGACAACGACCATTGCCGATGCGCACGGACTGGCCAGCCGCCTTGCTCCGGGGGGGGGAATAGGTTACAAGGTGGTGGGGATTGGAGCTACCCTTCTTTCAATACCGTTGGCCGGCCTGAATTTCAATTTTCTGGTCCGGCTGCTCTATCCGCTTTTCGGCTATGCCGGGCTGATTCTGCTGCTGGCTCTTTTAATCGCGCCCTTCCGGAAATTGCGGATGAATTAGGGTCCGCCCAGCCAGACGCTTACATTTTTCAGCCGGGGATCTTTGATCCCGGACTGGATGGCCGGGCCGTGATCCAGCAGGGACTCGCTCTTGCTGTCGCTCAAGTTTTCTTTTCTTAACTCTTCAATAACGATTTTGCAGATATCTTCCATCAAGCGGTATTTTTTAGCGCTGTCGCTCGTGGTCACCGCCTTGAAGATCGTCTGGTAGATATTTTCTCCTAATACGGGCAGGTCCCGGACAGCCCTTTGCATCCATTTAAAATACGGCATATATCTTTTATTAATCAGGAAGACAAGGGAAATTACGTCCGAGTAGAACTTGCTTTCGGCATACCGGGCCGCGACGTATTCGTGCCTTTTGGCGCAGCGCATATAGTTGTACTGGCCGTTCTGCGCTATGGCCATGCACCTGGCGGCCATCTTCTTCAGCCTGATGTCTTCCGGGTAAAATTCCAGCAGCTTGTTCCTGAAATAAGTAAACTCGCCCAGGGGATCATAAAAGACTTTGCCGTTTGTGCAGGCTGCCAGGTAACTTTCGGGTAGGGGAAACCACTCGTTTAATTTTTCGGGCAGATGTGAAATGCCGATAAACTTTTTGTAAAACTCGCCGATTTCAAAGACTCCGACTCTGCCCTCCCCAAATTCGCTGACTATCCTGCTGAACCCTTCGAATTCATCGGGGAGGTTGTCGTATTCTTTTTGCAGCTGCTGCCCGATCTGTTCAAAGTCGTCTTTGGTCAGCCAGAGGCAAAAGGAGGGACCCCAGTCGTGGTCCCTGGAAATTTCATCGTCAAATCCGTAGCATTCCGAGCCGTCGCCGACAAGCCCCGCCGCTATCCTGTCCTTGAAGCCGGCGAATTTCCGGTTGATCATCGGGAGCCCGTGCTTTATAAAATAATTCTCGCAAAGTTCCAGGCCTTTCATAACCTGCACCCACTTTTTCAATTTGTTGTCAAGGGTTGTTGTCAAGGGGACGGTTCCTTTGACACTCTATTAGGGAGGTCAACTGTCTACGTGCTCATGTTCGCCTTAGGCCGCGTAATATCCCCAACATTATATTCCTGACATCATTAAGTCATTTTAAGAAACGTTTAGTGTGCCGCTGGTTTCGCACCGCGGCCCTGTAACCGAAGCTTCACCGGGTGCTGCAGCGGCACTCCGCAATATCGCTCACCTGTGAACAACGACGCCCTCTGTCAAGTGTCTCTGTCAATGGGACGGTTCCCTTTGACACTCTAAAAGGAACGGCGCTAATGATGTCAGAAGAACCGTCCCCTTGCTTGAAGAAGAACCGTCCCCTTGCTTCCCCCTGCTTCCGTCCCCTTGCTTCGCTTGCTTCTAACTTTTCCGGGTTAGTTCGATCAGTTTTTTAATATTTTGGTCGAGGGATTCCATCTGCCAATCCGGTGTATCTATTTTGCTGAATAATTCCTTTGATTTCCGGAAGTTTTCTAAAGCGCTTTTATTATTGTTATCCATCGCTTGGATGTACGCTATGTTGCTGTACTGCATGGCCATGCCCCAGATATCGCCAAGTTTACTGTAAAGCGCCATTGATTCATCGTAAAATTTAAGGGCCTGTTCACTTTCCTGTCTGTCCCGGCAGGTGCTGCCAATGTTCATCAACTGGGCTGCGATTGCCGTTTGATCGCCCAGTTCTTTAAAGATTTCCAGTGCTTTGGTAAAGTAGCCTTCCGCCTGGCTGCTCCTGTTCATCCGGGCGAGAATAAGCCCCATGTTGTTCAACTGGCTAGCGACGCCCCTTTTGTAGCCTGCTTCTTTGTATTTTAGAAGAGCCTGGCCGAAGTACTTTAAAGCGTATTCCGCTTCTCCCAGATCCTGGTGGACTGTTCCGATGCTGCACAACTGATCGGCCTCGTCCTTAATGTGTCCGGTTTCTCTGAAAATCGCCAGTGCATCCAGGTAGTATTCCAGGGCGGCTTGAGGATCATTTCTGGCGCTTTCCACAAAGCCCAGGTTGCCCAGAAAAATTCCTTCAAACCACCTGTCTTTTTCATCCCTGGCCAGTTCCAGGCCGTAAAAGAAGGCCTCCTCGGCCTCATCCAGCTGCAAAAGAGAGAAAAAAGAGTTGCCCTGGTTAAGGTAAGCCGGCAGGGTGGGGCATTCTGCTATGGAAAGAGAATAAGTCCTGGCCGCTTCCGCAAATTTTTTGTCTTTGAATAACCCTTCCGCTTCCTCAAATAATTTTTGTGCTTCCGGGTTCATATTAATCCCCCTTAGAATAAAAAATATAGTAGGTGGAAAAAGAATGTGTCTGGTGTTTATTTATGAAAAAAGTTACTTTCATGGTAAAATGTTTTCTGTAGGCTGTCAATAGCTTGAGTCAGCGCAGGGCGGACACATTGCCTTTCCATTTTTAAGCGTTTGAAGTTTGGATAAGGATGTGATCGGAAAGTGAACTGGATTGATGTAACTATACTTGTGATCATCGGATGGTTTGCCTGGCGGGGTCTGACAACGGGTTTGCTTAAGGGAATAGCCAGATTGGCGGGGATTTTTTTAGGAATCGTCTTCGCAATGAAATATGACAGCCAACTGGCCGATTTTGCCGGCAGCAAATGGCATCTCACGGAGAAGTTAAGCAACTACTTCGCTTTCCCTACAGATTTGTGGAATGATTCAATGCCCTGGTGGTCTTCGAATGGGCTCTCCTTTACGGGCGGGGAACAAATCCAAAATATCCTGTCCATGCGTCTGCTGGAAATTATTGCTTTTCTCTTGATCTTTCTGGTCGTTTACCAGCTGACTTATTTTGCCGGAGTCATATTGTCCCAGGTTGCCAGGATGGCCTTCATAGGCCCTGTTGACCGTTTGGGGGGGCTGGCGCTGGGTCTTGTAAACGGGCTGGTGATTGTGCTGATTCTTGTCGCTTTGCTGACACCCCTGCAGATACCGGTATCCATGTTGAACGGGGGCCAGCCGGACAACTGGTATACCCGCTCTATTCAGAGCTCGGTAATAATTCCTAAATGCCGGCAATTTTTAACCCCGTTTGAAGGAAAGTTCATCGACTTAATACCAGATAATATATTGCCTACTAAAATAACTATTTAACTTAAGGAAAGGGTGGAGTAATTTACATGGAAGATAAAGGCCAGAGCAAGGGAGAATCATATGAAAGCAAGCACGTCTGGGATTGCCTGGACGAGGCTGCCCGTCAGGATGTTATGGAATTCTGTGAAAAATACCGGGAGTTTTTAAATGCATCCAAAACAGAGCGCGAGTCGGTGGATGTAATAATAGCCCGGGCAGAGGAAAATGGCTTTACTCCCTTGACCGAACAGAGCCGCCTTGTTCCCGGCAGCCGGGTGTATTCAGCAAGACATGGCAAAGTTATGGCGATGGCGATCATCGGCAGCGAGCCCCTGGAAAAAGGGCTGAATGTCATTGGCTCACATATTGACGCCCCGCGGCTGGACCTCAAGCCCCGCCCCCTCTACCAGGAAGCCGGTCTTGCCCTGTTTAAGACGCATTACTACGGGGGGATTAAGAAATACCAGTGGGTGAGTATTCCCCTGTCTCTGCACGGAGTTGTCTTCACGAAAGAAGGGAAGGCCGTCCGGATATCTATCGGCAATAAGGATTCCGATCCTGTATTCACTATCGCCGACCTGCTGCCCCACCTGGCCAAGGATCAAATGGACAAGAAAATGAGCGAGGCGGTAAGCGGAGAAGCTTTGAACGTGCTTGTCGGGGGCAACCCGGTGGAAAACCGTGAAGTAAAGGAAAGGCTGAAGCAGGCCGTGCTGGATCAACTGAATGCGAGATACGGATTGATCGAAGAGGATTTTATCAGCGCGGAACTTGAAGCGGCGCCCGCATTACCGGCAAGGGACGTCGGTTTTGACCGCAGTATGATCGGGGGTTACGGCCAGGACGACCGGGTCTGCGCTTTTACAAGCCTGCAGGCGATTCTGGAGTTGGATTCCGTGGGCCGCACAGCTGTTGTCCTCTTTGCGGACAAGGAAGAGATCGGCAGCGTGGGCAATACCGGAATGCAGTCCGTCTTTTTAACCAATTTCATTGCTGAACTGGCCGGCTGTTCGTTTCCCCAGTATAGCGAGCTGACCGTGCGCCGCATCCTGGCCAATTCCAGAGCCCTGTCGGCCGACGTAACCGCCGGCACGAATCCCAGTTATGCTGAAGTGATGGATAAACATAATTCCATGCTGCTGGGTCACGGGACTGCTTTTCATAAATACGGCGGCGGCGGCGGAAAAAGGAGTTCCAGTGACGCAAACGCGGAGTTTGTCTCTTTTATAAGGCAGCTTTTTAACAAAGAAGGCGTCGTCTGGCAAACCGGAGAAATGGGGAAAGTCGATCAGGGCGGCGGGGGGACGATCGCCTACCTGCTGGCGCAGTATGGGATGGATGTGCTTGACTGCGGTGTGCCGCTGCTGGGCATGCATTCGCCGTTCGAAGTGGCCCATAAAGGGGACATTTATATGACCTACAAGGGTTACAAGGCTTTCTTCAAGGCATAGGAATTCACCGCAAGTGGGGTGGGAGATGCCCGTGCTTGTTAAGTACAATATAGGCGACGTGGTCAGGATGAGAAAAGGCCATCCTTGCGGCGGCGACCAGTGGGAAATTATGCGCACAGGTATCGATTTTCGCATAAGGTGCCTGAAATGCGGCCGCGTCATCATGCTGCCCAGGTCTAAATTTGAAAAGAGCGTCAGGAGTATAATAACAGTAAAGGCTGAGCAGCTATAAAAGCATTGCCAGAACAGCTTTTTGTGTATGGAGCCGGTTTTCCGCCTCGTCCCAGACCACGGAATGCGGCCCGTCAATTATATCCGCCGCAACTTCTTCTCCCCTGTGTGCGGGCAGGCAGTGCAAAAAGATAAAATCTTCTTTCGCGTATTTTACCAGGGCGTCATTAACCTGGTAACCGGCAAATGCCCCGGATTTTTGGGCGGCGATGGATTCCTGCCCCATACTGGCCCAAACGTCTGTGACAATTGCATCGGCATCCTTTACAGCTTCTGCAGGATCTGTGAAAATATCGATCCTGCTGTTTTTATTTTGTTGTGCATCCTGCCTGGCCAGTTCTACGATTTCCGGTTTGGGCCAGTACCCTGCCGGGGAGGCCACGCTTATGTTGACTCCTGTTTTGGCGCAGCCGATAAGCAGACTGTGGCAAATATTATTGCCGTCTCCCACATAGGCCAGCTTCAACCCTTCCAGGAATCCCTTCTTTTCTTTTATGGTCAGCAGGTCGGCGAGGATCTGGCAGGGATGGAGCAGATCCGTGAGCCCGTTGATTACGGGTATGCCCGCATGCCGGGCAAGCTCTTCTACATCTTTCTGTGCGTAGGTACGGATCATAATTCCGTCCAGGTAGCGGGAAAGCACCCTGGCAGTGTCGGCAATTGTTTCCCCCCTGCCAAGCTGGAGGTCGGCCGGGTTCAGGTGCAGGGCGTAGCCCCCAAGCTGGTACATAGCCACCTCAAAAGAAACCCGGGTCCGGGTGGAAGGTTTTTGAAAGATCATGCCGATTGTTTTTCCATGCAGATAACTGTGCGGCTTTCCCCTTTTCTGCCAGGATTTTAAATCAGCGGCCAGCTGAAGAATTGCGTATATTTCTTCGGATGCAAAGTCGTGCAGGCAGAGCAGATCGCGGCCCTGCATTTTAAAAGTAGTCATTTTTATCCATCCTCCATCTGAATGTCTATGAAGATGAGACTCTTAAAGAAACCGTTTACAAATAAATTATTATGCGCTCATTAACCGGTAAGTTTTTTCAGCACGCCGGCCAATATGCCGACCGCCTCGTCGACGTCGGACTCGTCGATTATAAGCGGGGGCAGAAAACGCAGTATGTGACCGTCAATGCAATTAAGTAAAAGACCGTTTTCCTGGCACCGGGCAACAACTTCCTGCCCGTCTGCGGAACCCGGAGCCATCTCTGCTCCCAGCATCAAGCCCAGGCCGCGCACCTCGGTGATCAAGGGGAACTGTTTGGAAAGCGCCTCTAACCGGGCTTTAAAATAGCTTCCGATACGGGCGGCGTTCTCCATGATGTTATTTTCAAGGACAAATTGCATGGCTGCCAGGGCAGCCGCGCAGGCCAGCGGGTTTCCGCCGAAAGTGGAGGCGTGGTTGCCGGGTGAAAAAGCGCCGGCTGCCTCTTCCGTGGCGATCATCGCCCCGATCGGGAACCCCCCGCCCAAAGATTTGGCGAGAGTGCATATGTCGGGTTCAATACCGTAATGCTGGTAGGCAAAAAAAGCGCCGGTGCGCCCGAGCCCGCACTGCACTTCATCGAAGATAAGCAGAAGCCCGCACTTTTTGCAGAGTTCTTTGACTCCTTTCAAGTAGTTCTGCTTTGCCTCGTAAATTCCGCCTTCGCCCTGGACAGGTTCGAGCATGATTGCGCAAGTATTCTTGTCAACGGCGCTTTCAAGCGCGGCAAGGTCATTGAAAGGGACATATTTAAAACCTTCCGGCAATGGCTCGAAATCTTTCTGGTACTTAGCCTGGCCCGTGGCTGCCAGGGCGGCCAGGGTACGCCCGTGAAAAGATTTGAAAGCAGTAATGATTCCGTATTTTTCCGGACTCCCGTTTAATCTGGCGTATTTCCGGGCTAGTTTGATCGCTCCCTCGTTGGCCTCGGCCCCGCTGTTGCAGAAAAAGACACGGTCTCCAAAGGAGTTCTCCGCCAGCAGCCTGGCCAGCTGAGCCTGCGGTTCAATATAATAAAGATTGGAAACGTGCATCAGCTTCGAAGCCTGTTCGGCGATTGCCTTGACTACCGCCGGGTGACAGTGGCCAAGGGAGCAGACAGCCAGCCCGGCCAGAAAATCAAGGTACTCTTTGCCCCGGGCGTCCCAGATGCGTGCTCCAGACCCTTTAACAGGGGTCAGGGGCAGACGGCCGTATGTTTTCATGACATATTTATCGCTAAGCTCGATTATTTCCTCGTTGGTCAACAAATAACACCCCTTTTTATTGGACAACCATGGTTCCGATTCCCCTGTCCGTAAATACTTCCAGAAGAATTGAGTGGGCTACCCGCCCGTCAAGGATATGGGTTGTTGCCACCCCTCCTTTGATAGCGCTGATGCAGCATTCCACCTTTGGAATCATGCCTTTGTCGATTATTCCCTTTTCAATAAGCCCCGGAATTGCGCCGGTTTCAATTACGGAGATGAGGGAGTCCTTGTCATTGAGGTCTTCTAAAACACCTTCCACATCGGTTAAAATGACCAGCTTTTCAGCCTTTAAGGCTACGGCCAGTTCACCGGCGGCATGGTCGGCATTGAGATTGTAGCTTTCCCCGTCCGCCCCGACAGCTACCGGGGCAACCACCGGGATATAGCTTTCTGCAACTAATGTATTGATAATCCTGGGGTTGACCGTGGTTATCTCCCCGACCAGGCCGATATCGACAACGGCCGTGCTGCCGTCCGGGTTTTTCACCTGGCCCGGTTTTCGCCTGGCCTGAAAGAGATCGGCGTCCTTGCCGGACAGGCCGACGGCTTTTCCCCCGAAGCTGTTGATCATGGAAACAACTTCCTTATTGATTTTTCCGACAAGAGTCATCTCAACAACTTCCATGGTCTCGTCATCTGTGATCCTCAGGCCGTTTAAGAAGGTGGATTTGATATCCAGTCTTTTTAGCATGTTGCTTATTTCCGGCCCGCCGCCGTGGACAATCACCGGGTTAATGCCCACATACTTCATCAGGACCACGTCAGTGAGCACGGCCTTCTTCAACTCGTTGTCGGTCATGGCGTGACCGCCGTATTTAATTACCACTGTCTTGCCGTAAAATTTTTTTATATAGGGCAAAGCTTCCACTAAAATAGCAGCTTTTTCACCCGGGCTGATTTTGGACAACCTTTTTGCCTCCCTGTGAAATATAAAATTAGGTCCGGTAGTGGGCGTTGATCTTTATGTAATCGTAGGTAAGATCACAGCCCCACGCCGTAGCTTCAAATTTACCGGATTTAAAATCAACTAGAATATGTACTTTTTTTTCAGACAGCGCACGGGCAGCTTCTTCTTCGCAGTCAGCGCAGGGGCGCCCGCTTTCGGCGACCTTCACACCGTTTAAGTAAATATCCACTCTATCCGGGTCGAATTCGGCACCCGAATAACCGGCGGCGCATAAGATCCGGCCCCAGTTGGCATCCTCTCCGAAGATGGCTGCTTTAACAAGGTTTGAACCTGCCACAGCCCTGGCTGCCAGACGCGCGTCGGCTTCCGTAGCGGCGTTGACGACCTGCGCTTCAAGCATTTTAGTGGCGCCCTCGCCGTCTTTGGCCATTGCCTTGGTGAGGTGAGTGCAGATCCTGGTTAGATTATCCCGGAAAAAGATGTAGTCCTTGCTTTCAACGGTGACTTCCTCATTTTCCGCCTGCGCGTTGGCAAGTACCATGACCATGTCGTTTGTGCTTGTATCCCCGTCAACCGTAATCATGTTAAATGAGCGGTCAACCGCGTACTGCAGGGCTTTTTTCAGGCAATCGCGCCCGACTGCGGCGTCTGTGGTTATAAAACAGAGCATGGTGGCCATGTTGGGGTGAATCATTCCGGAACCTTTGGCCATACCCCCGATGGTAACCTTTTTACCGTTTATTGAAAAGCTCACCGCCGCTTCTTTGCGTTCGGTATCCGTGGTCATAATCGCTTCGGCAGCCGGGCCTCCGCCGTCTTTGCTTAAGCTGGACGCAGCTTCGGCAATCCCGGGCAGCACGCGCTCCATCGGCATGGGCTGGCCGATTACACCCGTTGAGGCGATCAAAACGCTCTCACCGGGGATGTTCAATAACCGGGCAACCTCCTCCCCCATCGCCCTGGCGTCCTGCAGCCCCTGTTCTCCGGTGCAGGCGTTGGCGTTTCCGCTGTTGGCCACAATTGCCCTGACCGGTTCCCGGTTAACCCGTTCCATGTTCAGCAAAACGGGAGCGGCTTTAACCTTGTTGGTCGTAAACATGCCGGCGGCGCAGGCATCTGATTCCGAAAAAATTAAAGCGACATCCTTTTTTTCTTTGTATTTTATTCCGGCGGCAGCGCCTGAAGCCAGGAAACCTTTAGCTGCGGTAACACCGCCGGAAACCATTTCCCAATCACTGCTGTCATTAATCACCTGGCGGTCAATCCTCCTTGCTGTTTGTTTTTTACGGGTAGACGCCCGGCCCGGCAAGTCCGGTGTCTTCAGGCAAACCGAGCAGAATATTCATATTTTGCACTGCTTGCCCGGAAGCTCCTTTGATCAGGTTGTCTATTGCGGAAACAACCACTACCCTGTTTGTGCGTTCGTCTGTTACAAGCCCAATCACGCAGAGGTTTGAGCCGGAAATATTCTTAGTGGCGGGCAGCATGCCTTCCGGAAGTATGCTGACGAAGGGTTCGCCGCTATAGAATTCCTTGTATAACGACAGCGCTTCTTTCGATGTAAAGGGGCGGCTGCGCACAGCATAGATTGTACTTAAAATGCCGCGGATCATCGGTGTCAGATGCGGGGTAAAAGATACCACCACTTCACCGCCGGCCAGCAGGCCAAGTTCCTGTTCGATCTCCGGCGTGTGCCGGTGCGTAGTTACGCCGTATGCTTTGATACTTTCGTTTACCTCGCAGTAATGGACATTCAGGGAAAGGGTTCTGCCCGCCCCCGACACGCCTGATTTCGAGTCGCTTATGACGCTGTTCGGGTCAATTAAACCTTTTTTCAATAAGGGCGCCAGACCTAGGATTATGCTGGTCGGGTAACAGCCGGGGTTTGCAATCAGCCTTGCCTGCGCTATTTCCCGGCGGTGAATTTCCGGCAGCCCGTAAACGGCTTTTTCGTTCAGTTCCCTGGCAGTGTGGGTGATTCCGTACCAGGACTCGTAAACCGCAAAATCGCGGAAGCGGAAATCCGCGCCCAAGTCGATGAATAATTTGTTCTGCCGGTCGGCCTCTGCGGCTGCTTCCATGGAATACCCGTGCGGCAGGGCAGAAAAGACAACATCGCTGCGGCTCACTATTTCCGGGATATCCTGTTCTTCGCAGATCATCTCCACGTGCTTGTACAGGTGGGGGTATACTTCCCAGAAAGGTTTTCCGGCATAGCTCTGCGTGGTTATACCGGCCAGTTCCGTTTCCGGATGATAACTTAAAAGTCTTACCAGTTCAGCGCCCGTATACCCGGTGGCGCCTATCACGCTTGCTTTATACAACTGAGCACCTCCTAAAACACAATGATAATTATACAATCAGCTGTATAATAATACAACCATCTTTTTTAATATTTTTTCAAGACATTTTTACTGGAATTCCACAAATAGCTATGCTATAATATTGACAGAATAATGGCCAAGGAGGTGGAAATATGAGGCGGCAAGATAATATCATTACAAATATCAAGCCTTCTACTGCAATCCGGCACGACTATAATTCATTTTCCAAACTGTGCCATGAAACACAGGCTCCTGTTGTTGTGACTAAGAACGGTGAAGCTGATTTGGTAGTAATGAGCTGCGAAGCCTATCAGAAAATGATGGCGCTCCAACAGTTGGGACAGATGTTGTCGGAGGTTGACCGCGAAATCGCCGCAGATACTCCTATGCGGGATTTTGAGGATACATTTGCGGAAATACAAAAGAGGATAGACAATGGGTAAAAGAATCGTTCTCTCAGAATCTGCCTATTATGACATCGACAGCATGTTTGCCTGCGTCTCCAAGGACAACAGGCAAGCAGCCGGGAAATTGAAGCTGCGCATCTATGAGAGTATCAAGAAGCTGCAAGATTTCCCCGGGATGGGACCTGTTATCTCGGAAGAAGACGCTCCCGGCGCGCAGCGTGGATACAGGCACATTATAGTAAATCCGTACATTATCTTTTACGGGGTGTTGGAGGATCGCATAGTAATCGCCAGAGTGCTGCATGGGCGGCAAAACTGGTTGCAGCCTCTATTCGGTATCCCCGTCGAAGAATAACACATTTTCCCGCTATCCTGAAAATAACTTGCCTTAGGAGGTCAACTGCTAAGCGTGCTCAAGTTCGCTTCAGGGCAAAAAAAAATGGTATTATAATCTAAAACAACAGCTTACAAAGGGAGGTTTTTAAATGATCGTACATTGTGTGATGTTCAAGTGGAAGCCCGACGCATCAAAGGAAGACATCGCCAGGGACTTTGAGGAATTAAGGGCGCTCAAGCCTAAAATAAAAAGTATCAGGGAAATCTACTGCGGCGAGAATTTCTCCCAGTATGGAAGGGGATACACTCACGCTGTAATAGTTTTCACAGATGACATCCCGGGGCTTGATGAATTCAAAAACCACCCCGACCATCTGGTCGTGGCCAAAAGGGTATTAAGCATGAAGGAAGCCCTTATGTCGGTTGATATAGATACAGAAGCGCCATTTGAGAAATAGCTGTTAAAAAACCGGCTTGCCGCCGGTTTTACCCGGCCCTGGGTTTCATTCGGCAAGAGTGGTATCCGTGACTTCGGCAGGGGTTGTATTGGGAACTTCGATTACAGGAGCGCTTAATTCATAAAGATAGTTAATCAAGCAGTAAATCAAAGAAATAACTAAAAATACCGAAATGTTTTTCTTTAACGCTTCCCAGCCGAATTTCAAGGCCTCGGCTTTTGAAAATTTCCTTTCCATTTTCCCCTCCTAATCAATCGAAACTGTTTTATTTTACGCTAAACCCGGTCCAAATCTCTTTATGACACCCCCACAATAAAGATATGTTTGTTTTAGATTCAACTCTACTTTAATTTTTTTCGACATAAATTTGCTCTTTAAAATACCACAATTCGACAAATTCGCCGAAGGAATTAAGCCTCAATTTGTCAAAATTTCAGTCTAATAACAATTATCAAGGGGTTGATTTTTTGGAAAAGACTTTTAGCTCTTTAATAAGCATTTTAAAACACGATCCCGAGCTGTTCAGAAAGGTTTTTGATTCAGTTCCCGCAGGAATTTGCATCACAACGGACATAACCTGCCGTGATATAAAGTACAACAAAAAAGCAGCGGAATTCTTAAGGATCCAACCAGGGAAAGCTCTTTCACATACTGCTTCGAGCGATTTGTCTTTCAAGATGTTTTATAAAGGCGAGGAACTGTCCCTGGAAGAAATGCCGATTCAGCGTGCGGTATGGCAGGGTGAAAAGGTTAAAGAGCAGGAAATCGACCTTTTTTGGGAAGACGGGAAACATAAGACAGCCATCTTCAGCTCTATTCCTTTGCTTGACGAAAACGGCTCCATCGCCGGTGCGGCAGCTGTTTTTGAGGATGTCACGGAACGCAGAGAATTAGAACACCGTTTAAAAGAGCATCAGGAGCACTTGGAAGAATTGGTCAAGAAACGCACCTGGGAAGTTGGACTAAGTAATTACAAGCTGAAAAAGGAAAATTTCCAGCTCATTGAAGTTGAAGATGAGTTAAGAAAAAAGAACGAAGAAATTTCCATCATCTTAGAGAGCGTGACTGACTCATTTTTTGCTCTCGATAATGAGTGGACGTTTACCTATGCCAACGAAGAAGCAAAAAAATACTTTTTTAACGAAGATGTCCTTGGTAAAAATATCTGGTCTTTGATCCCCAAAGCCATGGGTTCAATTTTCTGGGACAACTACTATAAAGTTATGTTAAACAGAGAGCCGGCCCATTTTGAAGCAAAAACAATTTATACTAAGATTTGGGTTGCAGTTCACGTTTACCCTTTCCATAACGGTATTTCGGTAATTTTTCAGGATATTTCTGAGAAGAAAAGAATCGAAGATAATCTTCGGCTGTCGGAAGAAAAATTTTCCGACGTCTTCTATAAAAGCCCTGCTATGATGGTTATTAGAAGTTTGGAGGGTAAGATTATTGAAGCAAACGATCGTTTTCTGGAAACTATGGGATATATTCGGGAAGAAATATTTTGCAGTGCCTCAACGGGAATAAAAACCTGGCTAATTCCGGCAGGCAGAGAAATGATTATAGATGACTTATCGAAAACGGGTTCAGTAAAGAATTTTGAGACTACCTATATTAGTAAAGCCGGAAAAACGGTTGATGTATTGAGTTCGATAGATTTAATTGAGATAGCCGGCGAAAAATGCCTGATTTTAAATCTTGAGCTTGAAGAAATTCCTGACCTAAACCTGGAAGAGAATGACATCAAGCAAATGATTCTTAATCTTACCCGCAACGGCCTTGAAGCCATGGACCGGGGGGGATATCTTACAATAAAAACATTCACTGACGGACAGAGCGTTGTCCTGGCAGTGAAAGACCAGGGTAAGGGAATTCAGCCGGAGCATATGGATAAACTGTACGTGCCGTTTTTCACTACCAAAGACTACGGCACTGGTCTGGGCCTGGCAGTTTGTTATAAGATAGCCGCCCGGCATAATGCAAAAATAGATTTAGAAACCAGTCCGGACGGAACAACTTTCTTTGTAGCTTTCAGGACTGCGGAAACCGAATTTGATCTATAGTGGAAATAACCGGCCAAAAATCAAGGTTTAGACCACTGCTGAGTGAATTTGATCTCGGTTCCCGGATATAAATCGGCGCGCAGATAGTCTCTGGGGTTGGTGCTTATAAGTTTGACCACCCTGCCCTGTCCGGGGCCGGTATCCTCAATAACCAGGGGCACCCCGTCCAGTTCGACCTGACGGGTTTTGGGCTCTTTCATGTCCTCCAGCCCCTCCAGGACAAGTTCGAGGTATAAAGGTGTGTAGATAATCATTGGACAGATTGCACTTCCCACTGTTTCTGATTTTTATCCCTGATCAACCTCTTTAGCTTATCCACCGCATGCCCAACGCTGCCCACTTCATCGATTAAACCGCATTCGACCGCTTCCTGGCCTATTAAAACGGTCCCGATATCCCTGGCCAGTTCGCCTGTCCGGAACATCATTTCCCGGAAAGTCGCCTCATTTATTCTGGAGTGCTGAGTCACAAAGCGCACTACCCTGTCCTGCATTTTGTCCAGATATTCGTAGGTCTGCGGAACGCCAATCACCAGGCCGTTCAGCCTGATTGGGTGGATGGTCATGCTGGCGGTAAGGGCGATGAAGCTATACTTTGCAGCTACTGCAATCGGAACGCCGATGCTGTGTCCTCCGCCCAGGACTATGGCCACGGTCGGTTTGGAAAGCCCGGCGACCATCTCGGAAATTGCCAGCCCGGCTTCAACATCGCCGCCCACGGTATTAAGGACTACCAGCACGCCTTCGATGTCCTTGCTTTCCTCCAGGGCAACCAGTTGGGGGATGATATGCTCGTACTTGGTGGTTTTGTTCTGCGGGGGCAAAACAAGATGCCCCTCAATCTGGCCGATTATGGTCAGACAGTGAATATTGCTTTTGCCGTCAGGCAGATTATTGGTTCCAAACTCCTTCAAATTTTGCATGCCTGACTGGTTCTGCTTATCTGGTTGGGGTTCCTGCGGTACGGGTGCGTTCGGATCAAACGGGTCGCAGCCGTGATCCGGTTCAAAATCTGGCGGGTAGGGGAAATCGTTCTTGCCGTTGCCGCGGTTTTCTTCGGACATCTATTTCTCTCCTTGCAGTCGGATTGTTTTTTTAGTATGTTTAAATATATCCAAAAATACACCCTGACAAGTTAATTTTCAGAGTAGTTATTCTCGTAGGGCGGGTCTGAATATACTGTAAAGACTTTAATTAGCTGTCATAAAAAAGTAATTTGTTAACTTTTATGTTATCATTGGCAGGATGTTGTTTTCCCTAAAATTGACCCGGTGGATGAGAAAGAAATCTTAAAATAAGGGTGGTTCGGTTGTCGGTTATCGAAGCGGTTATTCTAGGCGTCGTGCAGGGATTGGGGGAGTTTTTGCCCATTTCCAGTTCCGCTCACCTGGTCCTGGTTCCCTGGTTTTTTAGCTGGTCTGACCCCGGGCTTACTTTTGACGTAGCCCTGCACGTCGGCACTCTGGCGGCACTGGTGGCATTTTTCTGGAAGGACTGGCTTATCCTGATCAAGGAAGGTTTCAGCCGGCCTTCAATAAGCCAGGGGCGCCTTTTTTGGACCATAGTTGCAGCGACAGTGCCCGGCGCCCTGTTTGGATACTTCCTTGAAGAACAGGCGGAAACTGTTTTCCGGGAGCCTTTGCTGATTGGAATTATGCTTGTCGTGATGGGAATTGTTCTTTTTATTGCTGATTCCTATTCTTCAAAAAAGAAAGGCCTTGAACAGATGGGCTTTGGAGGAGGTCTTTGGATCGGCGTATCCCAGGCGCTGGCGATCATACCAGGCGTTTCCAGGGCAGGTATTACAATGACGGCAGGCCTTCTTTTAGGACTTAAAAGAAGTGAATCAGCCCGCTTTTCCTTTTTACTTTCTACCCCGATTGTTCTCGGCGCCGGGGTCGCCCAGTTTTCCAAAATCACTCCCGGAGACCTTAATGTGCCGTTTTTTACAGGCGTGGTTGTCTCCGCGGTGGTCGGCTTTTTATCAATCAAGTTCCTGCTGGATTATCTCACCCGCCACAACTTCGGTATTTTTATTGTCTATCGCCTGCTGCTGGGGGCAGCCGTAATCATATTTGCATTAACCAGAGGATAGATAATTAAAACAAACAATCCCGCGCAGTAAGAAATAAGGTAATAGAATCCTGTCTGGTAAAATATAGTAGCATTGCAGGAATCTGTTGTCATATGTAGTATATAACTGCTAGGGGTTGGTTATATTTGGCAATTTCCAGGCAGGCCAAGGAACAGCAGAAGTACGAAATAGTGGGAATAGTTTTTCTCACCGTGGCCATTCTTTGCTTAATCAGCCTGTTAGATCCCTCCGTAGGACTGGTCAGCAAGTTGGTCGAGCGTATTTTACGCGGCACAACCGGTGAAGGACGATATGTTTTTCCCGCGCTGCTGGTCTTTTTAGGTCTGCGCCTGCTTTTCTTGAAAAGCCAGCTGAAGGTGATCCCACGCTTTTATGGCGGCCTTTTAATTTTTATTGTGATTTTAACAGTTATTCACCTGATTATTCCGCCTTCGCAAGCTCTTGATGCGGGTCTGAGAGGAAAGGGCGGGGGAATTGTAGGGGCTGTTTGCAGCCTCGTTTTAAAGCGTTCTTTCGGACTTACCGGAACTTATGTTGTTTTGTTTACCCTTGCCCTGGTCGGCATACTGCTCAGCGCCAATGTCAGTCTCAACATGCTCATTAAGAGGTCCGTCATCCGGTTCAGTATACTCTATGCGCGTTTTAAGCAGCTTTTCCTGAATTTTCTTTTTACGGAAGAAGAAATTGAAATCCCTGACGATCCGCCCTCCCCGCCGGTGATCATTGATCAGAGCGGAATTCAAGCGGAAGAATTTGCCGAAGGGGAGATTTCAGGCGGGAGAAAAGGCAATTCTAAGCCGGCCTTTGCGAAAGACGTCAGAGCTCCGGTGATTACTTATCATACTGAGAACAGGGACCAGTATGAAAAAGAGGGTTTGCCGGCTGATTTTCTGCCTGGTGAACTGGAACCGCTGGCGACAACCGAGAACGTATCTTACCAGTTGCCCACTTTAGATATATTAGCCAAACAGGTTCGTCCGAAAGTCAGGCGGGTAAGCAAGGATATTACGGAAAGCATACGCACGCTGGAAGAGACCCTGCAGAGCTTTGGCGTGAAGGCAAGAGTAACCCAGGTATCCAGGGGGCCGACCATAACCCGCTACGAAATACAGCCGCCCGCAGGTGTCAAAGTAAGCAGGATTGTAAGCCTTTCCGATGACATTGCCCTGTGTATGGCTGCTCCCGATGTGCGTATCGAAGCTCCAATTCCGGGCAAGGCGGCGGTCGGAATAGAGGTGCCCAACCGGGAGATCTCCATGGTGCCTTTGCGCGAACTGCTGGAAACCGATGAGTTCCAAAAATCGGCTTCCTGCCTGACGGTAGCCCTGGGCAAGGATATTGCCGGCAACCCCATTGTCGCCGACCTGGCCCAGATGCCGCATCTTTTAATTGCGGGGGCTACGGGTTCGGGGAAAAGCGTCTGCCTGAATATATTGATTGCCAGTATTTTGTTTAAAGCCCCACCCGACAAGGTCAAGTTCCTGATCATTGATCCAAAAATGGTTGAGCTGAGCACATATGACGGCATACCCCACCTCGTTTCACCGGTTGTCACCGAACCGCGCAAAGCGGCGACTTCCCTGCGCTGGGCTGTAAAAGAGATGGAACGAAGGTACGAGCTTTTTGCCTCCGCCGGGGTGAGGGACATCAACAGGTATAACAACCTGCCTTACAGCTTCGAATCCAGGGACGGGCAGGAAGAAGAGAGGAAAACAATACCCTTTTTGGTGGTTATCATTGATGAACTGGCTGATTTGATGATGATCGCCCCGGCAGATGTGGAAGACGCCATCTGCCGCCTCGCCCAGATGGCCAGGGCGGCGGGGATCCACCTTGTGGTCGCGACGCAGCGCCCTTCGGTAGACGTGATCACCGGCATGATCAAGGCCAATATTCCGTCGCGCATCTCATTTGCAGTTTCTTCGCAGATTGATTCCAGGACGATTCTAGATATGGCAGGAGCCGAAAAGCTGCTGGGAAGGGGGGATATGCTCTTTTATCCTGTCGGAGCGGCAAAACCAGTCCGTTTGCAGGGCGCCTTTCTCTCCGACCAGGAAGTGGAATCGCTGGTCTCCTTTCTGAAAAAGCAGGCCGGCCCCAATTACGAAGGACGCCTGATCGGGGAAACAAACTCAAAAGGGAATCCCCAGGAATTTGAAGATGAGCTTTTGCCCCGTGCGGTGGAGTTCTTGATTGAAGCCGGCCACGGTTCCGTCTCGCTTTTGCAGAGGCGCCTGCGCATAGGTTATACAAGAGCGGCTCGCCTGATCGATATCATGGAAAGAAAAGGAATCGTGGGCGGTTCGGAGGGAAATAAGCCCAGGGCGGTTCTGATGACCCTTGATCAATATCAGGAAACGTTTCATAAACAGTAAAAATAGTTTGACTGTTCTATGCTTAAGGAATACGATAATAGCACAGGCCTTCAGTTAGGGGTGGTCTATTGGAAATCGGGAAAACCTTACGAAAGGCCAGGGAAGCCCGTGGTTTGTCAATGGAAGATGTCGCGCGGCTGACGAGGATCAATTTAAAATACATCAAGGCCATTGAAAACGATTCTTTTGACGCTCTTCCCGGAGGTGTTTATACCAGGGGTTTCTTAAGAAGCTATGCCCGTCTTCTGGGTTTGGACCCCGGGGAGCTTCTGTCAGGATTTGAAGAACAAAACCCGGTTGAAATAAATGACCTGTCGGAAAAGCATACCCCGGCAGCTTTTAATTTTCCGCCTAAAGAATCCTTATCTGCAAAAAAGCTCAAAAAAACCGCCTGTTATATAGCATTTGCTGTAATAATAATCCTGGCCGGCTATTTGGTTTGGGCCGGCTATACCCATATTGTAAAATCAAACGGTTCCGGCCGGGAAGACATCAAGCCCTCTAATTTGATTGAACGTCTTAAAGGGAACCAGCAGGAGAAAACAACTGAGGCAAATCAAGAGGGACTTAACATTGTCTTGGACGTAACAGGCGACGAGTGCTGGATGCGGGTTGCCCCGGACGGCGTAACTAAATTCACAGGCACTGTCGCTGCCGGAAATTCTATAGGTTTTCAGGCAAGCGAACGGATGTACATAAAGCTGGGCAACGCAGGAGCAGTTGAGGTAACGGTTAACGGCCGCGTAATAGGTCCTCTGGGTAAGAAGGGCGAGGTAATCGAAAAAGAATTCACTGTGCAAAAATAATGCCGGGAGGTTTTGGCGCCTTTCGGACAATGGGAGAGGGAGCGCTTAATGTCTTGCCGGGTTGGATTGGTCAGCCTGGGTTGTGCAAAAAACCTGGTGGATAGCGAGATAATGCTGGGGCTTTTGAAAGAAGCGGGCTTTGAAATTACCAACAGCGAGGAAGAAGCCGAAGCACTGATCGTAAATACCTGCAGTTTCATTGAACCGGCCCAGATGGAGTCGATCAAAAATATTCTCGAACTTTCCCGTTATAAAAAATCCGGCGTCTGCCGGGTTCTGCTTGTCTGCGGCTGTATGCCGCAGAGGTACGGCAGACTGCTTTTGGAGGAATTCCCCGAAGTGGACGGTTTCTTTGGCACAGGATCTGTTCCATATGTTGCCGGGCTTGTCCGGCGCGCCCTGAACGGGGAAAGGTTTTGTGAGATAGCCGGGCCGCAGTATGAAATTACGGCCTCCCTGCCCAGGTTGAGGACTACTCCTCCCCATACGGCATACCTGAAAATTGCCGAAGGCTGCAGCAACCGCTGCGCTTTTTGCATTATACCGGCGATCAGGGGGCATTATAGGAGCCGGACAATTGAATCCGTTGAGGAAGAGGCAGGACTGCTGGCGGCTCAGGGCGTGAAAGAGATTATCTTGATTGCCCAGGACACAGCCAGTTACGGGATTGATTTGTACGGCAAATACCGGCTGGCGGATCTGCTTAAGCGTCTGGCAAATATTCCGGATCTTTTCTGGCTGCGACTGATGTACTGTTCAGCAGACCATTTCACTGGGGAACTTATTGATGTCCTTGCCGGTGAACCAAAGATCTGCCGTTATCTTGACATTCCGGTACAGCACGCCAGCGATGAAATACTTCACCGGATGAACCGCCGCCAAAGCGTTTCCGGAATAAAAAAGCTGATCTTAAGGCTGCGGGCCGCCATCCCCGGACTTGCGCTGAGGACGACCTTCATGGTCGGTTTCCCGGGTGAAAGCGAGCGGGATTTTGAAGAATTAATTGGTTTTATGAAGGATATGTCGTTTGAGCGGGCCGGCGTTTTCAAATATTATCCGGAAGAGGGGACTTCAGCCATGCTGATGGACGGCCAGGTTCCGGAAGAAATCAAGGAAGAGCGCTATCACCGGGCAATGGCCCTGCAGCGGCAGATATCCCTTAAATACAACCAGTCTTTGGTTGGCGGTAAAATAACTGTGCTCGTCGATGGGAAAGATAAGACGAACAATCTTTACTTCGGCCGCTCGGAAGCGGACAGCCCTGAAGTTGACGGAAAAGTTTATTTTACAGCCGGGAGCCCCGGGCCCGGGGCCGGAGATTTTGTAAATGTTATGGTAACCAGGGGTCTCGAATATGATCTTCTGGGAAAACTGGTTTAATAAAAGAAGGTGGATCAAGAATGCCCTGGAAGGGTTTGCGGATACCCATAATCCTGCTGGTCCTGGCGGCCAGCCTGGTAGTTTTCTTAGGCGCACGCTGGCTGTTCAACAGGTTCAGTATTGAACAGCCCCTGGCGGGCTTTCTGGAAAGCCAGAGTTATATCCAGGCATTTGAAATAAAGCGGGATGGATCCCTGGTGCAAATTTCCGTTCTGCTTGCCCCGGTTGAGAATTTGAAAGAAACCTACGGAGAGCTTGACAGGGGGGTGCGGAACATACTGGGCGGGAAGTTCTATGAACTCGTCCTTCGGGATAAACGCGACGTTCAGTTAAACAATGCTTTCTATTACAGCCAGTTTGCGGTTTATGAGGCTGTAATGCGGGGGAACTACCGGGAAATGATCGATTACGTGAATAAACAGGCGGCGGAAAAAGGCGCAGCAGCAAGTGTGTTTATCGATCAGGACAGGATCTATCTGCAGATGAGGCACGATAACAATTATTTATACGAGGTAATCCCCCGGACAACAGATAAGACAGGGCAGACAGCCGTACAGTAAAAAACCGGGCCGGCTATAAAGCAGGCCTTATTTATTTTTACGGCCAGGAGAGTGTTGCATAAACCCATGTTTTTTAAGTCCATAGCCACTTTTCAAATCTCAGAAATTACATATAGGTATCTAATGGTAAGAACATAGGTCAAGACTTATAATACTGGCCTTAATTCGAAGCTTTTACGGCCTGACTCCCTGTAATTGGACGATTAGTCATAATACCTGACTATTGTGACGGTGCTATCGGTGGCGTTAAGAAAGTTGCCGTTTGGATCATAGGTGAATGATCCCGCTTTTGTGCCCGAAATGATGTAGTTAAGAAGAGGGCTATTAGCATGATACTGGCAGGTTGTTGTCTGGCCCCTGTCGCTGGTTTTACTCGCCAGAAGGTTTCTGACGTTGTAGCACAGGACGGTGTCGCCGGAAGCGGGGGCGCTTTTTGAAAGCAGTCTGTCGGAGGTATCGCAAGGTCAAGTCAAACAATATCCTGAAAAGTTAGCCTTAAATACACAAGAATTTTACCCGTATTTAAGCTAGCTAGGAAGCAAAAAGATCGTCCCCATGTTTCGGTCGTCCCCATGTTTCGGTCCCGGAAGCAAAAAGATCGTCCCCATGTTTCGTCCCCTGGCTTCACGATACGTCCCGTTTCTGCAAAGGTACGGGCTGATCTATAGATGGAGCATCATGCAGGTAGAATACGCGACCGATATTGTTTTCAAGAAACAGGCTGATCTCGGACCGTTTTATGAAACGCTGGTGAGTACAGCCATCCACTCCGTAAAACCGGAGAACATCGCCTCCTTTCTGGGACAGAAACTCCACGGAAACTACCAGGGTGAAATGGGCAACAACTTTAATATACGTATTCTCGGCACGAGAATCAAGCACCAGATGGGTGCTATCTCAATTAAGATGTACGACAAGTTCGGGATCGTTCTCCGGATTGAAACGACCACCAACAACGTCTCCCAGTTCCGGCACTATCGAGAAGTCCAAAGCCATGACGGGAGCAAGGAGAACAAGGTTGCCCCGATGAAAAAGAACATCTACAGTCTCTACATCCTGGCCCAGTTGCTTAAAGACTCAAATCGGCGCTATCTTGAATTTATCTCCACATTTGACGATCCCAGCGACGGAGTGAAGAAACTTGATAAAATCTCTGAGCCTGTCAAGAAAGATGATAGAAGTTACAGAGGCTTCAACTTCTTCAGCCATGCTGACCAGAAACTCTTCGAAGTCCTGGCCAGGGGAGAGTTTAACATCTGTGGTTTTCAAAACAAAATGGTCCGTAAATTCATCCCTGAGCTTAGCCCGGCTTCCGTTTCCAGGATCTTAAAGCGACTTTTGCTCCATGGCCTCATTAAAAAAGTTGCAAAGACCCACAAATACTATCTCACCAAACTTGGCAAGGCTGTTATCACTACCGGCTTAAAAACAAGAGCGCTCTTTATCATCCCCAGTTTGGCTGGTTTAGAGCTCACTATTGCGTAATTTTCTTTCCAGTTTGCGAAGATCTTTGGAATTAAGGGCCTAAGTTCTTTATGCCTGGGTCTACTCTACATATATACCTTCTTTATACATGGAATTATTTTCCGTCAATATATGATAAATATCAGCATATTTTGACACGAACATTCAGAATACGTCTTTTTAAGATAAATAAAAGCAAATGGCAAAAAGGGGACGTCCTGAAGACACCGGTATAGACCAGCATAAAAAAGAGGAAGAAAAAACGCACATAACTAAAATACACATATAAAAGGAGTGATTTGCGCTATCACTACTCCAAGTGGTCTCATTGCGAGTACAAATTTATTGTGTACGCAAATTGACGGACCTGTGTTTTGTCCTTAAAGCAGACCTAACTGATAAAAAATCAGGTAAAAAGATAACGACACCTGATTGGTATAGCTGCAATAAAGATTTAAAATAGCCAACAGGTCATTGCAGGATTAAGACCATAATGTGGAACTGATCATCAAAACTTGAAAATGCACCCGAACGGGTCAGATAACCACAGAAAAAACTCAATTTTAATCACCGGCTGATTCACATGTGACAATTTTAAACACCCCTTGCTTTAATTTCCTGAGCAAACCTTTCGCTGTATATGTTATAATCTAGAATGCCATATGAGTTATATCGCCGGAAAGGAAGGTTCCTTTCATGCTTAAAGAGATCTGTCTCGGTGTGTTTTTGGCTGTCCTGATTTTCCTGGTTATTACCGGGTATGACGTGATACCGCTAGTTTTTTTGGTTGCCGCCGGCGCCGGCGCATATTATTTTGCTGTTTCGCGGGGCCTGCTGAACAGAAATTTCAGCGAGCACCAGGTGTCTGCAAATCAGCAGGTTTCATTCGGAGATGTGGGCGGACAGGCCACTGCCATCCAGGAACTCAGCGAGGCTCTGGATTTTATCAGGAATATAAACGCAATTCAAGAACTGGGTATCCGCCCGTTAAAAGGGGTCCTGCTCACCGGACCGCCGGGAACAGGGAAAACGATGCTTGCCAAGGCAGCGGCGGGCTATACGGATGCCGTCTTTGTCGCGGCAAGCGGCAGTGAATTTATAGAAATGTATGCCGGTGTGGGCGCCCAGAGAGTGCGCCGTCTTTTTCAATCGGCCAGGGAAAAGGCCTTGAAGCAGGGAAAAAGCAACGCGCTTATTTTTATTGACGAGATAGAGATACTCGGCGGCCTGCGGGGCCGCACCACCAGCCACCTTGAATACGACCAGACCCTGAATCAGCTTCTGGTTGAGATGGATGGCTTAAGGGTTGAAGAAAATGTACGGCTGCTTGTCATGGCCGCGACCAACCGGATAGACATGCTCGACCCGGCCCTGCTGCGGCCGGGAAGGTTTGACCGGCAGGTGAGGGTTGACCTTCCGGACAAGGAGGGAAGGCTGGAAATACTCAAACTGCACACGCGCAACAAATCGCTTGCGGAAAACGTTTCATTGGAAGCGCTCGCCCGGGATACTTTCGGCTTCAGCGGCGCACACCTGGAGAGTCTGGCCAATGAGGCGGCTATCCTGGCCATGAGGGGCAGTTCCAAAATAATCGAACAGAATCACTTTCAGGAAGCTGTCGATAAGGTGCTGCTCGGAGACCGTCTCGAACGCCGGCCGATAAGGGCTGAACTGGAGAGGGTGGCCATTCACGAAACCGGCCATGCCCTGATGAGCGAGATGGTCAAACCTGGTTCGGTTTCAGCGCTGACTGTGGCGCCGCGCGGCCAGGCCCTGGGTTATATGCGCCAGAGCCCAGAGGACGATACCTATATGTTTACCAGGAATTACCTGGAGGACCAGATCGCGATTATGCTGGCCGGGGCGGTAGCCGAGGAACAGGTCCTGGGCAACAAGAGCACCGGCGCAGTCAATGATTATCAGCAGGCCATGCGCCTGGCTGAGAAGATAGTTGACAGCGGCATGTCCAGGCTGGGCGTAGTCAGCTCCGAACATCTGCCCGGCGGGCTTCATTACCGCGTTCTTTCAGAAATCCTCGGCGCCCAGGAGGCGCGTGTAAGAAACTACCTGATCAGCCTGCGGGCTGCTTTGTACCGTATAGCTGAAGTGCTCCTGGATCAGGAGAGGATCAGCGGCGACAAGCTTCGCGAGATCCTTTCGGGAGTATCCGCACCCGGGCAGAGAATGTACTGTTGATTTTTTGCCTCTTCCACACTGTTTTTCCCCGGTCCGGCCCGTACTTAAAAAAATTATAGTTATTGACATATTTTATACTCTTGTTTTAAAATAAGTGAAAGAATTACCATTTAAGGAAAAAGATTAAAATGCAGGCTGAACTGATTTTCACCGGAACGGAACTGCTGCGCGGCGAAGTATTAAATACACATGCCCAGTATCTTGGGCGGCGGCTGGCTGCCTTGGGCATAGACGCAACCCTGCATACCATCGTGGGGGACCACTGGGACCGTCTGGCCGATTCACTCGCCCAGGCTGTATCGCGTTCGGAACTGGTTATTGTGACCGGCGGACTTGGTTCAACAACGGACGATCTGACCAAGGAAACTGCGGCAGGAGTCTTGGGACTGCCTATGGTACAGGATCAAGCTACTGCCTCCTGGTTAAAAAATCTTTACCGCAGCAGAAGCCTCAAGCTGCCTGAAGTTATGGACAAGCAGTCCTTTTTCCCGTCGGGGTCCAGGATACTGCCGAATCCGCGCGGCAGCGCTCCCGGTGTTTTCATCGAAAAGGACAGGCATTACATATTCCTGCTTCCGGGACCTCCGGGCGAGCTCAAAGCGATGTTCGAGGAATCGGTGGAGCCCTTTCTTGCAGCTCTGGACATCCGGGGGATGCTGGTACGCAGCAAGATTATCAAGGTAACAGGCATTGCCGAGGCCATAGTGCAGCAAAAACTGGCTGATCTGGGCGGGCAGGGCAACCCCGGGCTGGCTTACCTGGCCAAACCGGGTGAAGTCCATGTGCGGGTGACCGCGAGGTCGGAAAGCCCGCAGGCCGCGGAAGAGATGGTTTTTACACTTACGGCGCGGGTAAAGGAAAGAATGGCCGGTTTTATTTTTGGCGAGGATGAAGAAATCATTGAGGAAACGGTTGGCGCTTTACTGCTTGGCAAAGGCCTTTCGGTATCTACGGCGGAGTCCTGCACCGGCGGACTGATTGCCAAAAGACTGACCGACGTTCCGGGAAGTTCAGGATATTTTTTAGGAAGCGTAGTGGCTTATGACAATATGGTCAAGGAAAGGCTTTTGGGTGTGCCCAAAAAGACTCTTGAACAACACGGCGCGGTGAGCCGGGAAACCGCTGTGGTTATGGCCCAGGGAGTACGGGATTCAACCGGAAGTTCTTTGGCTGTAGGAGTTACGGGTATCGCCGGACCCGGCGGGGGGACGCAGGATAAACCTGTAGGGCTGGTTTTTATCGCCCTGGCGGTCGATTGCGGGACTGCCTGCCACCAGTTCCGTTTCCCGGGAAACCGGACGAGCGTCAGGTGGGGAGCGTCAAACGCCGCCCTGAACTTAGTCAAACTTCATTTAGGCGGTTGATCCGATATATACGTTGATCCGATATATACAAGGAGGAGATATGTTTTGACCGATAAATACAAAGCCCTGGAAGGAGCCCTGGTGCAGATTGAACGCCAGTTTGGCAAGGGCTCAATCATGAAACTGGGGGATGTGGCGGGGAAATTCGACGTGGAGGTTATTTCAACGGGCGCCCTGTCGCTTGATGTTGCCCTTGGTATAGGAGGGGTGCCCCGCGGGCGTGTGGTGGAAATTTTCGGCCCTGAATCTTCCGGAAAGACCACCGTGGCCCTGCATATCATCGCTCAGGCACAAAAAGCGGGGGGTATCGCCGCTTTTATAGACGCCGAACATGCCATGGATCCCTATTATGCAAAAAATTTGGGTGTAGATATAGACAATCTCTATCTGTCTCAGCCCGACACGGGAGAGCAGGCGCTGGAGATCTGTGAAGCGCTGGTCCGCAGCGGGGCCATCGATGTGGTCGTGGTTGATTCGGTGGCGGCTCTTGTACCACGAGCGGAAATTGAAGGCGAGATGGGCGATCCTTTTGTGGGCCTGCAGGCCAGGCTTATGTCCCAGGCCTTGCGGAAGCTGACCGGAGTGATCAGTAAGTCCCGCTCGACGGCTGTTTTTATCAACCAGCTCAGGGAAAAAGTGGGCGTTACTTTCGGCAACCCCGAAGTGACACCCGGCGGCAGGGCGCTGAAATTTTATGCTTCAGTCCGGCTTGATGTCCGTAAAATAGAAACCTTGAAGCAGGGCGCCGACATGATCGGCAACCGCACGAGGGTTAAAGTAGTTAAGAATAAAATTGCCCCTCCTTTCAAGCAGGCCGAATTTGACATCATGTACGGGCACGGAATATCCCGGGAAGGCATCATTGTGGATATGGCGGCTGAACTCAACATAATCAGCAAAAGCGGGGCATGGTATTCATACGGGGAAGAACGCCTCGGACAGGGACGGGAGAACGCAAAGGACTTTCTTAAGGAACACCCGGAATTAGCCTTAGAAATTGAAAAGAAATTACGCCAGACTTTTAATTTAGGCGAAAGCAGGTCAGCCCCGGCTGCGCCTGAGGAGTAGCTTTAGTTTTTCTTGACAGATAACAGCAAAACTAGTACAATCTACTCTGGGAGAAAATAGAATCGGTATAGATATTAAAGTCCTTTTGGATCAGATATAGGTAATTACTATCCTTTAAAATAAAGCCATAGCAGGAATTTTTACCAGTCGGTAAGGCAGTTATCTTTTTTAGTTGCCCTTTTACTGTTTGGAGGTTTTATTTGTAAGTTTTTGAATAATAAAGGAAAGTGTTATGTAGCTGATTCTTTTTCTGCCGAGTGTTGTCTCGGTTTTTTTTATGCAGTTTTTAACGTGTTTTTTAGGATTTGGGAGGTGAGATGCTTGGAACCCCAGATAATAGGGGTATTGGTCGCTGTTGTTGTAGTAGTTGCTTTTGCAATTGGATACCTGATCAGAAAATACCTTGCAGAGGCTAAAATTGCTTCTGCCGAAACAGAAGCAAAAAAAATAAAAGAAGAAGCTGTATTGTTTGCTGAAGCCACCAGGCGGGAATCTGTTTTGGAGGCCAAGGAAGAGGTCTTAAAGCTTCGCAACGAAATCGAAAAGGAGAACAAGGAGCGGCGTTCCGAACTTCAGCGCCTGGAAAGAAGGCTGGTTCAAAAAGAAGAAACCCTGGATCGAAAAGTCGAGGGGATCGAGCGCAAGGAAGAAGGTTTAAACCGCAAGGAACAGGAAATTGAGGACATCAAAAACAGGTTGAAAGAGATGCAAAACCGGAAGATGGCCGAGTTGGAAAGAGTTTCCGGGATGACCTCCGAAGAGGCAAGGCAATTGCTGCTCTCCAACCTGGAAAAAGAGATTCAGCACGAAGAAGTAGTCATGATCCGCGACATGGAAAACAGAATCAAAGAGGAATCTGATAAAAGGGCCCGGGATATTATTTCACTGGCTATTCAGCGCTGTGCCGTTGATCATTCCGCCGAAACAACAGTTGCCGTAATACCGCTGCCGAACGACGAGATGAAAGGGCGGATCATCGGCCGGGAAGGACGCAATATCAGAGCTTTTGAAACACTCACGGGTGTTGAGTTAATTATTGACGATACTCCGGAGGCTGTCATCCTGTCCGGGTTTGATCCCGTCCGCAGGGAAGCGGCCAGGATTGCCCTGGAGAAATTAATCGTGGACGGCCGCATCCATCCTGCCAGGATTGAAGAGATGGTGGACAGGGCTCAAAAAGAGATTGAGGTTCAGGTCCGGGAAGCCGGCGAACAGGCCTCTTTCCAAACCGGGGTGCACGGTCTGCACCCGGAAATGGTCAGCCTGCTCGGAAGACTGAAATACAGGACCAGCTACGGCCAAAATGTTCTCAAACACTCTGTTGAAGTCGCTCACCTGGGCGGTTTGATGGCTGCCGAGCTCGGGGTGGATATACATCTGACCAAACGGGCAGGCCTTTTGCACGATATAGGCAAGGCAATGGATCATATGGTGGAAGGCCCTCATGTTACAATCGGCGTGGATCTGGCCAAAAGGTACCAGGAGCACCCCGAGATAGTTCATGCCATTGCAGCCCATCACGGTGACGAGGAAGCAAAGACGATCATAGCGGTGCTTATCCAGGCTGCGGACGCAATTTCAGCCGCCAGGCCGGGAGCGAGGAGGGAAACCCTTGAAGCCTATTTAAAGAGGCTTCAGAAACTTGAGGAAATTGCCAACTCCTTTGATGGAGTTGATAAGTCTTATGCTATCCAGGCAGGAAGGGAAATCCGGATTATGGTTAAACCGGAAAAGGTGGACGACCTTGGCTCAGTACACCTGGCTCGCGGGATCGCTAAAAAGATAGAGAACGAAGTGGAATATCCTGGACAGATTAAAGTGACTATCTTACGGGAAATAAGGGTTGTGGAATACGCAAAGTAGTAAATGGCGGTCCTAAAAAAAGGACCGTTTTTAATTTTTTTCTTTTTGATGGATTTATTAGATAAATTTTTCTTTTGTCAAAGGTGTTTTTTTAGCAGGATTTATTGCACGAAGGCAGAACATGATCAAATGTCCCAGATAAAAAGTTCCGAGTAGCAGTTTTGCAAGGGAGAGGGTGATTGCTTTTGTTGACTGTCCGGCCAGGCGGTAAAGAAAATGTAAATTGGAACGACGGTCTTTTAATTTCTATTCTTGTACGTTATCCAGAAATAGCCACTATAAATTTTGATCCTGTCGGGCATTATTTAAAGTTTTCCTTTATTTCCTCAACAGTCCTTGAACCCGAATATTTTGACCGGATAAAGAAACAGGCGGTGGATAGCCTGGAAGTTTTTAACCATCTTGAGGGAAGAAAAACAAATGTAGTTGAAATAAATCGCCTTGATTGCGACCAGTTGAATATAATAGAAGTCCAGCGTGATCTGGATACACTGGCGCATGAAGAGATTGCTTTAATAGTAAAGTTGGCGCGCATGCTGCTTGGTGAAAATCTGGTTACGGAAAATGCCGATTCAAACCTTGATGACGACCAGTTTTTTCAAGAGGAAATTATCGAATATATGCTTGAAAGCATGAAGGGTTCCAATAGCGAGAAAAGTTTATTTGCCTTCCGGGAGGAAGACCGCGTTCTTGTATTTAATAAGTAGCGGGAGGAAAATTGGTTGCATGTCTTACTAATCGGGGACGTTGTCGGCAGGGCAGGCAGGAGGGCGGTAAAGGAAAACATCCCGGGACTGATCAAACAGTTTGAAATAGATTTTATAATTGCCAACGGTGAAAATGCCGCCGGCGGCAACGGGTTGACCCATGAAGTGGCTAATGAGCTTTTTGCCTGCGGAATTGATGTTCTAACCATGGGTAATCATGTTTGGGACCAAAAAGAAATTTTTAGTTTTATCAACAAGGAAGACAGGGTCGTAAGGCCGGCCAATTTTCCAGCCGGCGCTCCGGGAAACGGTATAAATATATTCAAGAACAAACAAGGTGAATCTATAGGGGTTATGAACCTGTCCGGACGGGTATTTATGCCCGGCAATCTGGACTGCCCGTTTCACAAAGCTGACGAGCTTTTAGCAAGGCTCAAGGATAAGGTAAAAGCGCTGGTTGTCGATTTCCACGCAGAGGCTACCTCGGAGAAAATAGCTTTCGGGCTTTATCTGGACGGGCGTGTTTCGGCGGTTTGCGGAACGCATACCCATGTTCAGACAGCCGATGAAAAAATACTTCCGGGCGGGACGGCATATATCAGCGATGTCGGTATGACAGGTCCTTCTGATTCAGTAATCGGTGTGAAAGCAGATATAGTTATTGAGAAGTTCCTCACCCAGCTTCCCAGGCGGTTCGAGGTGGCCCCCGGACCATACCAGTTCAACGCCGTGATAATTGAGATAGACGCATCAACCGGTCAATCCGGGAGCATAGTCAGAATTGCAAATAATGAATAATCAGAATTAAGGATTAAATATTTGATAAGTAATAAAAGGAATTTTATTACTTATCAAGAATACTTATGTAAGAAGATTGATTTTCTTTCGGTGAAAAGAAGGAGGTTTCGACCATGGAGGTGTTAAAAGTAGCAGCAAAGTCCAGTCCAAATTCTGTAGCTGGCGCTTTGGCCGGGGTGCTCCGGGAACGGGGCTGCGCGGAAATACAGGCAATTGGCGCAGGGGCTCTCAACCAGGCGATCAAGGCAATTGCTATTGCACGAGGTTTTATAGCCCCCAGTGGAATCGACCTGATTTGCATACCTGCTTTTACCGACGTCATCATAGATGGAGAAGAGAGAACAGCAATCAAGCTAATTGTCGAACCCCGCTAGCTTTCAGGGGCAGGAATCTTTACAACCTGTTTATTTCTGATAAACAGGTTTTTGATTTTGTGCGCCTAAAAAAATTTTTGGAGGTGCGGGATGAATCATCAGCTGCACACGAGCAGTATTATTGTAGACGCTCACTGCGATGTTCTTACTGTCCTGGAGCGGGAAAACTGCAGCTTAAAGGCGAGCAGGGACAGCGGGCATGTAGATTTGCCCCGTCTTCGCAAGGGCGGGGTGAAAGTCCAGTTTTTCGCCGCCTTTATTTCACCCCGATACAGGGGGAATTACCTGAGAAGGGCAATGGAACTGTTCGACCGCTTTTATTGTGAATTGGACGAGTGCAGTGAGGAAATAATGGTGGTGCGTGATTTCAACGATCTTGAAAAAGCCCTTGAACTTGATAAAGTAGCCGCTATTCTGACTGTTGAGGGGGGCGAGGCGCTGGAGGGGCGGATTGAGGTCCTCAGGATGTTTAACCGCCTTGGCGTGCGGTGCCTTACTCTTACCTGGAACGGCCGCAATGAGCTTGGTGACGGGGTAGCCGAGGCGTGGACGTACGGCGGATTAACCAAGTTAGGGGTCGAAGTTGTAAAGGAAATGAACCGCTTAAACATGTTAATAGATGTTTCTCATCTTTCGGAAGCCGGTTTCTGGAATGTGCTGGAAGTTTCTGCTCAGCCGGTAATTGCTTCGCACTCAAACAGCGGGACAGTCTGCCCGCATCCCCGCAACCTGACTGATAAACAGATCAAAGGCCTGGCTGCCGGCGGTGGAGTGATAGGCCTTACATTTGTTCCTGATTTTGTCCACCAGCAGAGCCCGTCCCTGGAAAAACTCCTTGACCATATTGATTATATAGTATCCATTGCCGGAGTTGACTGCATCGGGCTGGGCTCCGATTTTGACGGGTATTCCGGGCGACTCAAAGGTCTGGGTGATGCAGGTGATTTGCCTGCTCTGACAGAGGGACTCCTGCACAGGAGCTATAAAGAGGAAGATATCCGTAAGTTCCTGGGAGGTAATTTTTTGCGCTTGTTTAAGAAAGTCTGGAATGGAAAAACAGGTGAAGGTATTGTCTGCTGATCTGCATATTCATACCAACGCTTCCGACGGCGTCGAATCGCCTGCTCAAGTTGTTTACCTGGCGAAAACAGCCGGTTTAAAAGCAATTGCCATTACCGATCACGAGACCGCGTCAGGTATCGCCCCCGCTCTGGAAGCTGGCCGCAGGTTATCACTGGAGGTGTTGCCCGGCGTTGAAATGAGCACCGGGCATAAAGACCGCGAGGTCCACCTGCTTGGTTATCTGATGGATTATACGAACCCTGTTTTTATGTCTTTTCTTGAACTGCTGTTGCAGAAGAGAAAAGAAAGGGTTGCCGGGATTGCAGCCAGGTTGCGTGATCTGGGTATTCAGGTAACCTTAGACCAGATTCTGGCTGCTGCCGGGAAGGGTTCCGTAGGCCGTCCGCATGTGGCCAGAGCCCTTATTGAATCCGGTATTGTCCAGTCTGTTGCCCAGGCTTTTGAGCAATACCTGGGCACAGGGCGCCCCGCTTATGTCCCGCGGTTTAAATACAGCACGAGCGAGGCTATACAACTGATCCGCGATGCAGGCGGTGTTGCCGTTCTGGCTCATCCTGTTATTGACAACAGCGAAATTTTTATCCCCGAGTTCGTTAAAAACGGGCTGCAGGGTCTGGAAGTCTATTACCCCGGGCATAGTCCCGAGATAATCAGCCGCTTTTTGAAAACCTGCAGATTGTATAACCTTGTTTCCACGGGAGGCTCGGATTTTCACGGGGACCAGGCCAGGCACGGGCATATCGGGGAAGTTACCGTCCCTTACCAGTCGGTTGTGAATTTGAAAAAATGCGCCGGGCAAGAATAAGAGCCGCCGTCTTTTACACAGGCTGTCAATGTCTATATCGAAGCATACGGCCATATACTAAAAAGGGGGTGATTGCTCTTGGACAGTTGCGGCGAAGTTTGCTACTGGCAGCAGCGGGTGGAAGAATTGGAAGAAAAAGTTGAACAGTTGAGGCTGAGCCGGAGGGTGTTGCTAAATCTTGTGGAAAAGCTGGAAAAAGAAAAAAATTGTTCACTCACGCGGCTGGAAAAAGAAAACAAAAGATTGCATCTGATAAACAATCGTTACGCCCGTTCAATTGTCAAAAAAAATATTCAGATTGTGGAAATGGAATCAAAAAATCAGGAAGGATGAAATTCCTGATCATATTTCATATTCCTAACATCTTTTCATATTTAACGGGTGTGATATAATAACTGACTAGGGCGATGAAAATGAGGATTGCGGTTGTTGACGGACAGGGCGGAGGTATAGGCAGGCATATCATGGACAAACTCCGCCGGGAACTGCCCGAAAATGTTGAACTCCTCGCCCTTGGGACAAACTCCGCGGCCACTTCCGTTATGTTGAAGGCCGGAGCCAATGAGGGCGCAACAGGTGAAAATGCGATAATTTACAATGCTCAGAGGGTTAACCTCATAGTAGGGCCGGTGAGTATTTTAATACCACATGCAATGCTGGGGGAATTAACGTCTGGAATGGCCGAGGCTATCGCTTTAAGTCCCGCCCGTAAAATTCTTCTGCCCTTAAGCCGCAATGCGTTTGATTTGGTTGGCCTTAAGTACGAACCTCTCCCCCATTTAATTGCCGAGCTTGTGCAAAGAGTTAAAGAGTTGGTTGAAAAGGAAGAACGTTGAATTAAGCAATATCGGTAACGATTCTCTGGGAGGTTTTTTTTTGAGCTGCCGGATTTATTTTATAAGACACGGTCAGACAAACTGGAATGCCGAGTTTAAATTTCAGGGACATACGGATGTGCCTCTTTCCGGAATTGGAATTGAGCAGGCTGAATTTTTGGCCAGGCGTTTAAGAGATTACAAAATAACAGCTTTTTATGCAAGTGATTTAACAAGAGCGGTAAAAACGGCGGAGATTTTAGCCCAGCCCCATAACCTGCCTGTAATGCATGTGCCGGAGTTGAGGGAAGTCAATTTTGGGAACTGGGAAGGAAAGGTTTTTACTCAAGAAGTCAAGAACAAATTGATTGAGTCCGGCAAAAACTGGTGGGACAGTCCCTTCGACAACTCAAGCTCTAAAGGGGAGTCTTTTTCTCAGATGTCCGAGCGGGTTAATGAGGCTATCCGGTCGATTGTGGAGCGCCATCTGGATGATCAGGAGATAGTCGTCGTTTCCCACGGAGGCGTCATCAGAGCTGTTGTTGCAGTTCTTCTGGGCATGGATTTAGTGCACTACTGGCGGCTGCGCCTGGACAACGCCTGTCTGAATATCATCGATTTCAACTCCCCCGACTGGGGTACACTGGTTCTTTTCAACGACCTCAGCCACCTCAGTTGCTCCTAAAAGGAAGGTGGGAGATGTCTGATCTGGCTTCTGCTAAAAAATCTTTGGCAACTAAAAGGCTTGCCCTTATTTTTATCCTGTTTGCCTTTGCCCTCTTCTTTTTGATTTTCCGGCTTTTTTTGGTGCAGATAGTCTGGGGTTCCAGCCTTAAAAAACAGGCCGAGGAATTCCACACCCGGGATGTAACTGTGCAGCCCGAGCGCGGCAGTATTTACGACTGCAACCACAACGTACTGGTCACCAACGTTCCCGCCTTTTCAGTTTACGCACAGCAGCCCAAAAAGATAAAAGACCCGGAGGGCCTGTCCGAAAAGATTGCGCCTATTCTTGGTATAAAACAAACCCTGGTATACGAAAAGCTCTGCAGTAAAGAACCTTTTGTCTGGCTGACGCATAACCTTGAATACAGCGCAGCGGAACGCTTAAAAAATCTCATCAAAGAGCACAAACTTCAGGAAATCGGCCTGATCGAGACAGGCAAACGGTCCTACTCCCAGGGGAGTATGGCCGCCCACCTGTTAGGCTTTGTCGGCAATGACAATCAGGGCTTAACCGGCCTGGAAAAGTCCTATGACAGTTATTTAAAAGGCAAGCCCGGCTCTTCGAAAGTTGAAAATGACGCCTGGGGGCAGCCTGTTCCCCAGGCACAGACAAATGTTAGCCCTTTAAGTCCCGGCGCCAACCTGATTTTAACCATAGACCAGACAATTCAATTTTTTGTTGAACGGGAACTGGATAAGCTGATAGCTTCCTATAAGCCGGCCAGGGCTGCAATAATCGTTATGGATCCTACGACCGGGCAGATCCTGGCTATGGGAAACCGGCCCACCTATGATCCGGGGAACTGGTCCAAGGAACCGCAAAGTGTGTGGGAAGGAAATACAGCCGTACTATACAATTACGAGCCCGGCTCGACTTTTAAAATGTTTATTGCCGCCGCCGCCCTGGAGAAAGGGATCGTCAGTCCGGGTGAAAGATTTTATGACCCCGGTTCGATTGTAGTAAATGGCAGCAGGATTTACTGCTGGAAAAGAAGTGGGCACGGCAGTCAGTCATTTATAGAGGCGGTGGGCAATTCCTGCAATGTGGTTTTAATTCAGGTAGGCAAAAGGCTGGGCAAAGAGAATATGTACGAGTACCTGAAGGGATTTGGCTTCGGCGCCCGCACAGGGATAGATCTGCCTGGGGAGGAATCCGGTGTCCTCAGGGATAAGAAAAAAGCCACAGAGCTTGATTTGGCTACCATGTCCATAGGACAGAGCATCGCCGTTACTCCCATTCAGCTGATTACGGGAGCATGCGCGATAGCTAACGGCGGCAAGTTGATGAAACCTTATTTTGTCAAGGCGTTTGAGGATGATCAGGGAAAAGTCGTTAAAGAATTTAAGCCTCAAGTGGTCCGCAGCACAATTTCCGGGGAAACTGCCAGGACTCTTTCTTCCATGATGGAAGAAGTTGTTCTGGAAGGCACCGGAAAAAGGGCGCAGGTTGAAGGGTACAGGATCGCCGGCAAGACGGGAACGGCCCAGGTCC
This sequence comes from Eubacteriales bacterium, assembly GCA_041653135.1. GTDB lineage: Bacteria > Bacillota > Desulfotomaculia > Desulfotomaculales > Nap2-2B > 46-80. The sequence continues at coordinate 46,285 of JBAZGB010000002.1, read as the reverse complement.
CTGGGCCCCATGGATATGAAGAGGGGAAATATGTAGCTTCTTTTGTGGGATACGGTCCGCTGGATAATCCACGGGCAGCGGTTCTTGTTGTAATTGATGAGCCTAAGGGAGGCCAGTATCACGGGGGGGAGATCGCCGCTCCAGCCTTCCAGTCAGTGATGCGGGATACTCTTGTATACCTCGGCGTTCCCCAGGAATTCAGCAGCGACTGGAAGGACCAGGAGGAATTGCCTGCTCCGGATGAGGTTCCTTCACGTATTGCGGCGCCGAATGTAGTCGGATTTCCCGTCGATGATGCAGTCCGGCTGATTAAAGACAGCGGCCTTGTATGCTGGGCTTCAGCGCCTCGTGGGGTTGTATCCGGGCAGAAACCCGGGGGCGGAAGCAATTTGATCAAAGGGAGCCTGATCACGCTTAATGTAACTCCCTTTGATTTATCCAAACCCCCGGATAAAATAACCGTCCCCGATTTGAAAGGCCTTACACTTAAAAAAGCGGCTGTCCTGCTGGAAGAACTCGGCTTAGGGATCAAGGCTGGAGGCAGCGGGCTGGCCCTGTATCAAAACCCCCCGGCAGGCTCGGGGGTGAAACCGGGCAGCGTTGTAAAAGTTTACTTTAACCCGAAAAAATAGCATCTTTAAAGATCCTTTCTATAAAACCGGTGGCGCTTGATCAACCGGCAGTTTTCCAGTTTGGGGATTAACTTGAGCATCGGAAGGTTGTTTTCGCTGATTTGAGAAGCTTCAACCGTTTTGTAGCCCTTTGATGAAAGAACAGACTGTGTTTTTTGAAACAGCAGCGCTTCCAGTCCCTTAAAACGAAAGCGCGGGACTACTGCGAGAAGGGCGACCCGGGCGCAATGTCTTGCGCTTCCCGGTAAGGACATGGAGAAGGCCGCCGGTTCCGAATCTATTAAGATTGTTAAAACAAGCGAAGGGTCCCCCCGGGACAGGCAGAAATAAAGCATCCCTTCCACTTCCCGGCGCGACAGCGGTATATATCCCCAGTTTTCAGCCATTGCCTCGTTTAGGATTAACCTGATCGTTTCTGCTTCCCCGGACAGCCGGGTTATATTCAGGCTGCGCATGAGCAGTCCCGTTTTTTGCGCACAGCGGCCGGCAACCCTGTTAATGGCGGCCGGCAAGCCCTGATCGGCGGGGTACTTGTAAGAGAGTAAATCATTTAACTTTGTAAAACCGCACCCTTCAACCAGACGCTTGTAATAGGGCGGATTATAGGGTATAAAGGGTTGCGGCGGTTCGTCAAAACCTTCGATCAGGAGGCCTACCTGCTGGTTGGTATTAAAAGTGGCCGGGCCTGTAATTTCTTCCGTCCCTTGAACGGTCAGCCATTCCTCCGCAGCTTTAAACAGATTTTCCGCCACTCTTTCCAGGTCTTTAGTCTCCAGGGCTCCAAAAAAACCTGTTTTGGGTGTGCGGGGGTCGTATACGGCGGCCAATCTTCCAACAATCTCGCCGTTTTCAACGGCCAAAAAGCATTTATACTTTGCTTTGAGCCAATATGTGTTCAGGAAACTGAGCATATTGAGCATTTCGTCGGGTGTTGTCCAGGGGCGGTGCTTTTCCTGACGGTAGATTTGAACGGGAAAATAAGCAAAATCTAAAAGCTCATGCCTGGAGCCGATAACCTTTACAGTAACGGTCATGCATATTAACATCCCTTCGTATTTTACATGAAGAAACCACGCCGTTTTAAAGGGAGGAGTGCCCTGATGCCCCCCACAATAAAATTGTATGCGCGGAAGGGACTTCGATGACTGGTTCTTAAAACTGATTGAAATTGTAATTCGACAAAATAGCATAGGAATCACGGACTTGAACGGTATATATTAGAGTTTTAACAAGTTGTTAGGGAGAAGCTGTTTTGAAATTATGGCGCCTGAAGATCATGAACGGACCATGTTCAATTTGGCAAAAGCCGCTGCGGAAGGCACTACCCATACAAATTATTAGGAAAACGTAGGAAGCGGCAGGGTTATGGGGTTAAAGCGAGTTCACTGAATACTTACAAAAAAATTAATATAAAATTAATATAAAATCAATATTTTCTAACTTAATGGGGCAGTGTTGTTCTTGTCCTGTTCTTGTTTTTGATTGCTGCGGCTACCTGGGTGTCTCCCGACAACAGCTCCTTTTCCGGCGAAACATGGACCTGAATGAAAAAGGAGGTACGCCCCCTCCCTGTATAGCTATTATCAATGGCGGGTTACTTGACATAGCCAAAAAAATTATGATAAACTTAGGACGTACGTACGACCAATAGCTTGGAGGTGCTACATGCAGCAAAAGACCGATAAAACAAACCCATCTGAGAAAATCCTTGTAACTGCCTTTGAATGTCTTTCTTCAAGAGGCTATGCTAATGTATCCATGCGAAATATTGCCGAGGAAGCCGGAGTCGCGTTAAGCCAACTGACATACTACTATAAGAATAAAGAAAAATTGTTCATTGAAGTTATCAATATGATGATACTCCAATATTTGCACGAAATAGAATCAAATTTAGAATCTGCCACAGATGAGAAAGAAAAGCTCGCGTCCCTCGTGAGGTTCTTTAAAGAACTGCTTAGGGATAAACCAAACCTTTTAAAATTTTTTATTGATTTTATAGCACAGGCTTTATGGCTTCCATCCTTTAGAAAACAACTGGACAGCTTATTTCGTGAGTTAACGGAGATTATTGAAAGAAACCTCTTGACCGACCCGAAAATCAAGAAAAGATATCTTGAATATTCTCCCAAGACGGTAGCTAAATTAATTCTCGGCGCCTTACTCGGAACCTCCATTCAAATAATACTCGGTTCCGACCAGGAGGACAGTGCCTTTGACTCCTTAAATTTGGCAGAGAGTCTATTAAATTAAGAAGGAGTGTGTATATTATGTCGAACGCATTTGAAAAGTCAATCAACATCGGGTTAGGACTTCTCTTGTATTCGCGGGAAAAAGTGGAAGAATTGGTGGAGGAATTGGTGGGCAAAGGCGAGGTGGCCAAAAAAGACGCCCGTCAGTTTGCAGGCGAACTTATGCAAAGAGGTGAAGAGCAAAGAGAAGAACTGAAAAAATTGATTCAAAATGAGGTCATCAAAGCTCTGGATCATGTGGATGTGGCGCAAAAAGGGGACCTTGTTACAAAAGATGAAATCAGAGAAATTGTCAGAGAACAAGTACAGCAAGTACTCCGGGAACAGGGATACTGCAAAAACGAGAGCACAAAGTAAAGGGATAAATGTTTTAGAGTGCCGGAAAAGCAGCAGACTCGGGAAAGAGGGCAAACCCATCTAAATATGCTTTTGTTATGTGATGAAAAGATAGGAATGCCCCCTTTCCCCTCTGCTTAAATAGTGCGGAATCGCAGGATAGAGTTGGTATGATGGGTTACAGGCGCGTTCGTGCCAGAAGGTATAAAGAAATCATCGCTGTTTTTACAAAACATGGGTTCGGATTGCTTGTAAAGCAACTTAGGCTCCATTATTCTTTAAGGCCAAAAGATAGAATTTCAGATGCCGGAACCACACCTGACAATGCCGGAGCTTCAGCGGGAAGAAGGCTGAAAATGGCCTTGGAAGAGCTGGGTCCGACGTTTGTTAAACTGGGTCAAATTTTAAGCATACGGCGGGATATTTTACCGGCTGACATCATTGAAGAGCTTAAAAAGCTGCAGGACTCGGTGCGGCCGTTTTCTTTTACCGAGGTAAAGACACTCATTGAAACGGAATTTAATGATACTCTGGGAAATATCTTTAAAGAATTTGATGAGGTACCTGTAGCCGCGGCATCCATATCCCAAGTCCATCGCGCCAGACTGATTTCGGGGAAGCAGGTGGCCGTAAAGGTTCAGAGGCCGGAAATAGAAAGACTCATCGATCTGGATTTAGGTATTCTGAAAGATATGGCGCATCTTCTCGACCATCACACAAAATACGGGAGGATTTATGATTTTAGCGGTATGGTGGCGGATTTTGATAACACGATTAAAAATGAACTGGATTTTACAAAAGAGGGAGAAAATGCGGATACCTTCAGGCTTAATTTCAGCCGGGACGAAGGCGTAACAGTCCCAAAAGTGAAGTGGATATATACGACAAAGCGGGTTCTCACCATGGAGTATTTTGAAGGCATCAAGATCAGCGATTCAGCGGCCTTGGATCTGGCGGGCATTAACCGTAGAAAGATCGCTGAGAGGCTTGCCGCATCCATCTGTAATCAAGTGCTCAGAGACGGTTTTTTTCATGCGGACCCGCATCCGGGCAATATTCAGGTCATGCCGGACGGCACCATCATATTTCTTGATTTGGGGATGGTAGGTTTCCTCAATGAATCCCGGAAAAGATCGATCTCCAATTTTTTTATAGGAGTTGCCTTTAAAGACAGTCGAATGGTGGTCAGCTCCATCTTTGATATGGACGCCGCAACTGCTCGAAGCAATGTGAAGGGTTTTGAAAAGGACATTGGTGCGCTGATCGAAAAGTACCTTACGATGCCCATGAGCGAGATGAAAATTGATAAGCTGCTCCAGGAAATCTTTCATATTGCGTTTTTGAACCATGTAAAAACACCCCGTGAATTTGCTTTGCTTTCCAAAACATTGACAACTCTTCAAGGACTGCTGGAAAAACTGGCCCCGGATCTTAACGCCCTTGTTATTGCGAAACCTATCGCTAAAAAGCTGCGTTATCAGTCGCTTTCAGTCGAGAGAATGGGAAGTGGAATAAAAAAAAGCTTATTCGATTACTGGAATCTGTTGAGCGAATTTCCGACCGCAATGCAAAACCTTCTGCATAAAGCGGCAGATGCAGACTTTGCCGTTCAATTTGAGATGAAAGAGATGGATAAACTTCAAAGGCGGTTGGAACGAATCTTCAACAGGATATCCTTCAGCATGATATTGCTTGCCGTAAGCATTATCATCGCCGGAGTCCTTATTAGCTCCGGCCTTAACGCGGATACAAGCAACGAAATGTATTTTTTCAATATTACAGTCTTAAAAATAGGTTTGGTTTCGGCTGCTATTATTGTTTTGGTACTGGTGATTTCTATGATCAGGTCAAGAAGCTGAAAAATAACCCGTAAAAGGAGCAATGCCAAATGATCGGCTGGATCATATCAAAATTAAAACTGGAACCGGATTCCTTCGCTGATGCGGAATATCTGGACTGTATAAGCGGGCTGATAAGCAGTTTTCCCTGAATGCGTTGGAAAAGGATATTATCTTAAAGCATATGTGGCCTTTGACGATAAAGCTGCCTAAATTCCGTGATCGGTGACGGGGCGCTCACGGGCGGAATGTCTTTTGAAGCGCTTAATGACGCCGGAAGATCGCTCAACAATCTGATCGTGGTCTTAAACGACAACGAATTTTCCATAAGTGAAAATGTAGGCGGTCTTTTAAGACATTTATCGCAAATAAGAGCGGAGCCTGCTTATTTCAGGATGAAGGAAGTTTTGGGAAAAGCTTTTTCAAGAATACCCGGTATCGGCACGGGCCTTGTGGAATTTTCTAAAAAATATCCGAAAAGGTTTTTTGATGTGGGGATTGCCGAGCAACATGCCGTAACCTTTGCCGCGGGTATGGCCAAAGGTGGGCTGATACCTGTTTTTTCGGTATATTCTTCATTTTTACAGAGGGCGTATGATCAGATCATCCATGATGTTGCCATGCAAAATTTGCATGTGGTGTTGGCAATCTGTTGTTTCTCCGGGATCATTAATCGGTTGACGATTGTATGTCTGATTGTACCGTGAGATTTGTTTGCAGCCCGGGTGAGCGGATGCAGCGGTTTTCTTCGATTACTTCTTCTCTTCCCCCCAGTAAAAGGATGCCTGCGGGTACTGCATTTCTATACCTGATTCATCAAATGTATTTTTAATCCTTTTGCGAAGCTCGCGTCCAACTTTCCACTGCTGCAGGGGCAGTGTGGTAACCATCAGTTTGATGACGACCCCGGTCGGGCTGAAGCTGTCAACGCCCAGCACTTCCAGGGGAGCGAGGATCAGCGGCTTGTATTCCGGGTCGTTATACAGCTCTTCGCCTACTTTTTTAAGCGCCCCGGTGATCCGGTCGATATCTTCCCCGTAGGCGACGTTCAGGTCAATAACGTATCTTGACCAGTCCTTTGTCATGTTGGAGACAGAAGTTATCGAACCGTTGGGGAATATGTGGATTACGCCGCTTAAGTCCCGCAGCACGGTCGTTCTCAGATTTATCGAAATAACTTCCCCAGAGGTTCCGTTCAAAGAGACAACATCACCGATCCTGATCTGGTTTTCCAGAAGCATAAAAAATCCGCTGATTACATCCTTGACCAGGCTTTGGGCGCCGAAGCCAAGGGCCAGGCCGCCAATCCCGGCCGCCGTGATAATCGGCCTGATATCGATTCCCATTTCGTTGAGGATAATGATCACCGCCACCACAAAAGCGCTGACTCTAATTATTTTGCGCAGAATTCCCAACAGGGTATGGACGCGTTTTTTGTTTTCCTGTACGTATTCCTGGCTGGTCAGCACGTTCTCAAGCCTTTTTAAGGCGGTGTTGATCAGACGTTCCGCAATAAAGGCGGCGGCGATAACCAGCAGGATGCGCAGCCCAGAATGAAGGAACCAGCCTGTGAGAGGATCGATTAAGTTATTCCAGTTCATCTTCTTCCTCCCGGGTTGATAATCATCTCATCTTGATTATAACAGGAAAGGAAGATTAAAAAAAATGACTCTCTTCCTTTCTTGAACCGGTTCATTTTCCAAAAATCAAGAACCGCCACAATACCGCATTGCGCCGCTTAATACGGTGCTTCTCTAACTTAAACTCAAATCAAGTATTTTTGTATTTTAAAAATGAATATTTTAAATTCCAGTATCCGTGGTGAAATAGATTTACTTCCGGCATTTACTCTTGGAATACATACATAGGAAGCGTTACTGTAATACTTGCGGTTATCAATGTAAAAGAAATACTTAAAGCCTATCGAATTTGCTATTTTCAAGGACTGCGGGCAATCTGCTCCATAAGGCCAGGCAAAACAAAGCATTGGTGTTTTTAACTCTTTTTCCATAATTCTTTTTGAGGCAGTCAAATCAGCAGTAACTCTAGACTCAAACTCAGATTCTGTTTCATATCTTTTTTTATCTTCTATCCACATTCTTCCTGACAGGCATCCCCTTGGTTTTTTGGCAGCAAATATCCTGGTAGTATATATCTTCGAAAGAAAATGACCGTCGAACGAATGGGGATAAAAGCTTATCCCATGGTTATGCATATCTATGATTTCATTCCATGTTAAGTAGGGCAAATTTCCAGCTGTCTTTTTTCCAATACTTCCGACAATAATAAAATTAGTGGCGCTCAAATGCCTTTTGCGCAGTTCAGGATATGCATATTTATAAAAAGATTCGTAACCGTCATCAAATGTTATAACGATACTCTTGGAGGGGACTGTTGATTTCCCGTCGAGACAATTTATGTATTCCTCAATCGGTATTATGTGATAGCCGTCTTTTAAAAGAGTGTCCAGTTCGTTAGCAAACTGTGCAGGTGTAACAGTAATTCGTCCTGAAGTAAGGTTGTCGTCGCCAATACAGTGATACATAAGGACCACGGCCGGCGGCTCTTTTTTATGAAGTCCGGTCCATGTAAGTGATACTGTCTGAAAAGGCAGACCCTTTTTGTTCATGTTGCTTTGAACCTGATTTTGTTTAATGACAGTCTGTAAAGCTGGAAAAGAAATCCCGAACTTACTTGCTATAGTGGTGACGGAAAAGAAACATATAAAGAAACATAAAATAAAAGCAGCAATTCCTCTTAAGAAAAGATTACTAAAGATTTTACGAAGCATTGAAATCATCAACCTTTGTGCATTCAACTTAAAAGTAATTATATTTTATAAAATATCTCTGTACAAGCGTTCTTGATAGCTTATTGATTAACTTATACCAACGTTGTTTAAGGAGGCTTGAAGACTTTACTGATTTACATAAGAACATTTCAAGCCGGCGCTGTTTGTCATTGCTTCCCGCATGAAGGGTCAGGCTTGACTTCGACCGGCCACCCGGAAAAGAACTTCAAGAAAAACGGCTTCGGACGTCCAAAAGGCGCAGCGGTGATCATATACTATTTATATATGTGATCTTCAAAGCTGTATCTGGTTAGGAGTGATTTTTATGGCAAATGACGAACTGCGCCTGCTGGAAAAAGCCGTTGAAAAGATAACTGCCACAGCGAGAGAATTCGGGCTTGACTTCTACGATATCTTTTTTGAAATATGCCCGGCTGACATACTGTATACTTTCGGGGCATACGGCATGCCCACCCGCTATTCACACTGGACATTCGGAAAAGCCTACCACAAGATAAAAACCCAGTACGACTACAATCTGAGCCGGATCTACGAACTCGTGATCAATTCCAACCCCTGCTATGCTTTCTTGCTGGAGGGGAATTCGCTTGTCCAAAACAAGCTGGTCATTGCACATGTTCTGGCCCATTGTGATTTCTTTAAGAATAACATTCATTTTCAACGCACTGCCCGGAATATGGTCGAATCCATGGCGGGGGCGGCGGAACGGTTCAGGGGCTACGAAATGCGGTATGGCAAAGACAAGGTTGAGTCTTTCCTGGACGCGGTTATTTCTATTGAGGAGCATGTCGACCCGCGCTGCTTTCTCAACCTCAAAAAGGACAGGAAAAAGGAACCCGAATATACACTCTATGATGACCTCTGGGAACTGGACCGGCCCAGCCGGGAAAATAAAAGTGAAGACACCGTGAGATTCCCCGAAAAACCGCAAAAGGACCTGCTGCTCTTTTTAATGGAGCATTCCCGCGACCTCAAAGACTGGCAGCGGGACATAATTTCAGTGATCAGGCAGGAAATGCTCTACTTCTGGCCGCAGATGGAAACCAAAGTGATGAATGAGGGCTGGGCAACCTACTGGCACCTGAAAATAATGCGCGAACTGGACCTGGCTGAGGACGAGGCTTTAGAGTTTGCCAAAATGCATACAGGGGTTGTTCAGGCCTCCCGTTTTCATTTAAACCCCTATTTAATCGGCCTGAAACTTTACGAGTCCATTGAAAAAAGCTGGGACCAACCCGGTAAGGAAGAAAAGGAAAAGTATAAAAGAGCGGAAGGCGGGGGAAGAAACAAGATCTTTGAGGTAAGGGAATCCGAAAACGACACTTCCTTTTTAAGAAACTACCTTCGCAGGGATCTTATCGAGGAGATGGATCTATACCTGTATAAAAAACAGGGATCGGAATGGAAAGTGGTTGAGAAGGACTGGGAAGTGGTCCGGGACATGATCGTCAGCAGCCTGACCAACTGCGGTTTTCCCTACCTTGTGGTGGAGGACGGCGATTACGGAAAGCAGGGTGACCTGTATCTGAAGCATATCTACGAAGGGGTTGAGCTGGATGTTTTCTACCTGGAAAAGACCCTTCCCTATGTATATCAGATATGGGGAAGGAAGGTACACATAGAGACTGTCGTTGACAGTAAAAACGTCGTCTTTTCATACAACGGCGAGAAGATAAGTAAAAAATTTCTCTAAATTCAGCCTGAGTAGGCTTTTTTGTAAGATTAGGCGCCACAATATTTTCAGCTGTCTTTAAGCATTCTTTAAGGATATTATGGGATCTAATATGGTAATGCGCCAACTGTATCATCAGTTGATGTACCATCCAACGGAACATATAAAACCGCTCAAAACCTCGACGCAGCGGGCAACTTAGATCCAAACGGGATTGAAGTCGGGGCGGTGATTGCGGCTAACGGAGAAACCTTAAAAGACGCGGCGGATAATAATGCCGACCTGGCATTAAACAATGTCGGCGATACATCAAACATATTTATATCAAAAGGTATAGCTGTAACCGTACCGAACGGCGGGGAAGCATGGGAAGCTGGAAGCACACAAACCATTGAATGGAAATATTCCGGAAACCCGGGCAGTCACGTCAAGATCGAACTTTTAAAGAACAACATTGTAAACCGTGTTATTACATCCGCAGCCCCCATCGGCAGCAACGGAAACGGTACATACAAGTGGACGATTTCTTCGAATCAAGCTGTCGGGAGTGATTACAAGATTTGGATAACCAGTATTGACAACAACGCTTATACAGACACCAGCGACGGTGTGTTTGGTATAACATAAACAACCGTGAAATATCCTCTGCTTATAATGTATGTAATTGTAAAAGGGTTGGCTGAACAAACTTTATAGTCATTTTAACAATTAGCAAAAAAAGGGTAATCCCGGCGTGGTATATGTCCGTTCGGGATAGCCCCTTTTCGGTTCTTGCTGGAGCCATTTGGAAAAAGAAAAGAATATGTTAACTTTTTTTAAAATATACTCTTACGGGGCAGAATCTTAACAAGAAGCCAACCGGGGAGTGTTTGTATAATGGGCGCGGTTATTTATCTTGACAAATGGAAAAGCAAAAAGGTTAAGCCAAAGATCATGGCCTGGTTTATCGGGCCAAATAAGCTTTTCAAACTTTATCTGGCGGCTCGCCGGGATTTTTTTAAGGACACCAGAGATCGGTGATTAAACGGTCCGCCGAAAATTAAATTATTGCCTTTTTTGCCTTTCTCTATCATACGGCAGAGGTATGTACTGAACCGAAGGCCGGCGCTGGGGAGGCTGCGGGTAAAGGTCCATCAGATCGTAGATCTCTTCCGGTAAACCAACCTCTACCTTTAAGCCAAAATCCCTCAATTTTTCAAGCGTAAGGGGGTAATCATGCGTCCAGGACCCGCCGGAAAGCAGCCTGGATATTTTTTTCGAATCCTCAATGGACATCTTTTCTTCCAGGAGCGAAGAGATAAAGTCCTCTACCTGCCGGATTGCCTTTGTAGCAATATCGGCCAGAATAAGCGTCTGGTCGTCAACCTTGTCAATTCCCTTGCTGCGTACTGTCTCGACAATGGAAATAGCCGGATAGTTGCCCAGTTGGGGATCAACAGGACCCAGCACGGCGTTTTCGTCCATTACTATCTCATCGGCTGCCAGGGCGATCATGGTGCCTCCGCTCATGGCGTAATGGGGAACAAATACTGTCACCTTCGCCTTATGCTTTTGCAGCGAGCGGGCAATCTGCTCTGCGGCCAGTACAAGGCCCCCCGGTGTGTGCAGCAGAAGATCAATGGGCATATCATCGGGGGTGAGGCGGATCGCTCTTAAAACCGCCTCGGAATCCTCAACATTTATATAGCGCGAAATGGGAATCCCCAGGAAGCTGATCGCCTCCTGGCGGTGAATGATCGTGATCAGCCTCGTACCGCGTTTTCTCTCCAAATTCCTGATCAGCCTGATTCGCATACCCTCCAGGCCGCGCTGCTTCCACATCGGCAACAATGCCAGCAGAAGAAATAAAAACCAAAATACATCGGAGAAAGAAAAATTCATACCCGGATCACCCCGCCGTTTTTACCTTATTATAGAATCTCTTTCCCTTTTTTCAAGTAAAATATTCATTTCAGGCTGCAGATGTTCAAGGCGCCCGAAAGGAAATAAGCGCCGGATGCTTGTATTGTCAAGTGATAGTGTCAATAACCCCGTCCCCGCGTCATTGTCCGCGTCACTCTTATGCTGATTCGCCAATACTTCTGCTTCGTAATAAGATGGGAACCGTTGATGAAGGAAAAACCGAAGCTTGGCGGGGTAGGATTGCTGCCGGGGGGAAAGGTAGCGGGGCTTTAATGAATAAAAGAAAAGGAATGATTAAACCTATATAAAGGACTAGTTTATTTTGATACTGGAAATAATAGATAAGATTTAAAATATGTTTGAGTTTCAAGATAACGTTATGAATACTATAATCCAAAAAGCTAATATAGAAAGTATTGTAAATGCACAGCAGCATCTGACCATGTTAAGAAAAGAACATTGGTTGAGCGTAGAGTTGTTTTCTTTTCAGTGGTGGCTGCAGCTTGCACTATTAATTATTCCATGGGTGATCTGGTGGTGGTTAGTAGACAAGGAAAGATCCGGTAAGATATTTGCTTTTGGGCTGCTTGTTCTTATATTCACAAGTTTGATGGATAATGTAGGCATTGAATTAACATTGTGGGGTTATCCTTACCTGCTTGTTCCCTATATTGTTAGATTTCTTGCAGTAAAATTTAGTATTTTACCTGTATCCTATATGTTAATTTATCAATATTTTCCTAAGTGGAAACCTTTTATCACAGCAAACATCATATTTTCTTTTGTTGCCTCATTTATCGCCGAACCAATTTTTGTCTGGCTAAATCTTTATCAAATGTACAAGTGGAAATATGTTTACTCCTTTTTTATTTATATATTATTAAGTCTGTTCTTGAAATATTTGGTTGAAAAAGTCTTCATTAATGAAGATATTTAGTCCTTGGTCCCACCTCCGCACTGGCCCGTCGAGGCGCTTGTCTTAGAAGAATTCTGAATAAAAGGTTCAGCGCATTTGAATTGGGAAATATATTATATGGAAAATGCAGGGGATAATAATTTTATTATAATTTTATTAATAGTTAAAGTGATGGTGGGTTATGATGACGGACAAGCAGCAGCAGCGGAATCAACGCCGGCCCAAAGGGATTATTACCCCTCATAACATTAACTTCTTCCATATGAGAAATCCCTGGGTAACTGCCTGGTGGTCAGCCGCCTTCCCCGGGTTCGGATACATTCTTGTGGGTAGTTATATAAAGGGTTTTTTATTAGTTATCTGGGAATATTTGATAAACATAAACGCTCATATAAATATGGCGATATTTTTATCGGCGACCGGCAGGCTTGAACAGGCTAAAGAAGTTATCGACAACCGATGGTTTTTGCTCTATATAGGAGTCTTTGTGATGACAATTTGGGAGTGCTTATAGGCTGACTGTTGATTCAAATAAATTGGCAATCCTGGCGGACAGGGAAGATTCTATGATATTGCCGGTAAAACTAAGCTCAATGGACATATGCTTTCTCGACAAACGGACCCCCTGGATGGCTGCAGGGCTTTCGTTAATTTCTCCGGGTCTCGGGCATCATTATACCCACCAGATACCGACAAGTTTTCTTCTGCCTGTTGAGTATATTGTTATAGTTTATTTTTCACACCTTCTTCCGGCTATACACTACACCGCCATAGGGGCTTTCGAACAGGCGCGGGCTGCGCTTGACCCCCAGTAGCTATTGTTTCTGCCTTCGCTGTATGGCTTTGCAGCTTATGATTCCTACGCTAATTGCGTTGAATATAACCGTCTTTTTGAAATGGAACAGGCCTTCTTTATAAGGAGGAACTACCAGGGTAAAAAAATATATGAAGCCATAGAAGGTGAGTTTGCCGGATGTTCGTAGCCGCCTCTTTTGAATATTCTCTTAATCTGGAGCTGGCTATTACCGACCTTGAGAAAAGAGGTATACTCAGGCAGAATATTGGGGGAATAACTTTAGACAAAAGAAAAGAGGAAAGAAGGCTGTTTGATACCATACACAGCGCCGACGGCGTCAGCCTGTTCGACGCCGCCGCCATTCTGGGCACTATTTTCATGCTTTTCGGTGTTATATACGGCTTCGTTTTAAAATGGGGTCCGATTGTATGGGGGACAATCGGCCTTCTTACTGGAGCGGTACTTGGTTTTGCTTTAGATTATCTGCACGGAAAATTCCGGAGTGATAAGGACGTGAAGAGGACAAAGGCAAAGTCCTCTGAAGTTTTACTTGTAGTTAAATGCTAGGAAAGCCAGTACGAAATGGTGGAAAGAGTCCTCTGGGATAATCTGGCTTTGGGAGTTGGTATCTTTAAGTTAGATGAAAAAATCCATCAGTAAGAAACAAATTCAAAAACGCAAGCATAGCATTGACAACCTGCATGTCTTTCAAGCCTAAAGCAAGTAAGCTTAGCCGTAAGCTTTCATCTCCGGCGGCCTTTACAGATAACTTGTTGTAAAATTGCTGCCGCCTAGAGATTTCTCCCAACTGAAATCAACCCCTTTTCTTTTATTATATGAGAGATTAGCCTAACAGCTTAATTTTGATTATAAAAAATGTGCAAAACTTGCTCCCCTTTCAGATCTTTTTGCCGGCGCCTGCGTCTGCCTGATGAGTTCTGCGATCTGTTCAGACAGTCGTGTGTCAACAACTACCCCTTGACAATGCTCCTGGCAATGTATTTTTCAGGGAGCAATGCAAACAATATACTTCATAAGTCAAAGCTGGAGGTTAAGAGCCTTGGCGGAAGATCAACAACAGAGCTTTATAAGAAAGCTGGGTTCTATTTTTGCCTACCGGCCGCCCGAACACGACACTTTTGTGCTCACAGAGCAAGAAGATGAGGCCGCGCCTGAACACGGGAAGGAAGCCGGTCTGGAGAATTATCTGGACCAGGAAGACCTTAAAAAAGTGGCGGATGAGAAGATAAGGGAGGAGAAAGAGAGAGAGATAGAGGCGGAAGAAGAGATAAAGAAACCGGCAAGGGCTGATATATTAAAAAGGATAAGGAACCGGAAACAATCTGAGGAAGAAAAGAGGAAGGCGGACGGGGACAAAAAAAACAAGCCGGATCAAGGAGCAAAAGAAGCAGCCGGCATATCCCCCGACATAAATTTCAGCAGGGAATTAATCAAAAAGGAACTCAACATTCCCATAAGCATTGACGTTGTAGTGCGCGATTTCAAGCTCAACAGGGAAGTCAACGCTTTTGTAGCTTTTATTGACGGCATGGCTGACCGGGACGTGATCAACAACTTCATCTTAAGGCAGCTGATGAACCGTATCTTGTACGATAAGTATGACGGCGGAACCATGTTCGAATATGTTAAGGAGAACGTTTTATCCGTAAACCAGGTAACCGTTTTAACAGATTACGACGGCGCGATCAACCAGATACTGATGGGAGTCACCGTCCTGTTTATAGACGGCTATAAGAAGTGCCTGGCTATCGAGACCAGGGGCTTCGAAAAAAGGAGCATCGAGAAGCCTACCACCGAGGCTGTAATCCACGGCTCCCAGGAAGCCTTTACCGAGAATCTAAAAACAAGCATGATCCAGATCAGGAGAATCATCAAGAACAAAAACCTGATCAACGAGTTCCTGACCATCGGCTCAGCCGACCAGTCCGGGGCAAGCATCATGTATATCAGAGGGATCACCAACCCGTCGCTGGTCAAAGAGGTCAAGAGAAGGCTGAAAAGCATCAAGACAGATTTCGCCATGGGTGACGGAGTGATCGAGCAGTTCATCGAGGACAACCCCTGGAGGATTCTTCCCCAGGTGATCAACACCGAGCGTCCGGACCGGGTCGCCTCCCACCTGATGCAGGGGAGGGTGGCCATCCTGTCGGAAAGCGCGCCTTTTGCCCTCATCGTTCCCGTCACACTGACTGCACTGATCCATTCACCTGAGGATTTTAACCTGCGCTGGCAGTTTGGCACTTTTTTGAGGGTGATCAGAGCCTGTGCTATGCTGATCGCCCTGCTGCTGCCTGCTGTTTATATATCCCTAATCAACTACCACCAGGAGATGGTCCCCACGGAACTGCTGATTTCCATCGCCACCTCAAGGGAGCCGGTTCCCTTTCCGAGCATTGTCGAGCTTTTGTTTATGGAAGCGGCTTTCGAGCTGATCCGCGAGGCCGGGATCAGGGTGCCCGGGGTAATCGGGACCACCCTGGGGATTATCGGGGCGCTGATCCTGGGCCAGGCGGCTGTCGCCGCCGGCATCGTAAGCCCCATCCTGATCATTGTTGTTGCGGTTACCGCCCTGGGCAACTTTGCGATCCCGTCCTATTCTCTCGCCTTCGTGGTCAGGCTGGCGAGGTTTTTCTTTATTGCCCTGGGGGCCTCGCTCGGTTTCTTCGGCATGTCGGTAGGCCTCGTGATGATCGCTGCCATGATGTCGAGCTTGAAAAGCTTCGGCGTTCCCTTCCTCGCCCCTGCCTGGCCGAGAACCAAGAATTCCGGCAAAATGATTCTCAGATACCCCGTCTGGGAGAGAGAGACAAGGGCCGACGAGCTGAATACCGTGGATAAAAGAAGGCAGCCCAAAATCTCAAGGGGATGGGTCAAGGGTGAACCACCAGCCGGGGAGAAGGAGTAAAGAAAATGCTTAAGGAAGGGAAGATAGGAGTTTTTGAGGCGACCTGCATAGTTTCTATAGCTATTACAGCCAAGCTCTTTTTCGCCAGTCCCAGGGCATTGGCGGAGGTGGTCGGCCCGGCCGGCCGGCTTATGCATATAGTTGCTATCCCTGCAGCCCTGGTTGGTTTTCTGTTCATTTTTCTGCTCATGAAAAGGTTTCCGGGGCAGGACCTTGTTTCGGTGTTTGAAACGGTTTTTGGGAAAATAGCAGGAAGCCTGAGTATTATCATTTTAGCTGCAACCTTTCTTTTTAATTCCGTACTGTTTACACGTGAGTTCTCGGAAGCGATCAAGGTGTATATCTACCCATTTACCCCCCCAAGTATGATTATGATTTTTTTCCTGGTACCGGTTCTTCTCATGGTCTACCTGGGTTTTGAGAGTCTTGCCAGAACGGTTGCCTCCTTCATCTGGATTGCTGCAATCGCTCTTTTAAGTGTTTTTATACTGGCTGGTCCTTTGTACAAAATTTATAATCTTTTTCCCCTCTTTGACGGGGAAATTGGTTATATTGCCATAACCGGATTGAAAAGGAGTTCCGTTTACGGGGATATTGTGTTTCTGGCTGTGATCTTAAATCCTCTCCAGGGGATCGGGCACTTCAAAAAGGCTGGCCTGATGGCCGTTTTATTTTCCGGAATGTTTATTTTTACAGGCCTGTTAATTCTTGGCTTGGCTTTTCCCAAAACCGTAGCCTCTGAATTAACTATTCCCATGCTTTCTCTTGCCAGAGTAATCGAGTTTGGGACGTTCTTCCAAAGGTTCGAGTCCGTCTATATTTTTGTCTGGAGTATCAGCGCAATTCTTGCCGCAGGCGTTAATTTATACGCTTTTACAAGTATTTACTGCAAGGTATTCAGGATTAAGGATCAAAAGCCGCTGGTCCTCTCACTTGGTGTAATATTATTCTCAATCGGCATTTTGATGCCCAGCATCACCGTGATTGTCAGCTTGATAGCACTATTTAGGGACTTTAGCTGGGCGGTTTATTTCGGAATCCCGCTGCTGGCGCTTTTTTTCGCGGCGGCCCGCGGCAAGAAAGGAGTTAAGACCGGTGCGTAATAACCTGGTCAAAAAAATAATTCTCGTATTGCTTATTGTCGTCTTGCTGCCTGTTGGAACTGCCGGCTGCTACGACCGCTGGGAGCCGGACGACCTGGCCTATGTCCTAGCCTTGGGCCTTGATAAGGGAGTGACCGACAAGCTGCGGCTTACCCTGCAGATGGCCAGCTTCAGAAGCCAGAGTGGAGGCGGCGGAGGAGGACAGCAAAAAAGCGGCGGGCAGGCTAGCGCTACCGAGTCTTTGACTGTGGAATGCCCTTCCGTATATACCGGCATTAACATAGCCAACGTAACGACTTCCCAAAAGATCTCCCTCATGCACACAAAATTTATCATCTTTTCCGAGGAAATGGCCAGATCAGAGGACTTTAAAAAATACATTATGAGCCTGCCGCACTACAGGGAATTTAGAGAATCCACGAATATTATCATTTGCAAAGGAAAGGCCTCCGACTTTATCGCGCAAAACAAAACCTTTTTAAGCATGCGCCCGGCCAAGGCCTTTTCAGTGATCCTCTCCCAGCAGGTCAGGGCTTCCTTCATACCCCGGGGGAGGTTTTTTGATTTTTACAATGGCCTGAAATCAGGCGTCCAAGAACCGGTGGCCATACTGAGCGGCGTCAACCCGCTTAAACTGAAACAGCCCGGGGAGGGTGAGCGGCAGGAATCGGTGAGCGGCGGGGAGGACGGTGCCGGTGATATTCCCCGTCAAGGAGGAGTCAAGAGGGATTTCTTCGGCGCCGCCGTCTTCCGCGGCCCAAAGATGGTCGGTGAACTGGACGGCAACGAAACGAGAGCCCTGGGCATGGTGACAGGCGATTTTTCAAGTAGTGATTTTTCAGTCAAAGACCCTGAAAAGCCGGATAACACCGTGGTGTTGGACGTGCGCCCCGCCAGGAAGCCGGTAATCAAGGTCAATGTAAAAGGCGGCCGGCCTGTTGTAGATCTGGCGGTGAGGCTGGAGGGATAGATCCTGTGTGTGCAGAGTGGTGTTCACTATGAGGCAAAGGAGCAAAAGGTTGTTTTGGAAAGGGCCTTCGAGCAGGAGATTAAGGAGGAGTTGGACAGCCTGGTCGAAAAGTGCCAGAACGAGTTCCGTTCGGATATCCTGGGTTTCGGCAGGGGTGCCATAACTAACTTTCTTACCGAAAAAGAATGGGACAATTATAATTGGCCAGAAAAATTTCCCACCGCGCAGGTAAACACGCAAGTCGACTTTATTATCCGGAGAACGGGCATGATTTTGAAGGAATCACCCTTTGTTAGTGAAGGGGAGGAGGCTGCGGAATGAGATATGTCGGTTATCTCCTGATCCTTTACGCCATCGGCCGTTTGCTGGGATTTGCCAGGTATAACTGGACCGATGGCGCCTGGCCGGCTGTGGCCGGCACGCTGCTCCTGGCAGTGCTGACCCTGGTCATCCCTCTTCTAGCTATAATTTTACTGAGATAATTTTACTTTATTTTCAAACCGGATTGATTATTTCAAATTGGTTATTTTAAGAGGGTCGACAGAGAGCCGCCATACGGAGAGAAGGGGTAGATAATGCTCAGGGAAGGAAAGATTGGAACTTATGAGGCAATCTGCATTGTTTTAATAGCTATTACTTTTAAGATCCTGCAGCAATTCTTTTAAATTCCTTAATGATTATACGTGAGTTTAATTTATACGTTTTTACAAGCAAAAGAGTTAAGACCGGTGTATAATAACCTGGTTATTTCAGGATAGAACTTGTACCAATGAAGTTGACACTTTTACCCTAAACGGATAACATATTTTAGACGAAAGAATAAAATCCGGAAAGAGAAGGAATATTTTAATGCCCGAACAAATGGCCACGACTTATGATCCCGGGCCGGTCGAAGAGAAATGGTACCGCTTCTGGGAAGAAAATAAATTTTTTCACGCCAGGGTTGATCAAGAAAAGAAACCCTTCTGCATCGTCATGCCGCCGCCCAATGTAACAGGGCAACTGCACATGGGACATGCCCTGGACAACACTTTACAGGATATCCTGACCCGCTGGCGCCGCATGCAGGGATACAACGCCCTCTGGCTTCCGGGCACTGACCATGCCGGCATAGCCACCCAGGCCAAAGTTGAGGAACAACTAACCGGCGAGGGGACGTCCAGGACAGAACTGGGCAGGAAGAAATTCCTCGAGCGCGTCTGGGCCTGGAAAAAAAAATACGGCGGGCACATCACACGGCAGCTGCGCAGGCTGGGAGCTTCCTGCGACTGGGACCGCGAGCGCTTTACCATGGACGAGGGATGTTCCAGGGCAGTCAGGGAAGTCTTCATCCGGCTTTACGAGCAGGGCCTGATTTACCGCGGTTACTATATAGTCAACTGGTGCCCCAGGTGCCATACAACCATTTCCGACATCGAGGTGGAGCACCTGCAGGTGCCCGGACACATGTATTATATAAAGTATCCCGCCAAGCACGGCGGGAAAAATGTGATCATTGCCACCACGCGTCCGGAGACAATGCTGGGAGACGTGGCTGTGGCAGTGCACCCCGAAGACGAGCGCTTCAAGAGCATGGTCGGGGAGACATTGATCCTTCCCCTGGTTGGCCGGGAAATACCTGTGATCGCTGACGAATACGTTGACAGGGAATTCGGAACCGGAGCCCTCAAGATAACTCCCGCCCACGATCCCAACGACTTCGAGGTCGGCAAAAGGCACAATCTGGACTCGCCGCAGGTGATCGGTTCCGACGCGTCAATGACCGAAGACGCCGGAGAAGTTTACCGGGGCCTTGACCGCTGGGAATGCCGTAAGCGCATTGTCAAAGACCTCGACGAACGGGGATATCTGATCAAAATCGAAGACCATGAACATGCTGTAGGCCACTGCTACCGCTGCCACACAATCATTGAACCGATGCTTTCCCGGCAGTGGTTTGTAAGGATGGAACCCCTGGCCAAACCGGCCATAGAGGCTGTCCGGGAAAACAGGATCGTTTACATTCCCGAGCGCTTCGCCAGGATTTACCTGAACTGGATGGAAAATATCCGGGACTGGTGCATTTCCAGGCAGCTCTGGTGGGGACACAGGATCCCCGTCTGGTACTGCCTGCAGTGCGACAATATAATCGCGCCGTCCGAAGATCCGGAAAACTGCCCGCGCTGCGGGAGCAAAGACCTGGAACAGGACCCCGACGTACTGGACACCTGGTTTTCCTCTGCTCTCTGGCCTTTTTCCACCCTGGGCTGGCCGGAACAGACCGAAGAGCTTGACCACTTTTACCCGACTTCGGTAATGGTCACGGGCAGGGATATCATCTTCTTCTGGGTGGCTAGGATGATCTTCAGCGGGCTGGCCTTTATGAACGAGGTCCCCTTTCGCGAAGTTTTCGTCCACGGGCTGGTCATGGACGCTCTGGGGCGTAAAATGAGCAAGTCTTTGGGCAACGGCGTCGACCCCATCGACGTGATCGATGAATATGGCGCGGACAGCCTGCGCTTCATGCTTGTTACCGGAAACACTCCGGGCAACGACCTGCGCTTTCATTTCGAGAGGCTGGACGGGGCGCGCAACTTCGTCAACAAGATCTGGAACGCCTCCCGTTTTGTGATCATGAATTTGCAGGATTTTGATCCCGGCGCCAAACCGTCCGGCGAATCCTATACACTGGCCGACAGGTGGATCCTGAGCCGTTTTCAGGAAACGGCCTCCAGTGTAACAGCCTGCCTGGAAAACTACGAACTGGGAGAAGCGGCCAGGATCATTTATGAGTTCACCTGGAACGAATTTTGTGACTGGTATGTGGAGCTGTGCAAATCAAGGCTTTACGGTGAAGACCCGGCTGGCCGGCAGACAGCCCGGCACGTGTTGGTCAGGGTCCTGAAAGGGACGCTGGAGCTCCTACACCCCTTCATGCCTTTTATAACCGAAGACATCTGGCAGCGTCTGCCCCACCAGGGAGAAACGATTATGAAAACCCCCTGGCCGGCGCCTGAAGAGAATCTGAGGGACCCCGGCGCCGAGTACGGGATGTTCGACCTGATGGAGATTACCCGCTTGATCCGGCGTTTGAGAAGTGAGATGAACGTCCCGCCGGGTAAAAAAGCCGCTGTTATTCTGCTTGCGCCGGGAGATGACGCGAAGGAATTCATCGGCAATTGGTCTTCCTACCTTGAGCAGCTTGCGGCCTGCCGGGTGGAAGTTTCCTCGGGATTGAAGCAAAAACCCGCCAGGGCGGTTCACGCAGTCGCCAGGAGCGTAGAGATTTTCATGCCCCTGGAGGGACTGATCGATATTGAAAAAGAAATCGCCCGGCTGGAAAAGGATCTGCTCGCCAACGGGAAGGACCTCCAGCGTGCGCAGGGCAAGCTGAAAAACGAGAACTTCTTGAAAAAAGCCGCTCCTGAAATAGTAGAAAAGGAAAAAATGAAAAAAGCCGAGCTTAAAAAAGCCATGGAGGCTGTCAGCGAACGATTGGCTGTCTTAAAAGGCTAAAATAAATGAGAAAATAAAACGCAAAAGGCCGCCATAAAGGCGGCCTGAAATTTTCATAGCAGACATTCATGCCACAAGTAAGGCCTGACCCTCTATTAATTAAAGGGCGTCGTTGTTCACAGGTGAGCGATATTGCGGAGTGCCGCTGCAGCGCCGCCTGGTCCTGTCCGAAGCGAACCGTTGGCGATGCCGGCACGGAGCACCTGAGCGAACCGTGACAATGATGGCCTGAGGCAACATGAGCACGTAGGCAGTTGACTTCCCTAATGCAAGATTATTTTTAGGATAAACACACAAGAACCGTCCCCTTGTGTTTAAGGATAAACACACAAGAACCGTCCCCTTGTGTTTACGCTAGGACACATAATCAAGGAAGGTGATTTTTTCGCGTTCTTCCTGCTTTATCTCGGAAGAGCGGGTCAGGTTGGCCCACTTGCCGCACCTGCTCCCCCACCTTCCGCCAAGTTTGCCGTCAATGTAAAGCTCGCTGATTTCGCAATCGTTTGTGCAGTCCCCGCAGATAAAACTGCGCGGCGCACAGCTGAATTCGGCAATGTCCTGCTGGCCGCGGAAACGGCTCTCCCGGCCTGTTTTAAGCCAGTGCTCGCGGGCGAGCAGCGCGACTCCCAGCGCTCCCATAACTTCAAAGTAAGGCGGCGCCATAACGGGGACTCCCAAAAGCTTGGTGAACGCCGCCCTCATCCCCACATTTGCCGCAACCCCTCCCTGGAAAACAACTACGGGGTTGATGCTCTTGCCCCTGGCCACACTGGCCAGGTAATTGCGCGCCAGGGCAAGGCACAGGCCGGCGATCAGGTCTTCCTTGCTGTAGCCCATCTGCTGCTTGCTGATCAGGTCGGATTCCGCAAAAACTCCGCAGCGCCCGGCAATTCTAACCGGATTTTTCGAGGTCAGGGCAATCTCGCCGAAATTTTCAATCGGTATGTTCAAACGGGTAGCCTGGTGGTCCAGGAAGGAACCCGTTCCCGCGGCGCAGACGCTGTTCATATTGAAGCCCGTGGAAATGCCGTCCTTCAGGAAAATAATCTTGGAATCCTGGCCGCCGATATCGATGACCGTCCTGACCCTCGGCTCTACTTCGCGGGCGGCCACGGCATGAGCGGTGATCTCATTTTTCATTATATCCGCCGAGATCATCGCCCCGGCCAGGTGGCGTCCCGAGCCTGTCGCTCCCGCCGCCTTCACTTCGATGCCCGACTCCGGCAGTTCCTCATTGAGCTTTTTGAATATCTTCTGCAGTGCTTCTATAGGGCTGCCGAAAGTGCGCTCGTAAGTGTGGAATAAAAGTTTCTTTTCCGTATTGACAACTGCTAGTTTTGCGCTGACGCTTCCGACATCAATTCCCAGGAAACAATCCAACACGACCACCTCCGTTAGGCATTTTTTCCGAACGCTCCAGCATAACTTCCAGGAAGGCTTCCAGCCTTGTTTCCAGGCCAGCCGTCCCGGTCTGCTCGCTGACGACAAGGGAAAGGAAGGGGAAATCCAGTTTTTCGCACAGGGGGATCAGTATGCTCTGGGAAACAATTTCCGGCATACAGGTGAAGGGGAGCAGGTGGATCACACCGTCGATTCCTTCCTCCTGCGCTAAAATAACCTCGCCGATGCTTTCCTGCCCGTGCCCGCCCACGGAAACGGGCAGGTAGGGACTGGCCGCAGCCACCACTTTCCGGTGCTGCAGAAGAGCTTTCTTTTTCCTCAGGACATGCAGGTCAAACCACCTGCTGGCTGTCATTTCACGGTCCACGTACACTCTTAAACCGGGGCGCGCGGCCAGAAAATCCTCCACGTTCTGATTGACATAATTTTGAATCACGGTATAGAATTCCCCGACAATCTTGACCCTTAAAGCCCGCACTTTTTCTTCCGGAATAGCTTTTATTTCTTCAGAAAAATCCTGCTCCGCCTTTTTTACTTCTTTTATGCTGTCAGCGGCCAAAACCCGGCCGATCAGATTCTTCTGCGACTTTAAAGCTGATCCCGGAATGCTCTCGTAGGCCTGCTTGCGCCTGACCAGCCTTTCAGCTTCATCAAGGACGAGTATCTTTTGGTAGCCGAAGTTCATGGCCCGGGCTATCTTAAACCAGGATGAATTCCCGGTCAGCTTTTTTACTGTTTTGCGAAACCCGTTCCAGTTTTTTTGGAAAGGCAGGGGTGAATCAATAATTGTCATCTGGAAGTCGTACTTTTTGCGCTTGAGCAGCATTTCCTGGATCTGGGCGTACCAGCCAAGGCGGCAGCGTCCCTTGCCTCCCACCATAACAACCTGGTTTGCCCCTTTATCGACCAGATCCCGGATCTGTCCCAGCGTGGCAATCATGGGATAACAGATAAATTCCGGGGCAAGCTCCTTGCCCAGATCAACAATCCTCCTGTTCACCGGCGGCGTGGGCACTATTTCCACGCTGCATTCCTGAAGAATGGTTTTCAGCGCCATGTCCGCCCATCCGACCGACGGCGCGCCTATTTTCGCCCTGCACGACCTTTCCCCGGGAACAAATGAAGGCAGTGCTTCGGTTTTACGGTCTTCTTTCTTGCCTCTGGCGGTATCCACGAAGGCTTCCAGGCGGGTTATCAGTCCCGCCTCGCCGGTGTGCTCGTCCACGGTGAGGAGTAAAAAAGGAATTTCCTGGCTCTGGGCTTCTTCCTCGATAAAGGATTCAATTATCGAGGCGGGGCCGCAGGAAAAGGCCTCCAAAAAAACCATCTTGCTGACCAGCCGCCGGCGAAGCAGGTGAAGCGACGAACCCAGGAGAAGGCTTTCGTAAGTCCACATCTTTTCACCCTCGTAGATAGTTTCCACTTCTTTGAGGGCGTCTTTTCCGGAAACCATCTCCGGGGTGACTACCCGACCGTATTCTTGTAAGCGCGGCACGACATTGTGGCCGACGTAGTCGTAAAGAATGTAAGAATGGCCCATGACGCCGATTACTTGCCCGGGGTCAAATTCCGCTGATGGGTCAAAGACCCTGTTTTTAAAAGGCAGGCCGGTTAACCTGGAAAAGGCTTCGGGAATGGTCAGGCCGCCGACGGTCAGCTGGTGGTAAGCTTCCTGCCGGGCTTCGCCGGCGCGCATCGCCCGCCGTACAACCTGTTTGCCTTTGCCGAGTTGTTCGCCGATCCGGTATAGATCCTTTTCCCAGCAGCCCGGCTTCTCTTTTTCGTTAATTTCCGGAGCGAGGATTTTTTCAGGGGGTATTTCCAGTCCGTGCCGGACCATATAGGCGGCGCCGATGAGTTTCGGGCAGCAGTAGCTGTTTTGCCGGATGCTGGAAAGCACAGGAATAAATATAAAATCCACCTGCTTGTCGAGCAGGTTTTTCGTATGCGCGTAAAACAGCTTTGTGGAGACACAGGGCTCGTCGGTAGGGCAGCAGGTTATCGACTCAAGGATTCTTGCGTCCGTTGCCGGGGATAAAACCACCTCCGCTCCAAGTTCGCGCAAAAAACCTTCCATAAAAGGATATAAATAATAAAAAGCCAGACTTCGGGGTATTCCTACCTTAACAGTCAAGAAGGCCACCTCTTTGCCTTTTATTTCTTCCTCCTATTTTAATACGCCTCCAACTTAACAGTCAAGAAGGCCACCTCTTTGCCTTTATTTGGCAACACGCCGGGATTGCTGATCCGGATTTACTTTTCCCCTTTTTAGCTTATTTTATCCTTTTTCTGCCACAAAAACGGCAAAGGGGTGTTACTTTTTAGGAACGGCGGGCTTTTAAGGCCGGCAAAATTAGTATTTTAACCGCAACTTATCCTTATCCCTGCGTAGGATTTTAGCTTAAACTGTCGAAATGATAAAAGCTAAGAGGTCTAATGAAATGGATTACAACCAGGCCGTCGGCTACCTGCAAAACCTGACCAGATTCGGTATCAACCTGGGTCTTGAGCGGATTACCGAACTGCTGCGGAGGCTGGGAGATCCCCACCTTGCTCTTAAAATAATTCACATTGGCGGAACAAACGGGAAAGGCTCGACGCTTGCTATAGTATCTTCTATACTGAAGGCGGCTGGTTACAGGACCGGCGCATTTTCATCTCCCCACCTGAACTCCTATACCGAGCGGTACACTATCAACGGGGAAGAGATCGCTCCCGAACGCATAGCCGGGCTGCTTGACCTAATCCGTCCCCACCTGGAGGACATGATTGGGGATGGCTTTGAAAGCCCGACGGAGTTTGAGGTTTGCACAGCCCTGGCTTTCCAGTACTTCTACGAGGAAAGGGTGGACTTTCTGGTTCTGGAAGTGGGCCTTGGAGGAGCAATCGATTCGACCAATGTCGTTGTACCAATGGTCTCGGTAATTACCAACGTTTCGCTTGATCACCTGGACAGGCTGGGTAATACCGCAAAGGAGATCGCCGCGGTTAAAACGGGAATTATCAAAAGCGGCGTCCCAACGGTTACCGCTCAGGAAGAAGGGGAAGCCCTGGATGTAATCCGCGCCGAATGTCTCAGGAAGGGTTCCCCACTGCTTATAGCGCGGGAAGGGTCTGGAGAACCTTTCTCAAAAGGGTTCGTTTTTTGGACCGGGAATGGGAATGATACACTTGAAGGACAGCGTTTTTCAATCCGTGGTTTGCGGTATAATTATAACAACCTGAATCTGTCCCTGCTGGGCAGACACCAGCTGGCCAATGCAACTGCGGCCGTTGCTGCCGTGGAACTGCTTGCTGAGAAAGGCTGTGCAATAAATAAGGAAGCCGTCTTTAACGGCTTGGCCGCTGCAAAATGGCCGGCCCGGTTCGAGGTCTTTTGCTGGGACCCCCCGGTTATTCTGGACGGCGCCCACAACCATGCAGGCGCTTTAAGCCTGCGCAGGGCTTTGGACAATTACTTTCCGGGGCGCAAAATAATCCTGGTTATTGGAATCCTGCAGGATAAGCAGCGCTCCCTGGTTATAGGGGAACTTGCCCCTGGAGCGAGCGGAGTAATCGTGACCAGGCCGGACAGTCCGAGATCGGGGGACTGGCTTTACGTTGCAGGGGAGGCAGCCCGGTATGCCGGCCGCGTCTATGCGATTGAGTCTGTAAAAGAAGCCGTGTTAAAAAGCCTAGACCTTGCCGGTCCAGGTGAGATCATCTGCATTACGGGATCCCTGTATATGGTGGCCGAGGCCAGGAAAGTTTTGATGAATTTAAGAGGGAGGGTTTAATTTTGGTTCCGGAAGAGAAGTTAAAAGAAATGGGCCTAAACTGCCCGTCTGTTCCGACTCCGGTGGCGGCTTATGTGCCGGCGGTCTTTAGCGGTGAATTTGTCTATACTTCCGGTCAGCTTCCTTTTGTAGAAGGGTCTTTGCTTTATAAGGGAAAGCTCGGGCGCGAACTTGGGGTTGAACAGGGTTACGAGGCAGCCAGGGCCTGCATTCTTAACTGCCTGGGCGCCGTCAAGGCGGTAATCGGAGAACTTGGCAGAATAGAAAGGATAATCCGGGTTACCGGGTATGTAAACAGCGCCTACGGTTTCAAGGAGCAGCACCTTGTTTTAAACGGAGCATCCGAACTGCTGCTCGCTCTTTTTGGCGAGGCGGGGCGTCATGTGCGCAGCGCAGTGGGAGTTACCGAACTACCCCTGGGGGCGCCGGTAGAGGTGGAGTTAACCGTCAGGGTTGCGGGAAATTAACCTGCCGCTCAATAAATTTCATATTTACATTATGTTCACTTCATGATATTATTTTAACAAAACCTACAATAAATAGTAAATAGTCGCTGAATTCTTTGGTAAAAGAAGCGGAGGACCCATTTTTCCGGGGTGAATCTTCTTCGTTAAGAAGTAGGGTTACCTCTCGACCCGAACCCGTCAGCTAACTTCGCAAGCGTAGACAGAGGAAACACTGGCTTTGCCAAACCATGCTTTTTTGATCTTTTGGGAGAGTTAGCTTTTCATTGTTACGCTTGCTCCGGAAATGGGTACCTTCCGGAGTTCTTCTATTTTAGAAAGGAGAATGGAAAGATGGCTCTTAACAAAAATACTCTTTTTGATCAGGGAGCGGAACAGAACCGCCGAATATCCCTCGCGCGCCGAAGAATTAAATAAAAGAATTGCTGATTATCTGGAAGTAAAAGATGAAATTCCGACAGGTTTAACCGCGGCTGACAAGTACGAGTTCCAAAAAAGAAAAATCAGCGCCTTTCTTGGAGCATCCGGCGCTGACTGGGAGGACTGGCGCTGGCAGTTTAAAAACAGGATTAAAACAGTGGAGACGATGGGCAGGATACTGGATCTGCATCCGTGGCAGAAGGCTAACATCGAGAGGGTCGGCAAACATTTTCGCTGGGCGATTTCCCCCTACTATGGAGCGCTTGTTGCAGCCGGAGAACCGCAGGGACCGCTGTGGCGCCAGTCAATTCCCCACCGGGCGGAACTGCATGATTCAAGCGGGACCATGGACCCGATGGGGGAGGAACTGACCAGTCCGGCGCCGGGTATTACCAGGCGCTACCCCGACCGTCTGATCATCAACGTGACCAACATGTGCGCTATGTACTGCCGCCACTGTCAGAGAAGAAGGAATATAGGTGAACTGGACAGACACAAATCAAAGTATGTTATGATGGGCGCGCTGGATTACATCAGGACCAATCCCGAGATACGCGATATTCTGATCACCGGCGGTGACGCCCTGCTCTTAAGCGATCAAAACTTGGACTGGCTTTTGGGAGAACTGGACAAGATCGAACATGTGGAAATAAAACGGCTGGGGACCAGGGTGATTGTCACAATGCCCCAGCGGATAACTCCCGGCTTGTGCGCTGTCCTGGAAAAACACCCTCCGGTATACGTCAACACGCAGTTCAATCACCCCTTGGAAGTTACTCCGGAATCCGCTGCGGCCTGCAGCCGCCTGATTAAAGCCGGGGCTGTGCCGACATATGTCATCAACGGTCCCGGCGGCCTCGGCAAGACGCCTGTATGTCCTCAGCATGTTCTGGCCAGGACCAGCCGGTTCATCACGCTGCGAACATGGGAAAAGAAAGTGATTCACTACCCGGACATGGATTTATAAAGCGGCAATGAAAGGTGTATTATACAGGAAAAAGTCGGAAAGTATTGTCCTGGCCGTTATTGCTTTATGTTCCTTTTAAAGTTATAATAAAACCAGCATTTACTATAAAGGGGGTTGCCTGGAAATGGATGCGCCAAAAGATGTGGTTATGAAAGAACAGGGCGGTGTAATCAAAATTGCCGACGACGTAGTCAGGATTATTGCAGGCCTCGCTGCCAGCGATGTTCCCGGGGTGGCCGGCATGAGCGGCGGCATAGTCGGCGGAATCGCCGAAAAGCTGGGCCGCAAAAACCTTTCCAAGGGTGTAAAAGTTGAAGTAGGAGAAAAAGAAGCCGCCATTGATATTTTTATCATTGTTGAATATGGGAAAAAGATATCGGAAGTAGCTTCCGAAGTTCAATTAAAAGTAAAAGACGCTGTTTTAAACATGACCGGTTTAAAAGTCAAAGAAGTCAACATAAATGTTCAGGGAGTGGCTTTCGGTTCCGAAGGAAAAGAAGAGATGTAAGCGGCTGTTCTTTTTTTAAGAAACAGACAACTTATACGATGCAGCAAAGTTGCAGCATGCCCTGTAAAATAAGGTAATTTGTGGTATCCGGATGCCTGTTGTGAAAAACCACTAGAGAGCAGGCATTCCGGTTTTTCAATTGGCTAAAACGAGCTTGTCACCTGCCGTAAAAGGTGATAAACTGTAAAAAATTATATTTTAGTGAATAATTATGGCTAAATCTTTTAAACAACAATATAAAAGCCCATGGCTTCTCGCATTGCTTTTACTGCTTGGCGGGCTGATTGGAGACGCAGTGGCTTCAGTACTCCCACAGGGGTTAAATTTCCTGAAAGCTGCCGGGACGCTGGGAATCAGCCCGGTGACACTTAATCTTCATTTTCTCACGCTGACTTTTGGATTTACTTTTGATTTCGGAATTTTAACTGTCCTGGGTTTAATTCTGGGTTTTCTGCTCTACCGCAGCATGTAGATGGAGGATGTCGTGATCTACCTGGCCTCTTCTTCACCCCGCAGGCGAAATTTGTTGGAGCAGTTGGGTGTGCCTTTTTGTGTCCTTAATCAGGAAGTTGATGAGGCGGCGGCAACTGTTGGGACGCCTCCCCGGATGCTGGTACAGGAACTGGCGCAGCGCAAGGCTTTGGCGGCGGCGGAAAAAGTTGCCGGCGGGCTTGTTATAGGCGCGGATACGATTGTTTGCTGCGGCGGACAGATTCTGGGCAAGCCTGCCACACAGGCGGAAGCGGAGCAGATGCTCTTTCTTTTGCGGGGCAGGCAGCATGAGGTTTATACAGGTGTGGCCGTTGTTGAAGAACCGTCCGGCAACATGCTGGTTGATTTTGAACGGACCGTGGTCAGGTTCTGTCCCCTTACAGCAAAAGAGATAAAAGCTTACGCAGCTACAGGTGAGCCCGTCGGTAAGGCGGGAGCGTACGCTATCCAGGGGCTGGCGGCTATTTTTATTGAAGGTATTGCCGGTTGCTATTCCAATGTTGTCGGCCTTCCTTTGGCCTGCCTGGCCAGGATGCTCAAAGTTTTTGGAGTAGACCTTTTAGAACCTGAGAGGATAAAGGTTGGAAACTGTAAAATACCACCTGACGATCAAGGAGATGCCAGCAAACTTAAGGCCCCGCGAACGTCTGCTTAAAGAAGGCGTACAGGCCCTATCCGATGTTGAACTGCTGGCCATATTGCTGCGCACCGGATCAATTGGGGGAAGCGTTTTAGAACTGTCGGCGGTTGTGTTGAATCACTTCCGGAGTTTTAGGGAACTGCTTCAGGCCAGCATAGAGGAATTAAGCAGTATAAAAGGCATGGGCCCGGCCAAAGCCGCACAGGTTAAAGCAGCCCTGGAACTTGGCAGGCGGGTTGCGGAACAGAAGATGGATGACCGGGCAGTAATCAGGCATCCCGAAGACGCAGCCGGCCTGGTGATGGAGGAAATGCGGAGCCTGGACCGCGAACAGTTCAGGGCGTTGCTGCTCAATACAAAGCACCAGTTGATCGGCAGGGAGATTATCTCAATCGGCACATTAAACTCTTCCATGGTACACCCGCGGGAATTGTTTAAAGGCGCAATCAAGCGGAGCGCCGCGGCGATGATTCTGGTCCATAACCATCCCAGCGGAGACCCGGCGCCAAGCCAGGAGGATATAGGGATTACGAAGCGCCTGCTGGAAGCCGGCGGTATAATAGGCATTGAAATCCTGGATCACCTTATTGTGGGGGATAACAGGTTTGTCAGTTTGAAAGCTAAAGGATTAATGTAAGTTTTGCGGGGAACTAAGGAGGGGATAAGTTGCGGATTGGATTATTTTCCAAGGATATGGGGATAGACCTCGGCACTGCCAATTCCCTGGTTTACGTTAAGGGCAGGGGTATCATACTCAGGGAGCCTTCTGTTGTCGCCATTGAGAAGGACAGCAACAAGGTTCTGGCAGTAGGCGAGGAAGCCAGGCAGATGATCGGGCGCACACCCGGAAATATTATTGCCATCAGGCCCATGAAAGACGGCGTGATTGCCGATTTCGACGTTACCCAGAGCATGATTAAATATTTTATTGACAAGGCGTTAAGGAAGAGAACATTTTTTGTGCGGCCGCGGGTCGTTGTCTCAGTTCCTTCAGGGGTAACGCCGGTTGAAGAACGGGCGGTGCGTGAGGCGGCAATCCAGGCAGGCGCCAGGGAAGTTTATCTTATTGAAGAGCCGATGGCGGCGGCCATCGGGGCGAATCTGCCGGTTCATGAGCCGATGGGCAACATGATCGTCGATATCGGAGGCGGGACAACGGAAGTGGCTGTTATTTCCCTGGGTGGAATAGTTACCAGCTGCTCCATCCGGATCGCCGGCGACGAAATGGACGAGTCAATTATCCTGCATGTTAAAAAAGCATACAACTTGTTGATTGGTGAGCGTACCGCCGAAGAGATAAAAATCGGCATCGGCATGGCCTATCCAATGGAGGATTCGGGGGAATACGATGTTCGGGGCAGGGACCTGATTACCGGACTGCCCAAGACTGTGCTGATCACCGCTGAGGAAATCTACCGGGCTTTGTCCGAGCCGGTCACCGCAATACTGGATGCCATCAAAAATACTCTTGAGCAGACTCCGCCGGAACTTGCCGCAGATGTTATGGACCGAGGTATTATCATGGCCGGAGGCGGTTCCCTCCTGAGAGGTTTGGATTTGTTAGTCAGTGAACAAACTGGAATGCCCGTTCATCTTGCCGATGAGCCCCTGCTTTGCGTTGCCAGGGGTACGGGACGCGTCCTCGAAAATATAGATATTTTAAAGCGTGTCTTGATTCACCCTAAAAAATACTCGTCAGGTTACTCACCATAATGTCGAAGAGAGTGGGCGGAAGGGTTATACTTTTAGCGATAGCTGTAATTATAGTTCTATTAATGCTTAAAGGAACCGTTTTAAGAGATGTTTCTTCTCCTTCCATGGAAGGAGTCTTGAGGGACGCTTGCGCTCCCGTTCAGAAAATTTTCATGGCAGTGGGCAATTGGGGGAAAGGAGCTTTAACCTTTCCTCTTTCTCTGCTGGCCGCCTCCAGGCATAACCGGGAACTGACGGAAAAAGTGTCCGGGCTTGAAGGAGAGGTCAGAGAACTGGAAGAATTCCGCCTGGAAAACGAACGATTGAAGGAAATGCTTGATTACAAGTCTTCCGTGGTCTCCTCCACTTACTCTTTAATGACCGTTGCCGCTGTAATCAGCCGGGATCCCGGCAACTGGTTTGATACGATCAACCTGGGAAAGGGTTCCAGGCAGGGTATCAGAATAAATATGACGGTGGTGGTTCCCGAAGGCCTGGTGGGCAGGGTAATTAAAGTAAGTGAAAATACAGCCCAGGTGCTGTTGATTACCGACCCGCGCAGCGCGGTCAGCGGGCTGATCCAGCAAACGCGCTCACCCGGGCTGGTAGAGGGCGCCGGCGGGGGCGCCGGGGGCCTGCGCATGATTAATATTCCTTATGATGCGGTAATTCGCCCTGGTCAAGTGGTAGTAACTGCGGGAGTAGGCAGCCTTTTCCCCAAGGGGCTTCCTGTCGGGCAGATCAAAAGCTCCGGCAGGGATCCGTCAGGGCTTTTTTATACAGCCGTTATACGCCCATTTGTTGATTTTAACCGTCTGGAAGAAGTTTGCGTGATTCAAAGAACCAGTTCATAAAAAAATAGACTTCCATGCCGCCGTGCCTATCGGCCTCATTATGAAAACTTATTTTCAGAGTAGAACATAGGAGCTTATGCTTATGAAGCAGGGTTTGTGGCTGTTGATAACTTTGCTTGCAGCTTTAACTCTTCAGTCGACTGTTCTTGATTGTTTCCGGGTGGTCGGAGTTAAACCCGACCTTGTTCTGCTTGTGATCATTTTCAATTCTTTCCGGCAGGGCTCGAAAAGCGGGGCCCTGTGGGGGTTTGCAGCCGGGCTTCTGGTCGATATTTCCACGGGCTGTTACTTCGGCTTAAACGCACTGGCTCTTGCCGCAGCCGGTTATCTTGCGGGCGAAGCCAAAACAGGGCTGTACCTGAACAGCAACATCAGAGTTGCAACCGTTACACTGGCAGTCTCACTGGCTGCCGGCGTGTTTCAATATCTGCTGCTTGCTTTTTCCGGTGTTTTTGTCTCGCCGTGGCTGGCCCTTGGGATTATTATCCCTGGCGCATTATACAATACCGCGGTTGCCCTCCTGATCAAGCTTTTTTACCATCCGAAGATGCTTTTTGAATGATAGAGGCAGACAAATTTTATGGACCGTAAAAGTATGGAGAAAAAAATACGTATATTTACAGCCCTGGTAATTGGGGCTTTTTTGGTACTCGTCATCCGGCTGGCTTTTCTTCAGATTATTGAAGCCGAGGAGTACCAGACCAAGGCCCGTTTAAACCACCAGAGGCTGATTACAATCACCGCTCCAAGGGGTGAAATAGTTGATCGAAACGGCATACGCGTGGTGGGCAATAAGCCGGTCTATACTATTTCCGTTGCCTACCTGGGGGCAGAAGACACCTCAGAGGTAGTCGAGAGGCTGTCTCAGCTTTTGGTCGGTGAGGATATCTACAAAGGCTGGAGCGCTGAAGGAATCAAAGAAGATATAGACAAAAAAATGCAGGCGCAGAGCCTGAAGCTTTATGAACCTCTAAAAGTGAGCGTAGGGGTAAGTTATGAAGCAATAACCAGGCTTGAAGAAGACCGCCTTGACCTGCCCGGTGTTTTCATAGACATCCAGCCGATCCGGGACTATCCCTAAAAGATCTGCTTGCCCAAACCGTTGGTTTTGTCAGGGAGATCGACCAGCGCCAGCTGAAAAAGAACAAAGACAATGGTTATGAGTCCGGGGACAGCTTCGGGCAGGCCGGTCTTGAATCACAGTATGAGTACTTTCTGCGCGGGCAGGACGGCGGCCGGGTGGTGGAGGTGGACGCCCTGGGGCGGCCTGTCCGCTATCTGGGGGTTAAATCACCGGTGGCCGGGAGTAAACTGGTTTTGACCATTGACAGCCGTCTCCAGCGCGTGGCGCAGGACGCCCTTGCCGAGGGAGCGCAAATGGCCAAATATTTAGGATATGCAAAAATTCCGGCGGGAAAGTCCATCAACGGCGCGGCGGTTGTTTTGGATGTCCAGACCGGCGAGGTGCTCGCCATGGCCGATTATCCTTCCTACGATCCTATAATGTTTACACGCACTTTATCGGCCGAAGACTACAATAAAGTGAGCAGCCAGGGGGCTTTGAAGAACCATGCCATCGAAGATGTTTACACCCCCGGTTCAACATTTAAAATGGTCACCTCGGCAGCTCTTTTGGAAAGTAAGATTATTACTCCTTTGACCAAATTTTTCTGTACGGGGTTTTATAAGTATAAGAAAGATTGGAAGGCGCACGGAGAAGTCGACCTGAGAAAAGCGCTCATGTACTCCTGTGATGATTTTTTCTATTGTTACGGCGCTATTATGGGGCCTGGCCCGATGGTCAAGTATGCCAAAGAATTCGGCCTCGGGGAGAAGACGGGTATCGACCTCCCCGGCGAGGAAAACGGGCAGATAGCCTCCCCTGAACGCAAAAAGGAAGTCTGGAAGGGCAACGCCTGGGAGTCACAATGGCATGAATACGACAGCATGGATATGGCCATCGGCCAGCAGGAAAGTAAATTTACCGCCCTTCAGCTGGCCAATTATGTTGCCATGATTGCCAACGGCGGAAGAGCCATGCAGCCATATCTGGTTCAGAAAATTGTCGGCCCGGACGGGAAGGTCGTTCAGCAGTTTTCCCCCAACATGACCCGCGAGGTGAATGTTTCTCCCGAAACCCTGGAGGTTATCCGGGAAGGGATGCATATGGTCACCCTGCCGCCGTCAGGCACTGCATCCGGTGTCTTTGCGGGGGCGATGTACCAGGCTGCGGCCAAGACAGGCACTGCCGAGGTTGGTGACCCAACAGGGAATACAAACGCTCTTTTCGTGGCTTTTGCGCCTTTTGACAAACCAAAAATCGCTGTTTCGGTAGTGCTCGGGTACGGCGGCAAAGGAAGCGGGATCTCCGGGCCGGTAGCGCGTCAGATACTGGATGAATTCTTTAAGGAGCAGAAATAGAAGCCTTTATATTTTGGCTTTCCTATAGCAGGATTTGGTTGTTGTATTGTAGAATATATATCTGTCTTTGACACTGGGGAGAGATTTTTTTTGCAGTTTATGGATCAGGGTAATTTAATTGATGATAATACTATACTGGTCAGAAGAACACTGCGTTCGGGGCAAAAGGTTAATTTCAGCGGCAATGTAGTCATCCTCGGCGACGTTAACCCCGGCGCCGAGGTCAAAGCCTTCGGCCATGTGATAGTCTTTGGGTCCCTGCGGGGCATGGTGCATGCCGGCGCCGACGGGAATGAACAGGCTGTAGTAATCGCTTTTCGTTTACAGCCCACCCAGCTGAGAATTGCCGACCATATCACCCGCCCCCCTGAGGACGGATCAGCGGCGCCCGACCAGCCCGAAATAGCCCGCATTAAAGACAATGTCGTTACCATAGACACTTTCCAATCCGGAAGTGAACGGCAGATTCCCTAGAAAGGAACAGACAGAAACTTAACTTGAGGAGGTAAGACCGTCAATGGGTGAGGTAATTGTAATCACTTCTGGAAAGGGAGGGGTAGGGAAAACCACAACTACCGCCAACCTGGGCACCGGCCTGGCGTCAATGGGCCACCAGGTTGTACTGATTGACACCGATATCGGCCTGCGCAACCTGGACGTGCTGCTCGGCCTGGAAAACCGGATTGTTTATGATCTCACCGATGTAATTGGCGGTAACTGCCGTTTAAGGCAGGCGCTGATCAAAGACAAGCGCTATGAAGGGCTTTATCTTCTGCCGGCAGCGCAGACCAAAGATAAAACTGCCGTCAATCCGGAACAGATGAAACAGCTCTGCGAAGACCTGATGAAGGAGTTCGAATATGTGCTGATTGACTGCCCGGCCGGTATAGAACAGGGTTTTCGCAATGCTATTGCAGGCGCTCAAAAGGCAATCATAGTGACTACCCCGGAGATGGCCGCTGTGCGGGACGCAGACCGCGTGATCGGGCTGTTGGAGGCTGCGGAACTAAGAAAACCCGTCCTAATCATCAACCGGCTGCGGCCCAAAATGATCCGCCACGGGGACATGATGAGCATGGAGGATATTATCGATATTCTGGCGATTGAGCTTTTAGGAATTGTCCC
>JBAZGB010000002.1:0-9857 GCA_041653135.1 Eubacteriales bacterium | reverse complement strand
AAATGGTGGTCGTCAGCACCAACCGGGGTGAAACCGTGCTCAACGATGAGCGGGCGAAATCCGGTCAGGCTTTCCGCAATATTGTCCGGCGTATAAAGGGTGAAAGTGTGCCTTTAATGGACCTTGACGGTGACGGGCTGCTTTCTAAACTGCGCCGTTTTATAGGTTTAAAATAAAGCATGACGGGGGTGTACAAGGTTGTTTGAGTTTCTGGCTAAATTATTCGGTAAATATTCAGGCGGCAGTAAAAACATTGCCAAGGAAAGGCTCCACCTGCTCCTGCTGCATGACCGGTCCAGCGTATCCCCGGAAGTGATGGAAATTTTGAAGACTGAGTTGATCAATGTTATCACAACATACCTGGAAATTGATGAAGAGGCTTTGGAGGTTTCGCTGGAAACCAGCGATAATCAGGTGGCTCTGGTTGCCAATATTCCTGTCCGGGGCATGAAACGTTTAAACGGTAAACTGGCTTCCACATAAATCTTGAAATTTAAAGGTGGTTATCTTGAGCTTGGGGAGAATCCTCAAAAGCCTTGACTATCCCTTGATCATGGCTGTTTTCGCATTGGTTCTGCTCGGCCTGATCATGATCGGCAGCGCCACCCTTGAATATAAAGATGATTCTTTCAGCCAGTTTACAAACTTGAATATACCGGCGCGTTTGCTGCATCTTGATTACCAGTATGTATTCCAACAAATGCTCTGGTTTGTCCTGGGCATTTTTTTAACGGTGGCGATTGCCTACTTTCCTTATGAAGATCTCATGAAATACACCCGCTATTTTTATATCATCACACTGCTGCTTCTGGGAACCGTGGCCATCATGGGCCATACCGCCCTTGGCGCCCAGCGGTGGATACAGGTGGGCGCACATACCATTCAGCCTTCCGAGTTTTCCAAGTTCCTGATGATTTTGTCCTTTGCCGGCTTTTTGGTAAAGAGGCAGGGAAATCTGGACCGTTTCAGGGATCTTCTGCCCTGTTTCATTTACTTCGGCATTCCCATATTATTCGTGCTCATGCAGCCCGATCTCGGAACTGCGCTGGTCTTCGTTTTTATTATGTTCAGTATGATGTTTTTTGCCGGGGCAAAGCCGTCCATACTTTTATGGCTGCTGGGGGTGGGTTTGGCGCTTGTAGCCGGGTTGTTTTTCATCCACCTTTACCTGCACGACCTTGACCTTCAGCAAAAGGAGCAGATGTCCTTACTGGAACAAAGGGTACGGATTACGGCGAACACTTCCGCCGGGCAGGAACTGAACAGGAGTTACCTGGCGCTTGCCAAAAAGAACCGGACTATCCACGCAGTCCACGAAAAACTTCATAAGTACACTTTCAAAGAATACCAGATGACGCGTCTGTTTATATTTTTAAACCCCAGCAGCGACCCGCTAGGCGCAGGCTACCATGTCTGGCAGTCGCTGATTGCCATCGGCTCCGGGGGATTTGCCGGCAAAGGGCTGCTGGAAGGAACGCAGAGCCACCTTGCCTTTTTACCGGTCAGGCACACTGATTTCATTTTTTCCGTGGTTGGCGAGGAGTTTGGATTTATCGGGGCTTTAGTTATTCTGGGGCTGTTTTTCTTTATCTTTTACAGGGGTATTCAGATAGCAGCCAGGGCCCGCGACCTGACGGGTACCCTGCTGGCGGTCGGTATCTTATCCATGTTGTTCTTCCAGGTATTTACGAACATTGGGATGACCGCCGGGATAATGCCAGTTACGGGAATTCCGCTGCCCTTTGTAAGCTATGGCGGGAGCAGCCTGATGATGTGCATGATGGCCCTCGGCCTGCTTTTGAATATCTACTTAAGAAGAAGAAAAATTCTCTTTTAACCCTCCCTGATTTAACTAATTAAAAGAATAGCTTGTCATATTTGTCCCCTCCGGAAAATATAATTTTTACCAGGAGGGGATTTGTTATGCGGTGGAATAGGAGCAAGCGGCTGATTACCTTTAACCGTGCCAGGGATCCTTACCGGACCTGGCCCCAGTACCCCCGTGAGGAAGCGGGCAGGGGGTTAGGCAGAAGAACTTTCTACCGGCTGGCGGCGGCGCTGGTCATCCTGGCCCTGCTGATGGCGGTAAGGAGCTTCAACATCGCCGGGGTTGACCTGCGCCAGGGATTAAGTTATGTGCTGACCACCGATTGGGGTGTTCAGTCCCATTTAGAAAAGGCAGCCCAGTTCTGCATGCAGGTTATCGGCCAAGCCCGTCCTCCTGCAGTTGAGGAAGTGATGGGCAAAGACGATCAGAACGCAGCGATGGTTGTGCCTGTTTCAGGAAAAGTGGTCAGGGGATTCGGCTGGTCCGTGGACTCACTGGATAATCTGGAAAGGTTCCACCCGGGAATCGACATTGCCGCCGAACCGGGAGCCCCGGTTAAGGCGGCCTGGCCGGGGAAGGTTACACGTCTTGATTACGACCCCACTATCGGATCTTATGTAGTGCTTTCGCACGGCCGGGGTCTGTATACTCTTTACGCCTGCCTGAGCGACCCGGTTCCGCTGGCTGAAGGAGAAAACGTAGCCAGGGGCCAGGTGCTGGGGACTGTAGGAACCCTGGGCGATGTGCCCGGCGGAGGGCTGCATTTTGAACTGAGGGAAAAAAGCAAACTAGTCGATCCGGCGCAATACCTGAAGGCCGGGTAAAAAGCGGGGTTATTCCAAATGAGGATAGGGCGTATCCTTGGTGTCGAGCTTTATCTGAACGTGTTTTTTTTGGCTGTCCTGGGTCTTTTTTTTATAGCCGGGATTGCGGCAAAGGGCTTTATAGCCTTTGCGGTAGTGCTGGTCCATGAAATGGCTCATGTATATGTGGCAAGGCGGCTTAATGTTCCTGTCGGGGAGATAGAACTGCTGCCCTTTGGCGGAGTCACCCGGATGGGCTTTGACCTGGTTATGGATCCCTTAAAGGAGGTTTTGGTGGCCTCGGCCGGCCCCCTGAGCAATCTTTGCATGGTAGCCCTGGGCCTTGCGCTGAAAAATTATCATATCTGGGATGATCAGCTGGGATCGTTTTTTTTGCAGTGCAACCTTCTGATTGCAGCATTTAATTTGCTCCCCGCACTGCCATTGGACGGAGGACGGGTCTACAGGGCTTACCTGGCCTTAAGGGTCGGAATTCGCGAAGCCACCAGAAGAGCGGCCGGTTTCGGCCAGTTTTGGGCGCTGACCGCAATTATTTTCAGCCTTTTCGGCATTGCCTTTCATTTCAGCGGGCTGGATATTCTTTTTACGGGTCTGTTTCTTTTTTACGCTGCAACAAAGGAAAAAAGGATGGCCGCTTACCTGTTTATGCGCCATCTGGTCAGAAAGAAAGAGGAACTGACAAGTCTTGGAATGCTTCCGGCCGAGCTGATCGTCGCAGTCGAAAGCCTGACCCTCGGTGAGATAGTCCGTCCCTTTTTGCCCAGGCGTTTCCACCTCGTTATGGTTGTCAACGAACAGTGGCAGCCGAAAGGTGTGATCAATGAGGCGCAGATCATTGACGGTTTGCTGGAGCACGGGGCGGATTGGCCTGTAGGCAGCCTGCTTTTGCAGCCGTTGTAGGCGAACGGAAAAAATGTTAATCCAGAATCTGTTTGTTTAGGATGCCGTTGTTCACAGGTGAGCGATATTGCGGAGTGCCGCTGCAGCGCCGCCTGTCCTGTCCGAAGCGAACCGATGGCGATGCCGGCATAGAGCACCTGAGCGAACCGTGACAACGACAGCCTGGACACATGAGAACCGTCCCCTTGTGTTTACCAGAGTAGCAGAGTAGGACGAAAGGTGTGATAAGGGCCGTGGACCTTCAAAGGAAGCTGAAGCAGCAAATGTCGGATCTTCTTGAGCTGCCTGGTGATGTAATGATGGATTTCCCCAGGATCGTCATGCTCGGCAGCGCACAGGTGGTCGTTGAGAATCACAGGGGAATTACAAAATATAATTCCGAAGTGATCTCAATTTCAATTTCCGGCGGTGAAATCGTCATCAAAGGGTCCGACCTGAAACTGCGCAACGTACTGCCCGAGGAAATCTACGTTGAAGGCAGGATAAAAAGCCTGTCTTTTGAAAAATAGGTCCTGGGAAGGATTGGTGGCATGTTTTTACAAAAGATAAATAACTACCTGGCCGGTTATGTAACAATAACAGTAAGCGGCGGCGCTGTAGAAAGATTCATCAATCTGGCGGCCAAACAGGGCATTTATATCTGGGATGCGCAGACAAAAAAAGAAAACGAGGTTATCCTGAACGTCAGGGTGAAAGCGGTTAAAAAACTGAGGAGGATCGCCCGCAAGTCCGGGTGCAGGTTTAAAATTAATAAAC
Source organism: Eubacteriales bacterium (assembly GCA_041653135.1). GTDB lineage: Bacteria > Bacillota > Desulfotomaculia > Desulfotomaculales > Nap2-2B > 46-80. The sequence goes on along the minus strand of JBAZGB010000002.1, from coordinate 5,549 downwards.
GTGGAGGTTTGCCTTTTCTTCTCTCCTATTTTAACAAGCGCAAGGCCATGGTCCTGGGCTGCATTTTTTTCCTGGCTGCCCTTTATATCTTCAATTCCTTTGTCTGGTTTGTTCAGGTTACCGGCAACCGGAATATTGAGGCTGCCGACATTTTAAAAGCGGCAGCTAAAGCGGGGCTTGAACGCGGCGTTCCAAGGCGGGCTGTAAATATCGGCGCAGTGGAAAAGAGCATTCAGGATCAGCTGCCCCTGGTGTCCTGGGTAGGCATCGAGATCAAAGGGACCAGGGCCGCCATAGAAGTCGTCGAGAAGACACCGGCGAAAGAGCCCTATAACGGGCCGGCTCACGTGGTTGCCAAAAAAAGCGGTCTTGTAGAGGAAATACTGGTTTTTCAGGGTGATCCCGTTGTTAAGGAAGGAGACATGGTAGTGGAAGGGCAGGTATTGATCTCGGGTATTATCCTTCCCCAAAAGGATCCGGAAAAAAAATCGCCTTCGGAACAGACGTTTAAAAATCCCCTCCCCAAACCGGCCTATGTCAACGCAAAAGGCTTTGTCCATGCCCGGCGCTGGTATGAAGAGTACGGGGAAGCGTCTTTGATTGAAAAAGGCAGGAAGTATACCGGACAGGTTATTACCAGGGTTTGCATGAAAATCCGCGGCAGGGAAATAATTCTTACTGGTCCCCGAAATATTCCTTTTGTATCCTATAAAACAGGGGGGAGTTTAGTAAAAAGGGCTCCCCGTTGGAGGAATTACAGTATACCCGTCGAATTCATAACAGTAAAATATTATGAAATAAAGGGTTACAGCCTGCATAGAACAAAAAAGCAGGCCCGGGATTTGGCCGGCGCCCAGGCGCTGGCCAGGGTGAGGAAGGAACTTCCTGCAGGCGCTAGAATATTGAATAAAAGGCTGGAAGAAATAATCGTCAATCAGCCCGAAGATATAGTCCGGATGAGGGCTTTTGTTGAAACAGAGGAAGAGATCGGTTTAACCAGACGGTTTGTGCCGTGACAGGAAGATAGTATGGAGGGACAAATTGGCGGAAAACGCACAGGCCAAAATTATTCTGAAAGACATAGGGTCGGCTGCCGAAATCTTTGGCAATCAGGATGAAAATTTATCTTTGATCGAGCGTATGCTTAACGTGCGCCTGGTGACACAGAACGGGGAACTGGTTGTAATCGGCAAACCGGAGCAGATCAGTCAGACCCAGGAAGTGTTTGATCAACTCCAGAAGTATTATCAGACGGGCAGCCCGATAACCCTCCATGATGTTAGTTATGCAGCAAGGTCCGTCCGGTCAGGGGCTCATGACGCTCTTACCGGCCTTGCCCGGGAGGTTGTTCTGGTTACAACCCGGGGGAAGCAGGTCAAACCAAAAACCCTGGGTCAAAAACAGTATCTCAAGTGCATCCGGGAGAACGACATTGTCTTTTCAATCGGGCCTGCCGGCACCGGCAAGACATACCTGGCTGTTGTAATGGCCATAAGCTTCCTGCGCAATAAAAAGGTGAGCAGGCTGATTTTAACAAGGCCGGCCGTCGAAGCGGGAGAAAAGCTTGGATTCCTGCCCGGCGACCTGCAGGAAAAGATAGATCCTTACCTGAGGCCGCTTTACGACAGCCTTTACGATATCCTGGGCCTTGAAAACACCCAGAAACATATTGAACGCCATACAATTGAAATTGCCCCCCTGGCCTATATGCGCGGCAGGACCCTGGAGGATGCCTTTATTATTTTGGATGAAGCTCAAAACACCACCAGGGAGCAGATGAAGATGTTCTTAACCCGCCTTGGCTACGGGTCCAGGGCTGTAATTACGGGGGACATCACCCAGATAGATCTGCCCAAGGGGCAGATTTCCGGTTTGGTTCATGTGCAAAAAATCCTGGCTCGTATTGAAGGTATATCCTTTCATTATTTGGGAGGGGAAGATATAGTAAGACACCCGCTGGTTCAGGAAATTATCAAGGCCTATGAAGAACCCGGCCCGGATGAAGAAGTAAAACGGGAACAGTAGCACGAACCCGAAAGGCTTAACGACACTGGAGGAAGCTTTTCTATGCTTGCTACCATCTTTAAGAGGGCAGCAGCGCTGATCACATATTTATTCAAACAGCGGCAAACACGCCGGGGTATTGCTGCTTTCTTATTTTTTGCCCTGACTACAATGCTGCTCTCCATTGAGATAGTTCCTTACCGGGTTAGCTTAAGTGAGGGACAGGTTTCCACAAAAGACATTTTTGCCACCAGGGACATAGTCTTTATTGACCAGGCGAAAACGGAAAGCATGCAGGAGCAGGCCGCTTCCGCCGTGCGCAACCAGTATGACAGGGACGCTCTGGTCAGCGGGGCTGTCCAGAATGACATCGCGGGAGCGCTGGCGGAAGTGAAAAAAATTCAGAACGATACTTCCTCCAGCCTGCAGGACCGCTTGAACAGGCTGAATAAACTGCTGCCGGCAAACAATCTGTCCAATGAAACGCTTGCCGCGCTTGCCGCTCCTTCCCAGAAAGAACTGCAATTGACCGGGCAGGGTATAAACGGCCTGATTTCCCAGGCTATGGACTCCGAGCAGGGAATTACGCAGGTTAATCTGGAGGATACAAAAAGCGTTCTTGAGGTAAAAATAGGGCGACTTGATCTGAAAAAGCCCTATGAAGAACTCGGTGTTTTACTGATGAGGAAATACCTCAGGGCCAACACCTTTTTAAATGTCGAAAAGACGCGCCTGCTCAGGGAGGCGGCCAAAAAAACAGTGCCCATTCAGCAGGTTACTATTATCAAGGGTGAAAAGATAGTCGGGGCCGGGGAAATTGTCCGGGCTGACCAGATGGCCAAGCTTAATGCACTGGGCTTGACCAAAAGCTATTTTCCCTGGAGGACGCTTTTGGGCAACGCTTTGCTTGTGCTGCTCCTGATGGTAGTGGTCCTGTTCTATTTGTACCAGCAGAATAAAGAAATCTATAAAAGCGCCGGGCATCTGTACCTGCTGGCTCTGATTACAATACTGGTCATCGTTCTGGCCAAGGCCATGGTTGCCATTAATAGCACCCAGTGGCCGGAGTTTGGCGCCCTTTTCGGTTATATGGCGCCTGTTGCCGCAGCAGGGATGCTGATTGCCATCCTGCTGGACTCCCGCCTTGGCGTGCTGGTAGTCGCCATTCTTTCATTTTTGCTGATGTTGATGTCCAACGGCCAGCTGCGGTTTGGCGTTGTAGGAATGGTCAGCGGGCTGACTGGAATCTACAGTGTAAGCAAACTGAGCAAGAGCGGGGATTTAACCAGGGCGGGCTTATATACCGGTCTGGCCAGCGTCTGCGCGATCGGTATAATGGAGCTATCCTCGTCCGCCTCCCTGGGGATAGTGATTGCTTCAGCCGCGCTTTTCGGGATAACCAACGGCATCATCTCATCAATTCTGACAATCGGAATACTTCCCTATCTTGAAAGCACTTTCAGGATCACTTCCCCTGTGCGCCTTTTGGAACTGTCTTATCCGGGCAACCCCCTTTTAAAGCGCCTGCTTACAGAGGCGCCGGGCACATATCACCACAGCATACTGGTCGGAAACCTCGCCGAGGCTGCCGCAGAGGCGATTAACGGGAACAGCCTGCTGACCAGGGTCGGAGCGTATTATCATGACGTGGGAAAACTGAAAAGGCCGTACTTTTTTATAGAAAACCAGATGAACACCGACAACCCCCACGATAAAATCGCGCCCACTTTAAGCACCCTGATTTTGACTTTTCACGTTAAGGACGGTGTTGAACTGGCCCGGGAGTACAAGCTCCCCGAGGATATAATCAATATAATCGAACAGCATCACGGAAGCGGCCTTTGCACATACTTCTACCATAAAGCCCTGGAGAACACGCAGAATGAAGGCGTGGCCGAAGAAGAGTTCCGCTATGACGGCCCCAAGCCCCAGACCAGGGAGGCGGCGCTTGTCATGCTGGCCGATTCCGTGGAAGCCGCCGTTCGTTCTTTGCAAAACCGCACTTACAACAGGGTGGAAGGGATGGTCCACAGGATTGTCAAGGAAAAGCTTTTGGACGGGCAGCTTGACGAGTGCGACCTGACTTTCAAGGATCTGGACGTGATCGCGTCGGCTTTTATACAGGTTTTAAGCGGCATCTTCCATGCCCGTATTGAGTACCCAGATTTAAGCAAGGAAGAGGAAGGGAGAAAAACAAAAAGTGCCGGTGTACGTAAACAGTTTTTTAGAGCCAGGAGCAAATAACGAGGGAGAACTGGTCAGGGTTGCTGTTGAAGCCGTGAGAGAGGTCCTGTCCCGGGAGAAAGTCAGCGACCTGGCCGAAGTGAGCGTCGTCTTCGTTTCCGAGGAGTATATCCAGTATTTAAACAACCTGTACAGGCAGATTGACAGCCCCACGGACGTGCTCTCCTTTGCCATGCAGGAAGGTGAAAGTTTGGTCGGCATGGAGGAGGAACTTATCCTGGGGGATGTGATTATCGCCCTGGCCGTGGCTGAAAAGCAGGCCGTCGAGCAGGGCCACAGCCTTGAGCAGGAGGTTGCCTGCCTGGTTGTGCACGGAGCCCTTCACCTGCTGGGGCATGATCACCAGACGGATGAAGAAGAAACCGTCATGCGGGCAATCGAAAAAGAGATCCTGGAAAAGCTGGGGTGGAATGTTCCTTGATCAAACTGCCGGCGATGGATTTTCCCGTGGAAAAGATGATCAATACAGCCCGCGCCGCCAAAGAAGCGGCCTATGCCCCTTACTCCGGACTCCGGGTGGGCGCCGCCCTGCTCACTGCCCAGGGCCGCCTGTACAAGGGCTGCAATATTGAAAACGCATCTTACGGCTTAACTATCTGCGCGGAGAGAGTGGCTTTTTACAAAGCGCTCAGCGAAGGCGAAAGGCAATTTGCCGCCATGGCAGTGATTTCGGATTTGGACGGTTTCTGTTTCCCCTGCGGCGCCTGCCGCCAGGTCCTGTCCGAATTCGGAGCGGATTTAAAAATCTACATCTGCTCAAAAAACGGCGAATACATCATTAAAACACTCGCCGAACTCCTTCCGGAACCTTTCATTTTCCACCCCCCTACCGGTTAGGTTTTTCTCAGCAGACAGAACCGGCAAAATCCTGACTAAACCCTCTACATATAAAAAACTTTCGACAAATTTCTACATTTAACAATCAAACTAATTTTATATTTTTACAACTCCTCACCAGGTTCTTAAACTTGAACCAGTCTAGCATATCCCGATTATTGTCAGTATATGTTGAATTGTATCGGAAATATCTCCTTCAGAGATAAAGGAATTTAATAGATTATAGAGGAAAATCAATAAACGTTAAAATAAAAGAGTTAATTTATCTTTGAGGGAGAATAATAATGAAAAATATCAAAATCAGAAGCAAGGTAATCTCACTTCTATTGACGTTAACAGTAAGTATTCACTAAACCAGCATTTTATAGTATGGTGATGATCCCGTCTTTATGTTTCAGTTCCCGATACTCTTCGTTAAATCCCCTCCGTGCACCGCTGCCAAAAGTAACATTGTAGGTATACAA
>JBAZGB010000001.1:0-137886 GCA_041653135.1 Eubacteriales bacterium | reverse complement strand
GACCAGTAATAATAAAAGGTTCTCGTCCCAGTATGATCAGATGCGCAAAATAATTCCTGCTGTTTCTTGTTCCAGACAGCAAAGACGAAATCGCCCATAAGATGGTTAAGGCATTCATTGCCCCATTTCTGATAAGCCTGCAAAATCAGCAGGCTATCCGGTGTGTTGTATCTGCGGGAGTGGTCAATAATCAATTTATCACATAGCTCGGCACGGTTGTCGATAATGGCGTCAGCAGTAATTGTCAAACCAGTGAGAGCATCATGGCAGGGGAGGATTTCCCGTGTCGATTCAGGGGTAATATGCTGGGCATGACATCCAAAAAAAACCTGCTCCTCCTGCCAGGTTCTAACATCGTCTGCATGATAAATATCCAATTTACGCATCATGGCCGCACCCGTTTCTTGAGCAACAGGTCTGCCATCGCAATAGAATAACCCACAAATAGCGCTCATATTTCTAATTGCCACCATCACTCTTTTGTTGATTCAGCCTGAATACAAAATGGAATTCACCCCGCGTCACAATTGCAAGCTATAACTCATTCCATGTAAAAAGACAACTCAATGTATCAGCTTGATGAACTTTTCTAGTCCCGGCTGCTAAGCTTAAACCAGTTTTTTATTGCAAAAGCCTGGATCGCACTAATCCTTTTTCTGTGATAAAAAGGGTTTGGGTTTCAGACACACTGGCAAAAATGTGGCTGAATGAAAGTATACGGATTCTTTCAATAACTTAATACGCTGAGCTTATGAGCAACAGTTGCAGTCTGTCCAGTCGCTTAGATCGGCCGGCGCCCATACATCACCTGTTCCGTGCGTTTTAGCTTGCTCTTCTGTCATTTTAGTTGAAATCTCTACTACAATTGGTTGGGACCAGTTTTTTTTCATTGCGTATCACTTCATTTCTTGACTTTTTTTCGGGAATCCGCATGGGTCAGTGCGATCCAAGCTTTTGCAATAAAGAAGCGGTTCAAGCTTAGTACTTTGTGCCGGCAGTTGATTAGATTAATACAGCAATTGCCATTTCATGCACTAAGCTAGAACCTACAGCAGCGTACATCTTGCCGTCAATCGCTTAAATCACTATGACTATGAGCAAGGGTTGCAATCTGTCCAGTCGCTTAGATCGGCTGGCGCCCATGCATCACCTGTTCCTAGCGTTTTAACCTGCTCTTCTGTCATTTTAGTTGAAATCTCTACTACAATTGGTTGGGACCAGCTCTTTTTCATGCGCATCACCTCCTTTTCTGCCGGTGCAGTTATTCTTCAGCCTCTTGGTATTTTAAAAATCGTCCGACAATAGAAATAGGGAATGCTAAATAGTTATCATTATATTATCGGTACGGTTGAACTAAAAGATAATCTTTCAAAATCCGATTTTTGAAAACAAACAAAATAATCCTGGTGACAATATTCCGCTTCCAGCCATTTACTTGGCAAAACTTACCTTGAACTAAAAGAACAACTTATCTATCTGCCTACTGCCTAATCAATGTCCACAAGACCACGGTCGTAAAGTTTATTTATAAACAACATTACGTCATGCTGGCAGACTTTTTCTTCCACATCGTATTCTTGTAACAATAGATCCACTACTTCCTGGATTTTACGTGGTACTTCTAGCAGATCCCATATATGGCTGCCAATATCATCCAGACCGTAATATGTGCCTTTATCTATATTCAACATGACTTTCTTTCCATCCTTATCAGCAGCTACCAAACCTGCAGCCTGGGTTATATTGGTAACTGTGCTGATTTCCTTTTTAGATTCCATACTTATCCCTTTCTATAAAGCCTGACTTTATTTAATCCCGTTTTTAACCAGCGACTCCAGGTCCTGCAAAATATGGTTAGCCTGTTCTTCTACGAAAATTATTCCCTCCGGTCTGGTCAGACGAGAAACTGCAACCTGTCTTGCAACAGCTACGCATTGCTTAAAATGCGCTTCTTTTAATCCTAACTTGTCTATTAACCATGGACGATAGGTGTGACTAATTATCACTGCCAGTTTATCAATATTCTCAAGCCGTCTGATATTTGTACTGCATTGTTTTTCAACTCCAATTCCAACTTCAAGTTCATATACTGCCGCTAGTGGTGCGGGTGCTTGGCAAAAACTTTTTAACGCCGGTACTGCAAACTTTTCCGAACTATTATAGGAGTAAAATGGAGTAAGTCCGGTTATATCGATCTTCATGGTTTCTGCACTATCACGCCATAGTTTTTGCTGAGGATAGGCCGGATGCACCCAAAAGACCCCCTCATTGTCCATAGTTACTGCCGCAACATCATCCGTTAAAAATAAATAGCCTTTCTTTATGAAGGCAGTTAACAGTGTCGATTTACCAGCGCCTGATGTTCCGGTAAAAATTACACAGCATCCATTAATAACTACAGCGCTGCCATGAAAGGGAAGAATTCCACGCTGCATCAGCAATGCGCCAAACGCAGTTCCTAGAAGAAAAAGCCTTACTGAGGTTTCTTTAGATTGTTCTGCAGGTTCCACAGTGATACTGTTTCCATTAGTCACATAATAACTGGCCACTCCTGATACAATAAGTGAAAATTCGTTTTTTACAGCTCTATACATTTCATTTTTATTAATATCACTATTAAGATTAATTATAACATCTTCATGTACCTTACCTAATCTGATATTGACCTCCGGCATATCAGACGTATCAATTGCCACTAACTCGGGCAATAAAATATCTGATGATACATGAAGTCCAAAAACTTTATAATGGTAACCAGCGTTGATTTTTTTCTTGTTAATCATCATAATATTACACATTGTTTAACTCAACTTTGAAACTTCAGATTTCAAGAGTTCTCATTAAGCCCACACGAAGCAGTTTCATCCTGCAAGTTATTTAATTCTACGGTAATTGTTTATTTATGTCAATCTGGTATTCTCTTTGGTGTTAAAGGATTCTTATCAATTTGCAAGACCGTTTGCTGTTGATATCTTTATGTATAATTCTTTACTCCTTTACCGCAGAAATGACTGTCAAAAACAAACACCATTTGCCCTATCAACTGACTCTTTTGTCCTGCCCTTATATTGCTGATGTTCCGATCAGAAGCGAGGTATACTGATATCTCAAAAAAAAACCATATTCAGAGCTTAATAAAATATGGTATCTTCCGAATTATTTAAAAAGGATACTTAAGCGGTTGTGTGCAGATTTGCGAAAAATATATTCTGTATTGCAATAGCCATTAAGATTATTTATAATAACAATGATTATAAGTAACTGTAAGATAGCTTTATTTTTCTTATTTTTAACTTTGGCATTTTGCAAAATAAGGAGGCATCAGTAGTTGGACGATCATAATTTATCATATGCTACTGATGACCAATTAACTGATCTGCGGACTATATTAAAGATTCTAAAAAAGCATTTCATATTTATTACTCTGGTCACGCTGCTTTTTGCAATTGCCGGAGGCGTATGCAGTTATTATTTTCTAAAACCATTTTATAGCGCTAAAACTCTCATACTGGTGAAACAGGCAACTGCTACAGTGGGCGAATCACAGACAATTGAAGAGAATGAAAACCTGAATTCCGTTATCAACGCCGCCAACCGCACTCCAATATTTACTATGGGTACTTATGTCGGTGTGCTCAAGAGCGACACACTAATGGCAAGAGTTATAAAAAAATTAAATTTGTATAAAATGGGTTACACACCCCGCAATCTGGCCAATCATATTAAGACGACGATGGCTAAAGACTCCCATCTGATAGAAATAAATGTTAATAACAGCAACCCTGATTTGGCAGTCAAAATTGCAAATACAGTAGGCCAGGAATTTATAGGTATGATGACAGAATGGAACCGGGAAATAATAGACCGTTCCATCACGTATTTAAAAAGTCAGGAGGAAACAATCAAAGATGATCTAGAGAAAACCAAAGATCCAATGCAGAGGGAATGCCTTAATAATGTCCTGGTTCTCCTAACCGAAGGAATTAAAAATGCCCAGATCGTCCGCGACATGGATCTTAAAAATATAAATCTGATTATAATTTCTCCTGCCGTAAGTCCATATCTAGTAATGCCCAGAAGGCTAATTATCATAGTTGTAGCGTTTATTCTGGGTTTTATAGTTTCTATTGGTATAGCTGTGTTACTGGAATTTATGAAAGATACAGCCAATGTATCCACGGAAATAAACAAAAGACTACCGTCATATTCATCTTTGCCAATAAGTGGAATTACTAATGATCAAGCCAAATATGCTAACTTGACTTTTAAGAATATTGCAGAGACTGTTATTGAAGGCATAGAATATGATACTATTTCAAATATACAAAGGATTAGTCAGGAGAGTAATGATATAAAGTTAGATTATTTTTTGTTTGCTTACAGTTTTGTTCATGATCATAATTATGATAGTTCAAGAATGGCTAATATACTTAGTGTTTTGGATAGTGAATTATATTATGACCTTATAGAATCCATATCGATATGTTATGATAAGTCATCAGAAAGAATAAGATATTTATTGTTTGAAGATTTATACGGATATATTATAAAAACAAAAAGGGATTTTAAAATATTTTTCGACATGATATATAGACATAATAAAAAAGACTTAATATATTATGGTGTAATGGCAAAGATATTAAATAATTATTTCGGAGGTGGAGAAGTTGTTTAGTAACATTGAGGAACTTGCCAAAGATATAGAGGAATTCAAATTTAATATTGAAAATTCTAACAAGCTTTTCGACACCTTGGCGAATATTAATTCAAAATTATCTGAGACTAATAAAAATATAGATGAGTTGATTGTAAAGTTAGAAGAAAAAATAAATGATGTTAGTGAGAAATTTGTAAGGCAGAGCGATTCAATAGTAAGTAACCATCTGCAAATAATAGAGCAACAAAAAGTAGATATTAAAGAAAATTATAATAGTGTTAGTGAAGAATTAATAAGGCAGAGCAATGAAATAATAAGCAATCATCTGCAGATAATAGAACAACAAAAAGTAGATATTAACGAAAATTATAATAGCTTTATTTTAGATATTAATAAATCTATTGATACAAGCAAAGAACAACAAAACGCATTTGAAAAACGTGCAGATGAAATGATTGATAGGATAAGCAATTTAGATACAGAAGCATTACGCAATGAAATTAAAAAAGTTAATTTAAAAGCTACTTTTCTAATGTATGGCGTTAGTATTGCTTTAATAATAAGTATCTTTTATTTTGTATTTCTTTATTTTTAAGTCTTCCCCCTTCAGGCACTTCTGACAAGATATCTTTTTGCAGATCATCAATAGCTTGTGGAATAGATCTTATCTCACCCAGGATAAAGAAGATTAATGGTTATTTTTTAAAGGTTTTTTAAGGCGGTTTTTTCCTGTACGGATATATTCAGCCTTGATTTGTAAAGTCGACTGCTACCATATGGTAATTGGTCAAGTTTATAGATGAGGCAAGGGTAAGGTGGATTTTTTGAAAAGCTATACGAGAATTATCCTGCTTGTCTTATGTGACGCTTTACTGATCAATACAGCTCTTGCTGTAGCGGTTATACTGCGTTTTAGCAACAGCTACGAGACGACATTGCAGCAATTAGTTGCTTATCTTAATCTTGCCCCTGTTATTACAATAACGTTTCTGCCGGTTTTTTATATTTTTAAACTGTATAATCGAGTATGGGCATATGCAAGCCTGGGAGAGATGATAGCAATTGTTCAGGCAGTGACCTGGGGAAGTCTGGGTGCTGTGGTCGTTACTTATTTTTTGTATTCGCCAATACCAAGATTTATAGTTGTTGTACACTGGGCTTATACCATCCTGCTGGTAGGAGGGTCCAGGATGGTCTGGCGCATTAATTATGAGCGTCAAAAGGCCAGTAAATCCATCCCTAGCAAACGGTCCTTAATCATCGGGGCAGGCGATGCCGGAGCAATGGTTGTAAGAGAAATGAAAACCCATAAAAGTGATATCTTGCCGATAGGATTTATTGACGATGACAGGAAGAAACATAATTTGAACATAATGGGCTTACCTATTTTAGGCAAAAGGGAGCAGATACCGGATGTTGTTAAGAAATATAAAATTGAGTTGATAGTTATTGCTATGCCTTCTGTAAATGCTCACGTAATCCGTGATATTGTAGGGATATGTCGCAGCACAAAGGCCGAACTGAAAATCCTGCCCGGCGTATATCAGATCATCGAAGGGCAAGTTTCGGTAAACAGCCTTAGGCCTGTACAACTGGAGGATCTTTTACGGCGAGAGCCGGTGCAAGTTGATTTGGAGGAAATTGCCGGATACCTTAAGAAAGAGACAGTTCTTATCACAGGCGCCGGAGGTTCCATAGGTTCCGAATTATGCAGGCAGGTTGCAGCCTTTGGCCCACATAAGCTTGTACTTTTGGGCCACGGCGAAAACAGTATCCACAAAATATGGATGGAATTAAAAGATATTTTCTGCGACATAAATTTAGCAATAGAAATTGCAGATGTTAGGGACAAACACAGGATCAATTCCATATTTGAAAAACACAAGCCGGCAGTAGTTTTTCATGCAGCAGCGCACAAGCACGTTCCACTGATGGAACTGCATCCTGCCGAAGCGGTAAAGACAAATATTTTCGGTACCCGAAATGTTGCTGATGCAGCAAGCAAATCAAAAACAAAAGTTTTTGTCATGATCTCCACAGACAAGGCTGTAAACCCTTCAAGTGTCATGGGCGCCACCAAGAGGATGGCGGAGTTGATAATCAACCAGGAAAACCTAACCAGTGAAACGGTGTTTACCGCCGTTCGTTTCGGTAATGTATTGGGCAGTAACGGAAGTGTAGTACCTGTTTTCCAAAAGCAAATTGCTGATGGAGGACCGGTTACAGTCACCGATCCAGAAATGGAACGCTATTTTATGACAATTCCGGAGGCGGTGCAGTTGGTCTTTCAAGCTGGGGCTATGGCCAGGGGCGGCGAGGTTTTCATACTTGATATGGGTGAGCCGGTAAAGATAGTAGATATGGCCAAAGACATGATAAAATTATCCGGCCTGGAACCGGACAAGGATATAAAAATCATATTTACCGGAATACGGCCGGGAGAGAAGCTTTTTGAAGAACTATTGACGGTAGCGGAGGGTTCGCAGGCTACAAAGCATAAAAGGATTTATTTGGAAAGACCTACCCTGGTGGAAGTATCTGACATTGATGCAGAACTTAGGAAGCTTTTTCGCAGGGGCTTGCATTGTACAGCTGAAGATATTTTTAGTGCCCTGGGTTCTATTATTCCAAGTTTTAAAAGTTTTAGAAAACAGCAAGCAGGATAGACCCCCCTTGCTGCTAATGCAGCGCCGGCTAGGCAGTTGACCTTTCTAATGCAAGTTAATTTTCAGGATAATAGAACTTAATTCTATGAATGACTTAATTTAGTTTATTAAATAAAAAATAAGATGTATTTAGTATAAGTAATATAAGGTTTAATCTATGTATAATGATCGCATAAATTACCCTCGTCTTTTTAAATATAATCTTGTCATAAAAAGAATTCTCGATATTTCTTTTTCGACATTGGGGCTTATATTAATAGGTTGGATTATATTGTTGTCATTTTTAATTTCTACAATAGATACTAAAAGTAATGGGTTTTTTATTCAGAACCGCATAGGTAAAAATAAAAAACCCTTTAAGATCATCAAGATTAAAACGATGCGCAATGAATTAGATAATAGAAACACAGTAACTGTCATAGGCGATCCGCGTGTTACCAAAGCAGGCTATATACTTAGAAAATTTAAGATTGACGAACTGCCCCAGTTATTGAATGTTTTAAACGGAACAATGTCGTTGGTCGGCCCGCGTCCTACGGTTGTTGAGGATATGCAAAAGATGAACGAGATGCAAAGAAATCGTTTTAGAGTAAAACCCGGACTTACCGGATTGGCCCAGATTAATGGAAACACTGAATTGACATGGCCTCAAAGAATCGAATACGACCTGGAATATATAGAAAAACAAAGCCTGTGGCTTGACTTTTTAATTATTTTTAAGACATTTCAATTATTACTAAAGGGTAACATAGAAACACATCCGCGGGGTGGAGATGAATGGTTCGAGATTTAGAACCTGATCCGAGGCTGGTTTGCGTTGGCGCAAACTTAGAATCCCAGGTAATTCTTGAAGGGTTAATTGATATTAAAGCCAATATTGTTGGTTTGGTCACTTTGCCGATTGAGAAAAGCAACAATATTTCTGATTATGTTGATTTGCATCCTATGTGCAACGAAGCTGGCATTGATATTATTGACGCCATAGATATTAATAATTACTTTTCTTTGCAGCGGATTAGATTATTAAGGCCAGATTATATTTTTACATTGGGCTGGAGTCAACTGTTTGGTGAACAACTTCTAAAAATTCCGGAAAAGTATGTTGTTGGCAGCCACCCATCGCTTTTACCAGAGGGACGCGGCCGTGCCCCGATTCCATGGACGATATTGCAGAGGCTCAAACAATCCGGTGTCACTCTTTTTAAAATGGACAGAGGAGTAGATACTGGGCCGGTTCTCATGCAAAAAATATTTGACATATCAGACGAAGCTTATGCAATGGACGTATATTTCTTAGCAGCTCAAAATCTAAGAAGCGCTTTTTGCGAATTATATATTGAGCTTAAAAGAGGGCAAGTAGCTGAAATATCACAAGACGTTACTAAAGCAAATTACAGGGCAAAGCGAGGACCTTCCGACGGACATATTGACTTCAATAATTCAGCGGCAGATATTGAAGCGCTGGTTAGAGCAGTTTCAAAACCTTTTCCGGGTTCTTATGTTTATTACCAGGGGGAAAAAATTTATGTTTGGAAGGCAAGTCTGCAAAATGTACTGCCATACATAGGAACAATCGGACAAATACTAACCGGAAACGAAGATTCTTTATTGGTACAAGCAAAAGACAAACCTCTCTGGTTAAGCAATTTTACTGATGACGCCGGACCCGTGGATATTAATTATTTTCGGACGGGCAGCAGATTTAATTATATTATTAATGAAGAGATATGCAAATTGTGGCAAGAAATCGAAGCCTTAAAACGGGGTAAATAGCGATGAATTTCAGAAATGTGCTTGTTGTAGCAGCCCATCCCGATGATGAGGTTTTGGGTGTGGGCGGCACCATTCCTCTAATTAAAAAAAGTGGTGGATATGTTACGATACTGATAGTAACTGATGGAAGTACGACACAATACCATAATGATAAGGACATCTTGGTTCGCAAGTTGAATCAGGCGCAAGAGGCCAACCGTATTCTTGGAAGTGATGAAATCATCCAGTGGGAGTTTCCGGATATGCGCCTGGATACTGTCGAACATTACAAACTTAATCAAGCTTTTGAATCCCTGATTAAGAAAAAAGGTTTTGATACTGTTTTCACTCATAATATAGATGATATTAACATGGATCATCAAATAATATTTAAATCAGTTCTGGTAGCTACCCGCCCTATCCCAGGGCAGACTGTAAAACAATTACTCAGCTATTATGTAAATTCTTCTTCAGAGTGGGGAGGTTACAACGAAAGGACTGTGTTTTGTCCAAACTATTACATAAATATAAATGAAACTATTGAAATTAAACTTGACGCCATGCGGGTATATGATGACGAGTTACGGAAATATCCGCATCCCAGAAGCATTGAAGCAATACGCATGCGCGCTGCTGTTTATGGATGCGAAGTTGGCTTTGAATATGCGGAACCTTTCAAATCAGTGCTTTTTAGGGGTGGTATAGATTGAGGAAAAGAATTTATCTTTCAAGTCCGCACATGAGTGAACAAGGTTATGAAATGGGATATATCCAGGAAGCTTTCAGGACAAATTGGGTTGCCCCGCTGGGGCCCAATATAGATGCTTTTGAACAGGAACTCGCCGGTTATATTGGCATCAAGCACGCTGCGGCGCTATCCTCGGGAACTTCTGCAATTCATCTGGCTTTAAAATCGTTGGGAATAGGTGAAGGAGATATTGTTTTTTGTTCTTCCCTCACTTTTTTGGGCAGTGTGAGCCCGGTTCTTTATGAAAAAGCAGTTCCTGTTTTTATAGATAGCGAATATAAGAGTTGGAACATGGCGCCAGAGGCCCTTGAAAACGCCTATGAGAAATTTCCAGCGCCTAAAGCGGTGATTGTTGTTAATTTATATGGACAGTCAGCGGATTATAATGTAATAAGAAAGATAACCGGGCGGTACGGTACTCCAATAATAGAAGACTCTGCCGAGAGCCTTGGCGCCAGTTATAACGGACTTCAAACAGGCGCCTTTGGAGATATAGGTATATTCTCTTTCAACGGAAACAAGATCTTAACTACTTCAGGCGGGGGTATGCTTGTCAGCAATAATGAGAAAATAGTTAAGAAGGTCAAATTTTTAGCCACTCAATCCCGTGACACCGCGCCATGGTACCAGCATACAGAAATAGGATACAACTACCGGATGTCCAATATTTGCGCCGGCATAGGCAGGGGACAGTTAAAGGTTCTTGATGAAAGAATCGCTAAAAAGAAATCTATCTATGAATTGTACAAGAATTCGTTTGCTGATATACCTGCAATCGAGATGATGCCTATTTGTGAATATGGTTCTCCCAATTACTGGCTTTCGTGTTTTGTAATAGATATATCTTGTAATATTAAGCCAATGGATGTTATCAATACGCTCGCCAAAGAAAATATAGAAAGCAGGCATGTTTGGAAGCCAATGCATCTGCAGCCAGTGTTTGCAGGTAAGCCTTTTTTCAGCAGTGAAGAAGGTCATATTAGTATATCGGAAGATGTTTTCAATAGAGGTGTATGCTTGCCAAGCGATACAAAAATGACATTAGAAGATATTGGATTGGTTTGTGAGTTAATACATCAACTATTTGGCTGATAACGTAAAAGCATGAGATCCATATGCCCGGCAAGGCTAAATGGAGGAGATAAATTTTGAATATACCGGGAGGGTGGAGGATATATAACCGTGCATTATTACCTTCCACTCCGCCACATGAGGAGCCAAACATAGCAGCCCTATACAATAGTAACAAATGGTACAATATGGGAGTTGTGTTAGCTAGATACACAACAGATTTTGATTGTGGATATGAGACTGAATGGTGGTGGCTCATAAAAGATAATCCTGTAGATATTAGTGCACTTAATGCTAATCGAAGATATAAAATAAAAAAAGGATTAAAAAGCTGCGTGATCAGAAAATTTTCCCTAAGGTGTATGCAGAACAACTTTATTTTGTATATACAGCTGCTTTTCAGAACTATAAAAAGGCCGGCAAAGCTTCCAGTAAAGAGAGTTTCATTACGCAATGCCATAACCATGAAAACGATTCACATATAGAATATTATGGGGCTTTTTTAAAAGGAAATGATGAACTTGTTGGATATTCATTGAATTATGTTTTTGAAGATTGGGTAGATCTTTCAACATTGAAATTTTCGCCGCAGTATTTATCAGAACAAGTATCAGCGGCTTTGATATACGTGATGTTATGTGATTATCTCAACACGCAACACAAGAAATACGTAAGTGATGGTGAACGCAGTATTCGTCATGTCACAAACTTCCAGGATTATCTTATCAGATACTTTGGATTTAGACGGGCGTATTGCAAATTAAATATTAAATATAGCCCTATTATCGGTTTAGCTGTAAATGTTTTATATCCTTTGAGATTGATAATAAGTAAATTGAATACAGGTGCTGTTATAAACAATATTGCCGCATTATTGGATATGGAATATATTAGACGGAGTTTTTAATTATTAGATACCTGCAATAGAGACGATGCCTATCTGTGAATACTGTTCAGGTGTACAAGCCAGTAATAATAAAATAATACTAGTAGATACTGGGTTGTTTTTAGAGCAGTCATTGGTTGTCCTAGAAACTGGATTATGTTGGAGCTGATGTGTAACAGTGAATAATAATATCATCGCATCAGTGGTAATACCGCTTAGAAATGAAGAAAAATATATTGAAAAATGTGTTCAATCAATCTTATTTCAGGATTATCCAAAAGAAAAACTTGAAGTAATTTTTGTGGACGGTGCTTCCAGTGACAGGACTTGTGAGATAGTCAAAGAATATACTGACATATTTTTATACTTAAAGCTTATGCACAATCCAGATAAGACTGTTCCTTATGCTATGAATATTGGAATTAAAGCGGCACAAGGCAAATATATAATACGCCTTGACGCACATAGCCAATATGCCCCGGATTATTTTTCAAAATGCATAGAGTATCTTGAAAAAACTGGTGCGGATAATGTTGGCGGACCAATGATTGCCACCGGTAAATCGTTTGTTGGAAAAGCAATTGCACATTTACATTCGTGCCCGTTTGGATTGGGTGGTGGGAAATTTCACAATGAAAGTTATGAAGGAGAAGCAGATACCGTTTATCTTGGAGCATTTAAGAAAAGCACATTGTTGAATGTTGGTTTATATGACGAACGTCTTACACGAAATCAAGACATAGAACTGAATAATCGAATTAGAAAAGCCGGCGGTAGAATTTATCTCACTCCAAATGTAAGGTCCGTTTATTATTGCAGAGATACCATAAAGAGTTTCTTGATACAAAATTATAATAATGGAAAATGGAATATCTACTCAAAATTAGTCAACAAAGATGCTTTATCTTTAAGGCATTTTGTGCCTCTTTTGTTTATCTTAAGCCTAATAGTTTTTTTAGGTGGAACTATTTTCTTAAAGTTTTTTCTATGGTTTTTTGTTTTAGAAATTATATTATATTTTCTATTTGATATGTTCTTTTCTGCTAAGCTTTCTTTAGCAAATGGATTTAAGTATTTTTTATTGTACTTTTTTACTTTCTTGTTATTGCATATTAGTTATGGGTTAGGCTCATTAAACGGACTTATTACGATTCCACATCAGAGAAAATCATTTGAAATAAAGTCCATATAATTTTTTTAGAACATGACATGTGCTAATCTCAAAATTAATTTATTTTATATATTGCTCCGTACTTAGAATTAGTATGTTTTAAATTAACATTATTGGCTTATCCAACAATATTTTTAATAATATTTGTTTTTTACTTCGTATATTAAACACTGATAAAAAAGCAGGGATGATAAAATAAGTTTGCATGAAATAATTACTAAAAAACAAGTGAAACTGTCTGTAATTGGTTTGGGATACATAGGCATGCCATTAGCAGTCGCTTTTGCCAAGAAGGTAAATGTGATCGGTCTGGACACTAATACCAGAAAAATTGAGTTGTATAAATCTGGCATAGATCCCACAAAAGAGGTTGGGAACGAAGAAATAAAAAATACAACAGTCGAATTTACTTCAAACGAGACTAGGCTATTGGAAGCTAAATTCCATATTGTAGCAGTCCCGACGCCAATTAATTCAGATAAGACCCCAGACCTCTCTCCAGTTATAGGAGCCAGTATAGTCCTTGGCAGAAACCTCGTTAAAGGGTCAATTGTTGTTTATGAATCGACTGTTTATCCAGGAGTGACAGAAGACATCTGTATTCCTATTTTAGAAAAAGAATCTGGAATGAAATGCGGAGTTGACTTTAAAATCGGATATTCACCAGAACGAATCAATCCAGGTGACAAAATACATAAACTTGAGAATATTGCAAAAATCGTGTCTGGTATGGACGAAGAGAGTCTTAATGAAATAGCAAAAATCTATGGCTTGATCATAAAAGGCGATAATATCTATCTTGCGGGATCTATTAAAGTGGCTGAGGCAGCCAAGGTAGCTGAAAACAGCCAGCGTGATATTAACATTGCTTTTATGAACGAGCTTGCCATGGTATTTGACCGCATGGGCATTGATACAAAAGAGGTTATTGATGCTATGAATACCAAATGGAATGCATTAAATTTTTATCCTGGACTGGTCGGCGGCCACTGTATAGGTGTGGATCCTTACTATTTTGTATATAAAGCGGAGAAGTTAGGCTACCATAGCCAGATTATTCTTGCTGGCAGGAAGATTAATGATAACATGGGTTCGTTTATTGCAGATATTATTATAAAAAAATTAATACTTGCTAGTAAGTTGGTTAGGCAGTCTAAAGTAGTTATTCTTGGGATTACTTTTAAGGAAGATTGTCCTGATACTCGCAACTCAAAGGTTGAGGATATTATTATAAGATTGAACGAGTATGGTATTGAACCTATTTTAGTTGACCCTCAAGCAGATGCCGGTGTAGACTTAGTTAACCTCGAGACTATAAAGAATGCTGACTGTGTTGTTTTTGCTGTGGCGCATAGCGAATTTAGAAATATGAGTATAGAGCAGATCGATAGTCTTTTCGGATCATATCCAAACGAAGAGAAGGTTATCATTGACGTGAAGAGCATCCTCGATCAAGATAGGATAGTGAAACAGGGCTATAGCTATTGGAGATTGTAGAAACCTAAATATTCAACAAAGCGTTTTACAAGAGATGACTAATTATTTTAATTCCCTCCTGTCTGGCCGGTAGGCCTCGCTTTTGACCTGATAGAGAATTAGATATGGCATTGTCTTTTATTCATGAACAGGTTGATATGAGGGCTTTTCTAATATGAAAAAGACAAGGAGATTAAAATGAAAAACTTAATTATTACAGCGGATGATTATGGTATGTCACTTTCTGTTAATAATGCAATAGAAGAATGTGCCGCTGCAGGAATTGTTAATGCAACAAATCTTATGGTAGGAATGAAATTTTACGAAAGTATAGTTAATATAAAAAAATATTTTCCCAAGATTTCCATTGGGTTACACTGGACTCTAACTGCGGGATATCCAGTTAGTGATAAACGTGAAATACCGAGTCTGGTAAATAATGATGGACTATTTTGGAGTTACCCTGAATTCCGTAATAAGCTTAGAAGAAGGATTATTTCTTTTAAAGAAATAAAGAAAGAGCTTCTAGCACAATATCAGAGATATATTAATATTTGTGGAGAACCAGATTATTGGAATACGCATCAAAATGTTCATATTGGTTTCAGGATATTTGATACATTTCTAGATGTAGCATCTAGTTTACGGATTTTGAAGATGCGTAATCATAATAGGTTGTATGTTCGTCCAAAAGGAGAAATAACCATATCAGCCTCAAGGAGAGTTATTGAGCCAGTTAAAAGAATTATTCTGAAATATTGGCAATTAAATGCAAATAGAATAGATATCAAATCTCCCGATGGTTTAATTACACTACTGTGCGAAGAAGACAAATTTGATTTAGAATATGTTTTCAGTAACATTGTATGGAGAAATAAAAGGTTAGGTGAACTGGTAATACATCCCGCTACATTAAATGATAGTGTATATTTTGGAAATATAACTGAAAATAGAATAAAAGAGTATAATCTTTTTAGAAATCCACAGGTAAGAGAACTTGCATTGGAAAGGGGAATATTTTTATGTGGTTTTGAGGAGATCATTTAAATGACAATATTTACTAATTTTATTTGTTAGTTATTTTTCATAATGTATTTAATAAATGCATCGTGTTGATACCGTCATGTTATGTTTTATAATAAGGGTAAATTAGTTTTTGAAAGATTGGCCGATTAACAGTGAAAATCTTGCATATCAATTCTTATTATAGCGTGAGCCCATTTTATAAAAACCTATTTGAAGAGCAAATTAGGCATGGTAGTATTGTTAACGTATATGTTGCAGTTGCTAAAGGTTTTGATTTTACATCTATAAATCTTGGCGAGTATACAAAAATATCTTTAAACCACAATCGCTATGATAGGTATTTTTTTCATATAAAGCATTTTAAAATTTTAAAAGATATTGTCAGACAATATGATATAAGAGAATTTGATATTTTACATGCCCACTCTCTTTTTTCTAATGGCTATATCGCATATAAATTATATAAAAGATATGGGATTCCTTATATTGTAGCAGTGCGCAATACTGATGTGAATGTATTCTTTAAATATATGCTGCATTTAAGAAAACTAGGCATTAAAGTTTTGCATAATGCAAAATTAGTTGTTTTTTTATCTTCAAAATATAGGGAACATACTATTGTATCGTATGTTCCAAGTAATTTACAAAAAGAAATATCTGATAAATCTGTTATTCTTCCAAATGGAGTAGATCGTTTCTGGCTGAACAACAAATTTAATGGATCACGTAACATTAAGAAAAATGAAATAAAAATTATTTATGCAGGCCTAATATCTAGAAATAAAAATATTTCTACGACAGTTAAAGCATGTGAAATTTTGCGTAGTGCTGGTTATAATGTCAAGTTTACAATTGTTGGAAGGGCTGAAGATAAAAAAGAATTTCGATTAATTAAATTGCATGACTTTATTAACTATATTGATCAACAGCCTAAAGAGAACTTATTAAACTTATATAGATTAAATGATATTTTTGTAATGCCTTCAATAGCGGAAACTTTTGGATTGGTATATGTAGAGGCAATGAGTCAGGGATTACCCTTAATTTACACCAAGGGACAAGGCTTTGATGGATATTTTGAAGATGGTACAGTGGGATATAGTGTCAACTGTATGAATGCATGGGAAATATCTAAGAGGATAATTGATATAATAGAAAATTATAAAAGCATTTCAAAGAACTGTTTAATATTTTGTAATAATTTTGATTGGAATATAATAGCTGGTAAATACAAAGACATCTATGAAGAATAGTAATATCTATTTTATAAAAGATTTAGATAGAAAATATTATTAAAAAGCACATCTTAAATTGGAGATTTAGCCTTTGGGAAAAATTAAAAAAATATGTGTAGTGACAGATAAATATCCTACAGATATGAATCCAATAAATACATTTGTAGATCAGCTTGTGACCGAATTTTCTGAGCAAGACTTGGAATGTATTGTTATTGCGCCTCATAGTTTAACAAGAAATTTGATGCGAAGAGATAATGAAGTTCCTCCAAGGATTCGATTTAAGAACACTGAAAGCGGAAATACGATAAGGATTTATGCGCCAAGGTATTTTTCATATTCTAATAATATTCTAGGATTTAATACAGCCATTATGTCTTTTTGTAGCTTCAAACGTGCAGCAATGCGAGAACATAAGAAATATCTATTTAATGTTGACGCATATTACGGGCATTTTATATCGCCTTCAGGTTTAACAGCATATGAATTAGGTATGAAATATCATAAACCCTTTTATATAGCATATGGGGAAAGCTCAATTGATATTTTTAAAAATATTGACCGGAGCTATGTAGTAAAAGCTTTAAGAGGTGTAAACGGAGTAATAGCAGTTTCGAGCGCTAACAAGACTGAACTTCTTGAAAACGGAATAATCAGAGATAATGAGGAGAATAAAATTGGTGTATTTCCAAATGGTATTAACAGGAATAGATTTTATGTTATTGACAAACAGGAAGTACGTGAAGAATTAGGATTTCATAAGGAAGCTTTTATTGTAGCTTTTGTAGGCGATTTTATTAAAAGAAAAGGTATAGAAGTATTATCTAGCGCATTAGAAAACCTTAAGAATGTGTATTCTATTTTTATCGGAAAAGGCAATTTACAACCAACATGTTCAAATATACTATTTAAAGGCCCCCAAAAGCACGATCAGGTATTTAGATATCTTAATGCTGCTGATGTGTTTGTATTGCCGACATTATCTGAAGGCTGTTGCAATGCGATAATCGAAGCAATGGCTTGTGGTTTGCCCGTTATCTCATCAAATGAATCTTTTAATGACGACATTTTGGATAATACATGTTCAATTAGAATTGATCCTAAAAATGTGTCAGATATTACTAATGCAATTAATTTATTACTTTTCGATATAGATCTGCGTTCAAGACTTGCTGATGGTGCAGTAAAAAAAGCACAAACATTAGACATTAAAAGAAGGGCAAAGAATATTATTACTTTTATGGAGTCAAGAATTTAGAAAATAAAGATGAAAATAAAGATGAAAAGAATGAATGGAAAAGGTATTTTAATTTCATATAAATGAGAGAACGGATAATAATTAATGCTGATAAAAGCAAGCAAAGTATTATATATTTTATTTGTATTGTATTGCGGATGGTTTCAAATTGTATTTTTTGCAATACCACATATGTTGCTAATTCTTGGTTCAGGCATGATGTATTTTATTGTTCTGCATTCATTAATAAACAGGACAAGCCTTCTTAAATTTTTAACAGGAGAATTACAACTATGGCTATTATTTGCTTTTACATCATTATTATTTGGATTATTTGTAGCTGTAAACCCTGATAATCTAATCGGTTCGGTAACTACCTTTTTTCAATATCTTCTACTAATTTATGGTATTATTTATATTTCCAATCAAGATGGAAACATAGATTTCTTTATAAATGTATTTATTATATTTGTGATAATATGTGCAATAACTACTATATTTTGGGGTGTAGATTCTATTAATGAAAAAGGTAGAATTGTTATGGGACCAACAGACAATCCGAATTCATTGGGTTTTATTATGGTATATGGTATATGCTTTATTTTATATAAACAAAATCTAACTAAATTGTTCTATTCGTTATTATCACTTAGTTTCGTTTTGTTGTTAATTTATGTGTGCATTATGACTGGATCGCGTAAATCTTTTATTAGTATTATTCTGTTTATAGTTTACTGGTTTGTATATATTGCATTTAATGAAATAAAAGTATCAAGAATTTCTGTAAAATTAAAAGTGATGATTTCAATGCTATTATTGATTGGCGCTGCTTATTACATATTAGTACCATATTTTGGCAATACTGTATTGACCACTAGGTTTAATACTTTTTTTGAACAGGATACAAGAGAAAATATGTATCTAGAAGCATTTGAATTTTTTAAACAAAGTCCACTTGTAGGAGTAGGGTTAAATAATTTCAGATCTTTATCAATGTATAAAACTTATTCCCATTCAACATATGCTGAGGCATTGTCCTGCACAGGAATTATTGGAAGCATTTTATATTTCACACCATATATATTATTGCTTTTGCATTATAGAAGGATGTTAACAAGTAAATTGAATGCGACATTGATTAAACAAACAAGAATTATGCTTGGATTATTTGGTTTATTATTATTTTTAGGAGTAGGAATGATTCATTTCTATGAAATAACGTCAACAATAATATTTGGAATGCTATTTGCTTTTAATAACGTGAATAAAAATTTAGTTTCAAAACACAATATTTAGCAAGGCGAGGCAGTAATATATTGAAGATAAAGTCTCTTATAAACATAATTAAGAAACCAAGAAAGCTAATCAGGCACTTGGGTGATAGAAAATTATTTAACTGGATGAACGACGAAGCTTATTTAAGGCTTATATTTTTATGTGAGACCGGCAAAAAGCTAAATTTGGAGAATCCAGTTACATATAATGAAAAACTTCAATGGCTTAAGATTCATGATAGAAAGCCAGAATACTGCGCATATGTTGATAAATACGAAGTAAGAAATTATATTAAAGATATAATTGGCGAGCAATACCTTATTCCATTAATAGACGTCTATAATCAGATATCAGACATTTTGTGGAACGAACTGCCTGAAAAATTTGTTTTAAAATGTACCCATGGATCAGGCTGCAATATCATTTGTACTGATAAGAATAAATTAGACATAAATGGATCAATAATTAAGCTTAAAAAATGGATGCGAAAAAACTGGTATTGGTTTGGAAGGGAATGGCCCTATAAGAATGTAAAACCGAGAATAATTTGTGAAACATTTATTTCGGATACAGATAAAGTCCCAAATGATTATAAAATATTATGTTTTAATGGAAAAGCTAAACTAATCGAGGTGCATTTAGACCGCTATGGAAGACACACTCAAGACTTCTATGACATTGAATGGAACAAAACTACAATAGTACAGGGAAGCCCGCCATCTAGTATTAAATGTGACAGGCCAAAACAACTTGAAAATATGATTAAATTATCTGAGACGTTAGCGCAATATATGCGGCATGTTAGAGTTGATTGGTATGTTGCAAAAAACAATCTTTATTTTGGTGAAATAACATTATACGATTCCTCAGGTTTTAGTACTTTTAGTAGTGAAAAGGATGATTATCTTTTAGGTAGTTGGATAGATATTGAGGAGAGATAATTGATGTTTGAGATATTCGAAAAGTACGAGTCCAACGTTCGTTCATATTGCAGAGCATTTCCAATTAAAATTAAAAAAGCATCTAATGCTTTTTTAATTACAAGTGACGGTGTACCTTATATTGACTTCTTTGCTGGTGCAGGAGCTATGAATTTTGGCCATAATAATCCGTATATAAAAAGTAAAATTATGGAATACCTTGAGATGGATAATATTATTCATGCACTTGACATGTACACAGAGGCAAAAGAGAAATTTATAAAAACGTTTATAAATAATATATTATTACCCAAAAAAATGAATTACAAAATTATGTTTTGTGGCCCTACAGGAACAAATGCAGTTGAGGCTGCTTTGAAGCTTGTAAGAAAAAATAAAAAGCGGAGTAACGTTATAGCTTTTTCTGGGGCTTTTCATGGTATGAGTTTGGGTAGCCTTGCCGTTACGAGTGATAGCTATAGTAGATCTGGAGGCGGAGTTCCTTTAAGCAATGCAACATTTGCGCCATATTGTAATCAGTTTGGAGATCATCGGAAATCTCTCGATTATTTAGAATGGATGCTCACAGATGATCATTCCGGCATAGATAAACCTGCCGCTATATTATTTGAATCTGTTCAAGCTGAGGGCGGTGTTAACGTAGCTGCTATTGAATGGCTGAAAAAACTGCGTGATCTATGCAAAAGACATGATATTCTTCTTGTTTGTGATGATATTCAAGTTGGTGTATGCAGAACAGGTAATTACTTTTCATTTGAAAGAGCGGATATTATTCCTGATATAGTTATATTGTCAAAATCAATTAGCGGTTTTGGGTTACCAATGTCGATCTTATTAATAAGACCAGAGTTAGATATTTTTAACCCTGCTGAACATAATGGTACATTCAGAGGCAATCAGTTAGCTTTTGTTGGGGCAACTGCTGGCTTGGAATACTACATGGAAAATAATTTAACTCAAATAGTTTTAGAAAAAGAGAAAATTATTTCTGATTTTCTTATAAATGAAATACAGCCGATTAACAGACTCTTACTAGTTAGAGGGATAGGAATGATTTGGGGAATAGATTTTTCAAAAATAGAACCTTCTTTGTCTGGTGTTGCTATGCAGTACTGTGTTAATAGTAATTTAATAATTGAAAGAGCTGGTAGTAATAATTGTGTTCTCAAGATACTGCCTCCTCTTACTATTGAAAAGGAAACATTAATTGAAGGCTTAAGAATTATAAAAATGGCTATAACCGAGACACTAAAAGAGAAGATGTAATGAATTATTTATTTGCGATATGGTTGACATAAAGGATTTATTGAGGTGGATTTATGAACACTATACAGATAATAATTGGCGGCGACCTAGCGCCGACAAAGAGCAATGTGGAGCTATTTAATAGAGGCGATATATTAACTTTAATCGGCGCGGAACTGATGGATATTATTAACAAATGCGATTTCAGGATATTCAATCTTGAAGTCCCGCTTACCGACAAAGAAACGCCAATTTTTAAATGCGGGTCTAACCTTATCGCTCCTACAAGTACTATTACTGGGATTAAAGCACTTAACCCCTCTTTGATTACTTTAGCCAACAACCATATACTAGATCAAGGTAAGCAGGGGCTTAACTCTACAGAGACCTTATTAAGTCAAAATGGAATATCCTATATTGGTACCGGCGATACCCTTAATGCTGCCTGCCGACCATATATTATTAAACGAAATAATGTCCGAATAGGTGTGTATGCCTGTGCGGAACATGAGTTTTCGATTGCCACAACAACTTCTCCCGGTGCAAATCCGTTTGATCCGCTTGAGAGTTTAGATCATATAGCTGCACTAAAAGCTGAATGCGATTATATTATCGTACTGTATCATGGAGGCAAGGAACATTACCGCTACCCGTCACCGCATCTACAGAAAATTTGCAGAAAGATGTCTCAAAAGGGCGCCAACGTTATAGTATGCCAGCATAGCCACTGCATAGGATGCTTTGAGGAATATGGTGGTTCAACTATTGTATATGGACAGGGCAACTTCTTATTTGACGATTCAGAAAGCGAATTTCAGCAGACAGGATTCTTGCTGAAGGTCAGTATAAATGACAGGCTTAAGGTCGAGTATATTCCGATTATAAAAACAGGAAACAGTATTACACTGGCATATGATAAAAAAGCTGATGATATACTTAAAGCATTTCGCCAACGTTCAGAAGAAATAAATCAGGACGGATTCATTGAACAGCATTATAGAAAATTTGCCCTGGAGAATAGAGCCTCATATTTACGTACGATTTTCGGTTTCGGCAAATGGATTTCACGGATAGATCGGCGATTGTTGAATGGGATGTTGATAAAAATAAAATTCAATAAAAGAAATATTCTTCCTATAAGGAATTATATTGAATGCGAGGCACATAGAGAATTGTTGCTCGAAGGTCTTAGGAGAGAATTGTCTATTGAATGATGGAAAAGTAAAAGTACTATTTAATTCTGGTTTATATACTTTCAGTTCTTTATTGATAAAAGCGATTGGTTTTCTATTATTGCCGGTTTATACTTTGTTTTTGAAACCGGAGGATTATGGCATAACGAATCTGGTCAACAGTTTTAATGGTGTTGCCACATTTATTGTTGCCTTTTCGCTTTACTCGGCAGTTATCCGTTTCTATACCGATTACAAAGACGACCGAGAGAAACTGAAGCAACTATATGGAACTATTGTAGTTTTTGTATTCTGCTCAGGTTGCATTTTTATCGGTCTGGGGTTTATTCTGCAAGAAATACTAATTAGATGGTTCTTTGAGGTAATACCATTTTATCCATATATTGTTATAGCACTGTTTACTCTAACCTTTTCTTCCCTGTATACCGTACACCAAAGCATTATGCAGGCTATGCAGGCAGGTAAGAAAATAACCATTATAAATCTTACAGTCTTCGTTCTTCAAGTGGGGCTTAACCTACTGTTCATTGGTGTTTTCAAACTAGGAGCGGTCGGTGTTTTGCTCGCTGCGTTGATTATAAATGTTGGTTATTTTATATACATGGTAATCGATCTAAAGGTGAACAACCTGGCATCTTTTTATATAAATAAAAAGATATTGTGTGAAGCACTTATATACTCCATCCCTCTTATGCCTCACGATCTTTCAACTAATATCGCCACTTTTGCTTCACGGATCTTTATCAATCGCAGCGAAGGTCTGTCGACAGTAGGTTTATATAGTGTAGCATCACAGTTTGGCATTATCATAGACACATTACAAGGATCCGTAAACAAGGCTTTTGCACCATGGTTTTATGATGTGATGAATCAAGAAGATGATAACAGCAAAAAAGAAATTATTAGCCTATCACGATTTCTGCTCATACTATACTCGTTAGTGTACATGGGGATTGGTCTGTTTTCGCAGGAAGTTATCATACTCATGACTACCAAAAGATATGTAATGGCGTGGACAATTATCCCGATACTGGTAGTGGCTTATTCTATCAAATCAATATACTACTTTTATGTTAATGTACTATTTTACTATGTGGAAGCCGCGAGGAAAATATTTATAGCTACAATTATCGGTAGTCTTGCCGATATTATATTTGCTTTTACATTAGTTCCGTTTTACGGGATGTATGGTGCTGCTGTGGCATTCCTGATTGGAAAAATCATTGTTGTGTCGATCGTGGTTGTGATGAGTAAAAGATGTAATGATATCGGCTATCGAGTTACTGGAATGTTAAAAATAGTAGTTCCAAGTATCCTATTTATGGTAACTGGGTTATATTTCAGTTATACAAAGTACATGACGGTTTTCAGCTGGACAAACCTTTTTTATAAATTCGGAGTATTATTTGCCTACTTGGCATTTCTATATCTTACCAATAGGATAATGATAAACAAAATAATGAAGTCCGGTAGGTTATGGCTGAAAACTCGAAATATCCATCAAGGGGTAAGTATCTAAGGGAAAAAAGATATGACCTGAATCATACCTATTTATTTAAACTTCTATTAAAAAATATGAGGTGATCATATTATGTCCCAAATAGCGGTAGTTGGTACCGGCTACGTCGGTCTTGTATCGGGTTCGGTTCTTTCAGACTTCGGTCACTCGGTAACATGCATTGATATCGATAAAAAAAAGATCAATGACCTGAAAAACGGTGTTATTCCCATATTTGAGCCGGGACTTGAGCAAATAGTCAAGAATAATTATTATTATAAACGTCTTGACTTTACGACGGATATTCAGTCTGCCGTTGAAAACAATGACATCATCTTTATTGCTGTCGGCACACCCTCCGCGGACGACGGCAGTGCGGATTTACGGAATGTGCTCGCTGTAGCAAAGGACATTGCCACTTATCTGAACAGCTACAAGGTTATCGTGAACAAATCCACTGTGCCGGTGGGCGCAGGACAAAAGGTCAAGGCAGCGGTGCAGTCTATCCTTGCTGAGCGGGGGGTTGACTATACTTTTGATGTTGTATCCAATCCTGAATTTCTGAGGGAAGGCTCCGCCGTTCACGACTTCATGCATCCTGACAGGGTTATACTCGGCACTGAAAGCGACCGGGCATTTAATATTATGAAGGATGTTTACAGGGTTCTTTATATCAACGAAACCCCCTTTGTTGAAACCAACCTGGAAACCGCTGAGATGATCAAGTACGCTTCAAACGCATTTCTTGCCATGAAAATTACCTTTATCAACGAAGTGGCGAACGTCTGTGAAAAGGTTGGCGCAGATGTGCAGAAGGTAGCCAAGGCAATGGGGAAGGACGGACGTATTGCGCCTAAATTCCTGCATGCGGGTCCCGGATACGGCGGAAGCTGTTTTCCCAAAGATACCAGAGCCCTGGTGAAAATAGCCAGAGAGTGTGGAGAGGTTATGTCTCTCGTTGAAACAACTGTGATGGCTAATGAACGACAGAAGCTTAAAATGGTTGATAAAATTGTAGACGTCCTTGGTGATCTTTCTGATAAAACCCTGGCTATTCTCGGCGTAACCTTCAAACCGAACACGGATGATATGAGGGATGCTCCATCGTTGATTATTCTTTCGGAATTGGCATGCCGGGGGGCGAAATTGAAAGTATATGATCCTGAAGGTCATAAAGAGGGAAAATGGCGTTTCACGAAAATAAAAGACAGCCTCACTTGGTGTGGTAATGCTTACGAAGCTATGGAAAATACAGATGCCACAGTCATTCTGACCGAATGGAATGAATTCAGGAACTTAAATTTTGATAGATTTAAGGAAATCGGCGCGGGTGACTATTTATTTGATTTAAGGAATATTTACGATAAAAAGGCCATGATCGGGAAGGGTTTTAAATATTATGGCGTGGGTGTGTAATGATGAAAAAATTAGTTGATGAAAAGAAGATATTCTTAGTAACGGGCGCTGCCGGGTTTATCGGCATGCATCTGTCACAAAAGCTTTTAGATCTGGGGTGTACTGTTATTGGCCTGGATAATCTAAATGACTACTACGATGTCCGGCTGAAATATGCCAGGCTGGACGTCTTAAAAAAATATGGGCAGTTTACTTTTTATAAAACGGATCTGGCTGACAAAGAATCTCTGGCGGCGTTGTTTAATGAGAACGATATTGATGTTGTCATTAACCTGGCAGCACAGGCCGGCGTCCGTTACAGCATTGAGAACCCGGAGGCATATATTCAGTCCAACATTGTAGGTTTTTTCAATGTCCTTGAAAATTGCAGGCGCCATACTATTGAACATCTTTTGTACGCTTCTTCCAGTTCGGTCTACGGCACAAACAAAAAGATACCTTTTGCCACTGAAGATAGGGTAGATCATCCGGTCAGCCTTTATGCGGCAACCAAAATATCCAATGAACTGATGGCTTACACATACAGTCACCTTTATCAGTTACCGGTGACGGGACTGCGCTTTTTTACTGTGTACGGGCCTTATGGCCGGCCGGATATGGCTTATTTTTCGTTTACAAAAGCAATCATAGAGAATAAACCGATTAAGATATTTAACAACGGTGACATGTATCGGGACTTCACCTATATTGACGATGTAGTTAATGGAATCCTGCCTTTGATTGAGAAATCCCCTGCGCTGACTATGGAAGGTGTGCCGTATAAAATATATAATATTGGCAACAACAGACCGGAAAAATTGCTCGATTTCATCGCAGCGATTGAAAAGTCCATAGGTAAAAAGGCGGTAAAAGAGTTTTACCCCATGCAGCCGGGCGATGTCTACCAGACCTGCGCTGATGTGACGGATCTTATGGAAGACATTGGCTTCAGGCCTAATACTACTATTAATGATGGTATCGGATGGTTTGTGGCGTGGTATAAGGAGTTTTACAAATGCTGAACGAGCTTATTAGCAAATTCCCTCCTGAACTACAGTTAATGCTGGCTAGCGCCAACAGCGATATGAACAGAACAAAATACTTGCTTCAGCAGTCCATAAACTGGAATAAGTTTTTATATTTGGCAGACTATCACCGGGTGTATACTTTTGTTTATAAGACATTTAGCAGGTTGGACAAAGAGCTCGTGCCTAAACATATACTTGACGCACTGAGACAAACATGTCAGGATAATACGCTGAGCGCTCTGCGCATAACCAGTGAAATGGTAAGGATTAGAATGCTTTTTGAAGACCACAATATTAGAGCGGTAGTATTAAAGGGAGTGCCTTTGTCCTGGTATCTGTATGGGGATATAGCTTTCAGGCCTTCCGGTGATATTGATATGCTGGTTACACCTGACGAGTTTGAGCAATCGACAGCAATACTGGAAAACGAAGGTTACTGTAAGTTTTCTGAATATGATAAGCATAATCTCCTACCCCGTCAACTGCAAATTTATTTAAAGCATCATGAGCACAGCAGCCATTTAAAGTATTTGAACAGCGAGAAAAGGGTATTACTGGAGATTCACTGGAAGTTGAGTAAATGTGGTAATATACTGCCATTTCCGCTTGAAGGCAATGTTAAAAAGATAGTAGTGGCGGGAAATCTCCTGCCGGTACTTACTGATGAGGAATGGCTGCTGTATTTGGTCCTGCACGGGGCGGGCCATAAATGGCATCGCCTGAACTGGTTGGTAGATATAAAGATGTTCATCCAACAAAAAAACATTGACTGGTTAAGTTTAGATTGCCTGGCAAAAGAATTTGGCGTGCAGTCTTTTTTGCGACAAGCTTTAATACTAGTCAATCAGGTGTTTGGAATTGTTATACCGTCTGGTATAGAACTATCACATGACAGGACAGCGTGGCGACTGGCTTATCTGGCGTTGCGGACCAACATCTTAGATGCTGGTAAACAAGTTTGGTATTCAGGGATATACTCTTCATTATTTAATAGTTCTTATGACCTATCTATGAACATGGGATTGAAAAAAAAGTTTAATTATTTATTGAAATCGCTTGGGCCTACAGCAGAGGATATTAAGCTGGTTGCACTGCCTGACAGATTATATGCTGTGTATTACATCATCGTGCCATTTACTTTTCTTGCTAGGCGTTTACGAAGAATAATAGCGAGATAACTCAATTGTCTGCATAATAGACTTCGCTGACATTGGTTTTATAAATTTTCATTCTTCCAGTTCAGTGCTATACAACCTCCCAATCGGGCGTGCCGGTCCTTAAAAAACATAAAAACCCCGTCGCCTACATGGATTAGCATGTGCGAAGGGGTTCCCTTTTATTCATACTTCTCTCATTGATTGACATGTGCCGTTAGTTTATCCATAATTGATGGATGTGCTTTTTTTACTGAGGTTTGACTACTAAACAAGTAGGGTTGTGAATATTTGCATTAAATATTCCTTAATGTCTATTTTTAGGTAAGGTCACATTCTTTAAAAAATTAGTAGATGTTTTTTCTGTTTTTATATTTGGGTCTGGGTAAATTATATCCGTTATCTTCGAATTATAGGGGGTTGGAGTTTGGAAATCACGTCGCTCCGGCAGATCAATTTTATTGTTGCTAAGATCAACAGTGGTCTTATCTCCACTTCCTGCTTTATTCCAAATCAAATAAGACTTTTTAGTGCCGATACCATCACCAAAGGCGGCTGTGTCACAAGTGATAGTGTTGTTTGTGACTATTAAATCCCTTTGGATATAATTACCAGATCTATCTTTCATATCTTCAATGTAAGCAAAAGTCTGTGTGTTTATACTGTGTTCTACAGTGTCCATTAATACGGTATTTCCGCTGAATTTATATAACTCCTTATACATTTGCCCGCCGTAACCAAAACTTAAAATGTACATATCAAAATAATTATCTTCGATAATAATACTGTCTATGTATTCCTGGTAAGTATTAATTTCTTTCCTTAATAGAAATCTGTCCTGATTAAAACTGTCAGCATAACTAGGCTCAACAATATAGGTATTTTTTCTATATATTCTTTCTAACTTCTCTCCATTAATGCTCACTCCAAATTTTGACTTCATAATGTCCACATATTGAATATTAGGGGTAAAGTTAACAATATTTTTCCATGTATTTCCTTCATAAAGCAACTTAGTAACACTAAGATAATTATCATATACTGAAATCATCGGCGCGTTTGATACGTGAAACCCTTCAAAAACATTATCTATGCACTCAACGCTGAAACCCTCAATAAGTGCAAAGCAATAATAATCGCATGAATTATATCCGCCATTCTTACCAACGGCATCATAATCATCGGTGCATATAACTTCATTATCTTCTATAACAGCATTAGAATTAGCCAACAAGTATGTTTCAGTAGCAGAATCTTGATCGTTAGTTATACCATTCATATAAAATATATAAGAATAGTTTGTTACCTTATTATTTGTAATGTAGCAAGATTTTACCGGAGTATTTTTTAAATTCATAATATAGCGAGCACCGCCGCTGTTATAAACATCATAAAACCCATTGTTTTCTATAATTAACTTTTCTATACCGCAAGGAGTAGATGCAAAATCAAAATTTAAGGGCATAACTGAGTTGACGAGTCTAATATTACCTGTTATATAGTTGTTGCTGATTGTTATTTCATTAACAAAAGGCGCAGTCATATTGAATAAGTATGACAAACGTGTTGTTGACGGGCATTCTATGGTAATATTATCCACAAGCGCGCTGCCTTTGATATTGAAATATGTTCCTCCCGCTAGAATTAATTTACTTTTAGTCGGTGAGTCTCCAATTAAAGACAGACCTGAATCAACTTTATTTTCAGTAGAGTCATCGCTATATGATGAGTATAAATAATATGTGCCATCGACATATATCTTTGTACCTTTTTTTACCTCGGCAAGTAGTATCTTGTAATTATCTTCTTCCTCGCCTTTATTATCGGGAATCATTCCTAAAGCTTTGCAAGATACACCTTCTGAACTGGTTACTATTAGATCAGGATTGGTTACTGCTGGTTCAGGATTGGTTACTGCTGGTTCAGGATTGGTTACTGCTGGTTCAGGATTGGTTACTGCTGGTTCAGGATTGGTTACTGCTGGTTCAGGATTGGTTACTGCTGGTTCAGGATTGGTTACTGCTGGTTCAGAACTAACTGTTGTTGAATCAGAGCTTGCTATTCCTGGTTTAAAATGTTTCATCGAATTCACTCTCACACTTTTGTCTGCTGCATATATAGTATTAACACCAAATATAAATTGTGACACAAAGAATAAATTTAAGATAATAATATTAGCAATCTTCCTTATTATGGCTTTCTTATCTTTCTTTAACATTTGGCGTTCCTCCATTCGTTAAGCATTAAAAAAACCTGCCTTAATGGCAGGTTGTCTAGTTTTTTAACCCAAAAAAAATATATATTTTAAAATATCTAAATTATTAAATATATTTTTCAGGTGAATTCCTTGGCAACACAGCCACCATAGCTTTCGCTTTAGGCCTGTCTGTTTTGCGTCCTCATTTTTCAATGAGTTTGCCCTTTACAGGAATGAAATATTTATTTTTATATTACAGCTTGATTTTCAACCTTCTTTAAATGGAATAGTTTATCAAAACAAATATCCAAAAAATAAGAGTAACAAAAAGGATATAGTAATTATTTTTTGTTGGTAATTCTTGTTTACTTGTCATTGTTAAAAAACTCCTTTCATAACTTAAAATAATAAAAGCACTCCATAAAGAAGAGTGCTTTGAAAGATCATTTCACCTCCCTGGCAACCCGGCTGACATAGCACTTCTTCTACCTTAGTCCCGTAGTTTTGCGCCCTTAGCTTTCACTAAGTTTGCCTTTTTCAGGATATATTAAGTTGGTAAAATTATAGCATGACTGTTTCTGGATGTAAAGATGTATTTTAGAATTTTTCTTATTTTTTTAATATACATCTTATAGGTAATACTTACTAATACTGCCTATTACCGGAAGCATATATATATGGGTAATTATAACACTGCTTTATTTCTAACGGACTCAAAACAGGAGTTAAAGTAGTGCATATCCCGACAATGAAAATCTATTCTAATAGAACTGCAACGTAATAAATCATTAATAATTACTATCCACGTTGTTATTATTTTTTGTAAGTCTGAATCATTTCTTTTTTTCAGTAAAATTTAAGTTTCTTTCTTTATGATTAGTGATAAAATCATTTATAGATAAAAATATAGCCACTCATTGGCAGAAGGGAATAATAATCAATGGGACAGGAAAATAATAAACTGCTTACAAGTACAAAAATAATCTATGCCGCTGCTATCCTTGTGCTTTTAATTGGAATTGCGTTTTTAACAGATAATATTATGTTATTCAAAAGTAGTGTTGCTCATTATGCAGCCCAGGGGTATCCGCCTGCTGGAGTTATTAAACAATTATTGCCAAGTCAATTACTGCCTGGGATATTTGAACCAGTTGCTATTTATGGTGGCGTTGCCGCTGTCTTATTCTGTGCCGGGACAATTAACCAAAAACTTTCTTATTTAATTGCTTCAATTAATAATGAAAACAAAGAAGAGGAAATTAGTGAGGAAGAAGAGATGGATGATGAAATTACTAAAAGCAATGATACTGAGGAATAGGTTATATTGGGAAATTATCGCCAGGGCATAGCACTGGTGTTATGCAGCTTTAATTAATTGGAGAATACATTTGCCCCGTTGTTAAATAAAACCCTGCTTAAATTGCAATTATGGAGGCATTATGGCAAAAGCAAAAAACGCACCGAAAGGTGCGCTTATTTGTTTCAGAAATTACGTCCGAAAGCAGGCACGTTTAATGACTAACTGTTAAATTCACAGCCCGCCTTTTCTTTGCATGTGCTGCAATC
The DNA here is from genome assembly GCA_041653135.1 of Eubacteriales bacterium. Classification (GTDB taxonomy): domain Bacteria; phylum Bacillota; class Desulfotomaculia; order Desulfotomaculales; family Nap2-2B; genus 46-80. The sequence goes on along the minus strand of JBAZGB010000001.1, from coordinate 106,469 downwards.
CGTTGAAGGTGATTCAGGACTGGGTTCCTTTTCACTGCAGGGCAGATACGAAGAAGGACCTTTTTTATAATCCGTTGCATAAAAGCCATGTCCTTTAAAGATCAAGCCCATTCCGCTGCCGATTAAACGCGTGGGATTACCTCCACATTCCGGACAAATTTTAATTGGCTCATCAGTCATCATCTGAAATTTCTCGAACTTAAAGCCACAGTTTTTACACAGGTAATCGTAAGTAGGCATTTGTCTTCCTCCTGTTCCCTTTCGTTTATTTACTAAAGAATTATAACTCATTTTCATTCATTTTTAAATTATTGTTTTTAATATCTGGTTTTTAGGCGCCGCAGAAAAAATAATTGCCTTAGAGTATGCCTGATAATTATATCTCCACTATTCCTTTAAAAATTGTTTCCGGTCTGCCTGTCATAAATACTGTCTCGTCCGTATACTTTACAATTAGGTTGCCTCCTTTGAGTTTAACCAATATATACTGATCTTTGTTACAGTAACCATTCAGAACTGCCGCTACAACACCGGCACAGGCACTGGTGCCGGCCGCCAGGGTTTCGCCGTTTCCCCGTTCCCAAACACGCATTTTGAGTGTGTTTTGGTCAATAACCGTTACAAATTCAACGTTTACTCTTTCAGGGAATAAAGGCGAATATTCAAAAGCCGGGCCTATTAAATCAATGTTGACACTTTCCAAGTTCTCGCTGAAGAGAACACAATGCGGATTTCCCATTGATACACAGGTTATATGATAATCTTTGCCGTCAATTGTTACAGGCTGATTCACAATCTCCTGCCCGGGCAGTTTCACCGGTATCTTCTCAGGATTAAGCTCGGCTGGTCCCATGTCCACACAGACCGAGTCCACCTTATCATTCTGGATATAAAGTTTAAGTATTTTGATCCCGCTGGAGGTTTCTATAAAAATCTGGTCTTTAACCCTTATCTTATTTTCGTATATATATTTCCCCATACAAGTGAGCGCATTGCCGCTCATTTTTCCTTCACTGCCATCTATATTAAACATCCGCATTTTGGCATCAGCCCGGTCCGACGGACAGATCAGCACAATCCCGTCACCGCCTATGCCGTAATGCCTGTCGGATAGATACACGCTTAAGGATTCAGGGCTGACTATATTCTGCTGAAAACAATTGAAATAAATGTAATCATTGCCGCAGGACTGCATTTTAGAAAAGTTAAGTCGAAGACGTTCATTTCTCATATGATTGATATCCACCAACTCTGTGCTGCTCTGGGAATAACGGCTCTTGAGACTATTGGCCAGAGCATTGGCTGTATCCAGTGAGGTCAGGCAAGGGATCGCCGCTTCTACTGCTTTTCGGCGTATTTTAAAACTGTCCCTGCTGGGCAGCCTGCCCTTGGAGGACGTGGAAATAATATAGTTGACTTTACCGCTTTCCAGAAGGGTTTGGGTATTATCATGATCTGCTTCATGAATTTTCTTAACTGAAATAACATGTAAACCAGAATGTTCCAGTACTCTAGCTGTTCCGTCGGTAGCATAAAGCGTGAAACCCAACTCTGCGAATTTCCTGGCAAGATCAATAATCTCCGGTTTATCACTGTCCCGTACAGTAATGAGGACTCCGCCCTGCTTAACCATTTTATATCCGGCCGCTATCAGGCCCTTATAAAGCGCTTCGGCCAGGGATTTACCAATGCCCAGGACCTCACCCGTCGACTTCATTTCCGGACCCAATTGCACATCTACATCGGTGAGTTTTTCAAAGGAAAAGACAGGCACCTTAACTGCAACATAAGGAGGTGTTTTATATAACCCTGTGCCATAGCCCATTTCTGTTAATTTTTCACCAAGCATCGCCCTGGTTGCCAGATCAACCATCGGCACCCCGGTAACTTTGCTTATATAAGGAATGGTTCGGGAAGAACGGGGGTTGACTTCAATTACATAGATTTCACCGGCATGAATAATATATTGAATATTAACCAGTCCCTGGGTGTTCAAAGACAGGGCCAGCTTTTTAGAATAATCTATTACTTGTTCAATCAACTCTCCGCTCAAGTTCCAGGCAGGATAAACTGCGATCGAATCACCGGAGTGGATACCGGCCCGTTCAATATGCTCCATGATTCCTGGGATAAGGATATCCTCTCCGTCGCAGATAGCGTCGACCTCTATTTCAATACCCGTGAGATATTTATCAATCAAAACCGGGTTTTCAATGTTATGCTCCAGAATGATCTCCATGTATTCGCGGATATCATCATCACTGAAAGCAATAATCATATTTTGACCGCCAAGCACATAGGAAGGCCGCATTAAAACCGGATATCCCAGCTTATTGGCTGCTTGCAGCGCTTCGTCGATGTTCATCACTGTATATCCATGGGGACGTTTAATGGATAACCCTTCCAGCAAGGAATCAAAACGTTCTCTGTCCTCGGCAGCATCAATGCTGTCAGCCGGTGTGCCCAGTATCCGAACCCCATGTGCTTCCAAGGACTTGGTCAGCTTGATGGCAGTCTGTCCGCCAAAGGCGACAACCACTCCGAAAGGCTGCTCAGTATTGATTATATTCAAAGCATCCTCGCTGGTCAGAGGTTCAAAATACAAGCGATCAGCCGTATCGAAATCGGTAGATACGGTTTCCGGGTTGTTGTTAACGATTACTACCTCATAGCCTGCTCTTTTCAGCGCCCACACACAATGCACGGAGGCATAATCAAATTCTATACCCTGGCCTATCCGGATGGGTCCGGAACCAAAGACAATAATGGTTTTTTTGCCGCTATTTCTGGCTTTGATAAACTGCCCGGCCTCATTAACCTCATCATAGGTGGCATAAAAATAAGGAGTCTCGGCCTCAAATTCGGCAGCGCAGGTATCCACCATTTTATAAGAAGACCAAAGCGGCTGCTCGATTTTGCAGCCCGAAAGACGCTCAATGACTTTATCGGGATAACCCATGTCTTTTGCATTTTTATATAATTCCCGGGTTAATTGCCCCGCTGCCAGATCCTTTTCCAGTTCTGCGAGATGAGCAAGTTTATATAAAAACCACCGGTCGATCTTCGTAACCTCATGAATCACTTCACAGGAAATACCCCTTTGCAGCGCCGCATATATTACGAAAAGCCGTTCATCGTTACACTCAGTAAGCATCTTTTTAATCTGTGCAGCAGTTAGTTCTTTAAGCTTGGGCAGGTTAAGGCTGTCCAAAAAAATCTCTGCTCCCCTTACTGCCTTCATGATAGCCTGTTCGAAACTTGTTCCGATAGCCATTACCTCTCCTGTGGCTTTCATCTGAGTACCCAGTGTACGCTTGGCGTAAACGAATTTATCAAACGGCCACTTGGGGAGTTTGACTACTACATAATCCAGTGCTGGTTCAAAACAAGCACACGTCTTCCCGGTCACTGCATTCTTGATCTCATCAAGTGTATATCCAACAGCTATTTTAGCTGCCACCTTGGCGATCGGGTATCCGGTAGCCTTGGAGGCCAAAGCTGAAGATCGGGATACCCTTGGGTTAACCTCAATTACGGCATACTCAAAACTATCGGGACTTAAAGCTAACTGGCAGTTGCATCCCCCTTCCACTTCCAGGGCTGTAATAATATTTAAGGCAGCCGATCGCAGCATCTGGTATTCCTTGTCCGAAAGAGTTACTGCCGGGGCTATAACAATGCTGTCACCAGTATGCACCCCCATAGGGTCAAAATTCTCCATACTGCAAACTGTGATGACGTTACCTGTCCGGTCCCGCATTACTTCAAATTCTATTTCTTTCCACCCGGAGACAAATTGTTCAATGAGGACCTGTGTGATGGGTGAAAGTCTGAGACCGTTCGCAGCAATTTCCTGAAGTTCCTCTTCATTAGAGGCAATACCCCCGCCTGTCCCGCCAAGCGTAAAGGCCGGGCGGACGATTACCGGATAGGAAATCTCTTCGGCAAAAGCCAGTGCAGCAGGGACATCATTCACTACTAAAGAAGGAATAACGGGCTCGCCGATAGACCGCATTGTGTCCTTAAACATCTGCCTGTCTTCAGCCTTATCGATCGTTTCCGGATTAGCGCCCAATAACTTAACGCCTTGTTTTTCCAGAAACCCTTCTTTGGCCAACTGCATGGACAGTGTCAGACCGGTTTGTCCGCCCAGCGTGGACAAGATGCTGTCCGGGCCTTCCTTGATAATGATCCTTTTAATTGTTTCCAGCGTCAAAGGTTCTATATAGATTTGGTCAGCCATAGCGTTGTCCGTCATAATCGTTGCCGGATTGGAGTTTACCAGAACTACTTCCAGCCCCTCTTCTTTTAGTGCCCGGCAGGCTTGCGTTCCCGCATAATCAAATTCTGCAGCCTGTCCTATAACGATGGGTCCTGAGCCAATTACGAGTACTTTCTTTATTTCTTGGTTTAGCGGCATTTTGAGCGCTCCTCCCGGATGAGGTTGATAAATCTTTCGAATAAAAAGTTGGTATCCAGGGGTCCTGCCGAGGCCTCCGGATGAAATTGGACCGAAAAGGCCGGCATATTTTGATACTCAATACCTTCACAGGTTCCATCATTGGCATTTAGAAAACTTATTGAGGCTGTGGCTGGAAGAGTATCATTTACAACAGCGTAGCCATGGTTTTGGCTGGTAATGTATACTCTGCCTGTTTTCAGGTCCTTCACAGGCTGGTTGGCGCCGCGATGCCCGTATTTAAGTTTGGCAGTTTTTGCTCCCTGCGCCAGGGCCAGCAGCTGATGGCCCAGGCAGATACCAAAGATCGGTATTCCTGAATTAGCAAGGGCGGCCAGTTCTTTAATAATCTCTTTGTTATCGGCAGGATCGCCCGGCCCGTTGGAAAGCATAATCCCATCCGGCTTTAGATCCACAATATTTTCTGCAGTAGTAAGAGCGGGCACAGTGACAACCTCACAGCCTCGTTTGATCAACTCGCGGCGGATATTTTCCTTGGCGCCGAAATCCCACAACACCACTTTGTATCCTCCAGGCGCTCCTTTGGTAACCGAAATTTCCCTGGCCCCGACCTTTTGAACTGCATCTATTATTTTATAATTATTAATTTCTGCCAATATCCCGTCAATGTCGTCAATCGTTGTAGTAATTTTGGTATTCATGACCCCAGACTCTCTGATGATTTTGGTTAGTTCGCGAGTATCAATTCCGCAGACTCCTACAATGCTATGCATCTTTAAAAAAGAATCAAGTTCGCCCTCACTGCGGAAATTGGATGGAAATTGACAGTACTCCCGGACAATATAGGCTTTTAACTTGGGAGAAGAACTTTCAAAATCATCAGGGATAACACCATAATTTCCTATTAAAGGAAACGTCTGAACCACAATCTGCCCATAATAGCTGGGATCAGTCAATGTTTCCAGATACCCGGTCATTCCGGTCGTAAATACAATTTCACCGACTGCCTCTTTAGCCGCCCCAAAAGATTCCCCTTTAAAAACCTGCCCATTTTCCAGGACAATAAAGCTGCTTTGCTTCACTCCGGTCTCTCCTTCTTATATGGAATCTTCAATATCTAATAATCTGATTATAAAAAAAGTGTTTGGAAAGCACTTCCCAAACGCCGCTGTTTGTTGCACTTATATTTAACTTTAAGATTAACATTATAATTAACATTATAATTATTTTAACTGCATTTACGCGAAATTTCAACCCAGTGGGGTTGTATACTTGTCAAATACATAAATTGTTAAATAATTTCCGGAGCCCAGAATCAAACCTGAAAGAAAGATTAAAAACAACTGGCAAGGAATCCCAGACCAGGAACCCTTGCCAATTCTATACTTTTCTGGCGTCCCAGGAGGGATTCGAACCCCCGGCCAACGGATTAGAAGTCCGTTGCTCTATCCAGCTGAGCTACTGGGACAAAAATTTTTCTATTTAGTATGTTAAACTGTTGTTCCTCAAATGTCAACCTGGCGCCGGCAGGCAAGAATAAAATTCAAAGACTCATAAAATTTCTGCAAAAAGATTTATAGGTTACTCTCCTGGACATTATATGTGTTCAGGAGGCTTTAAAAATGGCGGAATGGGTAATGAATTATCTTGTTGCTCTTGGATTGGGCGGGGTTTTCCTGGGCGTTGTCATTGAGTCGATGGGCATTCCCTTTTTCCCGGGCGGTATAATGGTCATCCTGGCCGGTTTCTTGTCCGGACAGGGCAGGTTTCCCCTGTTTCAGCTTTTTCTGGTTACATTTCTGGGTTTCAACATCGGTTCCGTTGCCGCATATTTGATTGGCATAAAGATTGGTGAACCTTTTCTGCTTAGGTTTGGAAAGCTTCTCCGGATTACGCCTCAACGCTTGAAAAGCGCTCAAGGCTGGATGAAACAGTCCTCCGCCGCTTTTATTGTTTTCGGCCGCTTCATACCGACTGTCAGCAACATTACTCCTTATTTGGCGGGTATAAGCGGCCTCGGCATAATGAAATTTACGGGCTTTAATTTAATCTTTGCGACTATGTGGTCGCTCTTTAATTTAGGTATAGGTATTTTCTTCGGCCACAATTGGAAATATATTTTGCGTTTAACGCATTTCTGGCTGCCGGTTCTAGCCGGCGGTTTGCTCGTGTTAAGTATTTTAGTATTGATATTCAAAAAAGATCGTTTAAGAATATAGGACTAAATTAACCTATGCGTTAAGCGGCACAAGCTTTACATGTCCGCGAAAAGCGAGCATATCGCCCATAATCGCCAGGGCGCCATCAACGCCATTTATACCGAGGGCAAAATCGACTGCCGCAGCGAGATCATCTTTATTATGGACCATGTTGGCGGATGCCGTGGCTACAGCATCCGCCAAAGCGGCGGATTTGGAAAGAATAATTACGGCGTCTGCGATGCCGAAGCTTAAAGAGTGTCCGACTGTGCCGGATGACGTGCAGATCCCCAGGGGACTTTGCAGCGGCCGTATTTCAAGGGCCAGTTTTTGACTCAATGTGGATTTGCCTGCAAAAATGCCTATATACCTTACACGCCCCGTCCGCAGATAAATATCACCGCCGTTTTCTACAATAATATCCCTTGAATATTTCGCCAGTGTATTTCCCACATTCTGCGCTATTGCCCCTGCGACCGAAGCCATTGGTCCCACCCCGGCAAGACCTGCCGCCTTTGCCATTTCGACAACTATTCCAGGCGCATAAGGAACTGGTTCATAGGGAGTCAGGGCCGTTAAGAATCCAGGATCCTCTTTGATGTACTTTTCCAGGGGCTCCCGGCATTGTTTTATTATTTGCCGGGTTTTCTCAGCCAGTTCTGCGGAATACTGATCCCTGCGTACGCCAATATCCAAATCTGTTTCCTTTACAGCGACCTTGAAATGCACGAGGTCATCCTGCCTGTGAAGTTCACGGTAAGCACGATTAAGATATTGCAATTAGAACCGTACCTCCATAGCATGCATGGGACAGGCTTTTACGCAGAGTTGACAAACTATGCACTTGTCATCATTGAAAAAAACTTCCATACTGGGCCGCTCTATATACAATGCCCTGGTAGGGCAAATATCGGTACAGCCGCCGCACATTGTGCAAAGCTGTTCATTCCGGGTGATCCCCTCAATCAAAGGCTGGACCAATACTCCCTCCTGACGCAGGTATTCAATTCCCTGCTGGTATTTCTCTCCCGTCAATTCCAAAACCAAAGTCCCTTCCTTTTGCGGGTTGATATTGGCTTTTAATATATTAATTACCAAATCGTAATCCTTAACCAAACGGTAGATAACCGGCTTTTCAGTTGTGTCGGGGGTAAAACGCAAAACAATTCTTTCAGGCGCCATTTAACGACTCTCCTTTCAGATTAACTCTTAAGCGCATTGGCTGTTATTTGATCATTAAAATTAGGAAGCAGTTTTACAGGTTCGGTAATTAAAAAGGTTCCATCGGAAATCCACTGCTTAAGTGTACCGGCAATTTTTTTAGCCCCTGGGTAGCTGGATAACGGAGCTGCAGGGACCTTTTTACCGTTGACTAATATTTCGCCTGTTTTAAGTTCAGCATAGCTGACAAAGCCCAAATTACCCGGTTTTCTGTTCGGATATGCGTCGCTGTAATCAACAATTGGCGCGTATAAGTCTTTGTCTTTTGCCGCCGCAAAATTTGTTATCTCTTCGTTGAGGATAGGAATCGGCAAACCGATGCCTACAGCCAAAGTTGCTCCGTAACCAAGGAAACTGGCGCCTCTGAGCCATTGAGAATTCATTTGTTTCAAGTCACCGATAAGGGCTAAAGTTCCTCCAGCAGGTCCCAGTTCACGGCCGGTTGAATCTTTTTGAATGGAAGGAAAGTGTTGTGTGCCGTTCCAGGCCACATAGCCTACACCTCCGCCCAAAAAGATTCTTGTGCCGATTCCAATTGTCTTAAAATAAGGATCTTTTAGCAGAGGGCTGAGTTGCCCTGCGCTGCAATAATGCGCATTGGACAGGTTGGGTTTCAGGACGCCCATATATGTGTAAATTGTACGTGAACTCAGGTTTACAGCACAGTTATAGTTCTGGTAGGCGTTGCGCGGGTTAAACAATATCGCCTCGTTGATCTCATCTATGGTAAAGGAAGTCTCTATTTCCTGCCGGGGATAGCAGTCGGTTCCGTAAGATACGGCCTTTAGCTTGACCCGCTTTCGTTCAACCAGTTCTTGAAGCAGATGTCCGCCGCCGTATTTAAATTCTCCCGGGTAATTGCTGTTCAACGGATCATGTTCAGGAACCTGGGTGGCCCCGATATATGCATCAACAGCTGCAAGACCTGCATAAGCCTCTATATCGTTTAACCAAACGCGCTGCATTCTTATACGCGGTTCGGAATGCCCAAAGTTTAGAAATGCTCCCGAAGAACACATCGGGCTGAAAGTTCCCGTTGTAACAACGTCAACTTCCTGTGTCGCGCGTGAGAACCCTTTTTCTTCGACAAACGCAATAAGTTCTTCAGCGGTCATGACTACTGCTTTGCCGTTCTTAATTTTTTCATTGATCTCAGCGTAGGTTTTTTCTGTGCTCATTTTCATTCCTCCATTACAGTGCCCGTTCCAGATATTATAAAGCCCCTTCCAACATAGAAGAGGCTTGTATTTTCAACTCCCTCTTATCTGTCAGAAGAAACTCTCCTCTGCAGGAATTGGCACCATTCCTTTTATTAAAGGCGGTTGCCGGGTTTCATCGGGCCAGTCCCTCCACCTCTCTGGATAAGAGCACTATTAAATTAATTGTTATAGATATTTAATAACAGCTTTTTGGTTATGTCAAGCCTTTTTTATAAAAGGCGAACATGAGCACATAGGCAGTTGACCTCCCTGATGCAAGTTAATTTTCAGGACAGGTTGAGGAGTCTGCAACTTTATAGTAGAATTAACTCAATTAACGCAGAAACAGGGTGGTCTAATGTTCGTAAGAGATGTAATGACAAAAGTACAAAACAGCCTTGTTCCGGAACAGCCGCTTGATGAAGCCTGGAATTTGATCAGGCAGTTGGAAGTTGATGGATTGCCTGTGATTGATCAAAATGGCGGCGTAATTGCGCTGGTTACTAAAGATGAACTGTTTAATTTAAAACCGGTTCTTTTCGGTGATTCCCTTAAGGTAAACGAAATTATGAACGAGGACTTCTTTACCCTTTCAGATAATACCCTTCTTGTAGAAGCATGGTCTTTGCCCCAGAACATTTTCCCTGTTATTAACGAAGAAGGAAATTTTGTTGGAATTTTATCCAAGGAAAAAGCTGGTTCGGCTTTATTTGGAATGGCTACCAGAATGTTTGCTGAGATAGAAGCGATACTTGAAGCTGCCCACAATGGAATTATCGCAATAAATACTGAAGGGATAATTACACTTTTTAATAAAGCTGCTGAAGAACTTACAAGGCGTAAAAAAAGCTATGCTTTAGGCAAGCATCTTTCCGAGGTTATAATTCCTCAAGAATTACTGGAAGCCTTAAAGGAAGAGGACTTCCAGCCCCAGTGCAAGATATATATGGAATATTCAAAAGGAAAACATATATATCTGACCAACCGCAGCCGGATAGTGGAAAACGGCAAGATAGTCGGTGCGGTAGGTGTCTTTCAGGATATTTCAGAAATTGAATTCATATCCGAAGAGTTGCAGTCAGTCAAGCAGTTATACAAAGAACTCGAAGGTATTATAGAGTCTTCTTACGATGGAATTCTGGTCACCAAACCGGATGGTGAAATAATTAAAGTAAACCGTGCCCATGAGAGGATTACAGGTTTTCCCCGAGAAAGCATCAAAGGAAAAAACTTCAGGGATCTTGTTGCTGCTAATGTTTATTCAAGTTCAATAGTAGAGGCTGTCAAGGAAAAGGAGCAGCCGGTGAATTTAGTGGAAAATAAAGACAAAAACCAGTTATTGATTACGGGGAACCCGATTATGAATCATGATAACGAATTAACACATGTTGTTATAAATATTCGCGACCTTACGGAGTTGAATGTTCTACGTAACCAGTTGGAGCAAAGCCAAAGACTAAGCGAAAAGTATTATGATGAGTTGACACAATTAAGAACCAGACTTTTAAGCCAGGATGGTATAATCCTTACTTCTCCAAAGATGCAGGATTTATTAGCCATGGCGCTCAGGTTGGCACAGGTTGATTCCACGGTGCTCATTACCGGAGAGTCGGGTGTTGGTAAGGAAGTTATAGCAAAAACCATTCATAAACACAGCAAACGGCATAAGGAATCGTTTGTAATTGTAAACTGCGGCGCAATTCCTGAAAACCTTCTTGAATCGGAACTTTTTGGCTATGAAAGGGGAGCCTTTACAGGCGCAAACAGGGAAGGGAAGGTTGGGCTGATTGAAATGGCCAATAACGGGACTCTGTTTTTGGACGAAATAAGTGAGCTTCCCCTTCAGTTTCAGGTAAAATTGTTAAGAGTAATTCAAGCAAAAGAAATTATGCCGGTTGGCGGCAAAAAGCCGCGCATTGTAAATGTACGGATTTTAGCAGCTACCAACCGTAAACTTGAAGAACTGGTTCAAAAAGGTTTATTCCGGGAAGATCTTTTCTTCCGTTTGAATGTAATACCGCTTTATGTCTGGCCTCTTAGGGAGCGGAGGCAAGAAATTATCCCGATGGTATATGCATTTAGGGATAAGTTTTGCAAAGCTTACAATATTAAAAAGGATTTTGCTCCGGAAGTATTCGAAGTTTTCCTTGAATATAATTGGCCTGGTAATGTACGTGAGTTAGAGAACCTGGTGGAAAGACTAATTGTGACTTCTCCAGGAGTCCTGGTTTCTTTACCGGATTTGCCTGATTACCTTTTTGAGCATAACGATTCTTCACCGGGCGTTTTAGTTAAAGGTGTGCTGCCCATCCAGACTGCGCTTTTAGAACTTGAAAAACAGCTCATTAAGAATGCCTTGCAGGAGTTTGGAAGCACTTATAAGGCAGCTAAAGCGCTTAAAATAGACCAGTCTACGCTTGTCAGAAAGATGAACCGGCTTAAAAGAAACAACTATTCTATTTGAAGCGTCCGGAAATTGCAAATCCCACCTGAGGTCATCAGGTGGGGTCAATTAAGTGTCGAATATAAAATTGCCGGTATTGATCAACAAGTTTTAGCAGGAACAGGTCTTTTAGGGGCCTGTTTTCTTTTAGGTTTTATTTTTGTCTAATTCTTCATTTCTTTTTTTCAGAAAGTCTAATGCTACTTCCGGAAAAATAGCCACCGAAAGCACATCTTCTTCCTGACGCATGTATGGTCCTGCCAGTTTACGGGCCTCTTCCAGGCCGGGTGGAATTAGATCTGCGGGTCTGCAGGTTATTGGCTCTTCGTCACCAATAATCATCTCTTTGGCTTCTTTACTAATTGGCGCCGGGGGTTTGCCATATTGACCGCGTACATAATTAATGATTTCCTCAGTATTGAATACCCAGCGTCCGAATAAAACATTCAACACAGCCTGTATACCCACTATTTGGCTTGTTGGTGTTACAAGCGGCGGGTAACCAAGATCCGCCCTGGTAAAGGGAAGTTCTTGCAATACTTCCGGAAGTCTGTCAAGAGCATCCTGTTCTTTTAACTGGGAGAAAAAGTTGGACATCATACCGCCGGGAACCTGGTATAAAAGCACGTTTACGTCTACGCTCTTTGGTGAAAGATCGAAATCAGCGTAATGTGTCCTGCGTACTTCATCGAAGTACCTTGCAATCTCCACCAGGGGTTCTAATTCTAATCCTGTATCCCATGGCGTTTCTTTAAGGGTAACAACCATAGGCTCTACTGCAGGTTGAGATGTTTGCAAGGCCAACGTCGAAATAGAGCAGTCAATGATATCGGCTCCTGCCTGGCAAGCCCTTAAATAGGCCATCGAAGCCATACCGCTGGTATAGTGGCAATGAAGCTGAATAGGTACCTTCACAGTTTCTTTCCAGCTTTTCATAATTTGGTAAGCTGCTTCGGGAGAAATAATGCCTGCCATATCTTTCAGACAAATAGAGTCAGCTCCCATTTCTTCCAAAGTTTTAGCGAGTTTTACGAAGTAGTTGATATCATGCACGGGACTAATAGTATAACTGGCCGTCGCCTGGACGTGCGCCCCTTCTTTTTTTGCTGCTTCCATGGCTTTTTGCAGGTTTCGAACATCATTCAAGGCGTCAAAAATACGAAAAATGTCTAAACCATTATATACGGTCCTTTTAATAAACTCGGTCAGAACATCATCAGGGTAATTTTTATAACCGACGACATTTTGTCCTCTTAAGAGCATCTGCAACTTTGTTTTTTTACAGTGCTTTCTAATTGTTCTTAATCTTTCCCAGGGGTCTTCGTTGCAGTAACGAAGGCAAGTATCAAACGTAGCTCCTCCCCATACTTCCAGAGAATGATAACCTATATTGTCCATTTGTTCAAGAATAGGTATCATATGCTCGATCCTCATCCTGGTTGCCAGCAGAGATTGATGCCCGTCCCGCAGTGTTGTATCAGTAATTTTTACCGGTCTTTCAAATTTTTCAGCCACTTATATTCCCCTTCCTGTTTGGTTCTTCTTATTGCGATGTCATGCATTTCAAATGTGATTTAGGGAAGGATTTACACCGTAATGATTTTGTATTTGCTTTTTGCATATCTCGGAGGAGGCTATGCATATAGGTAGCCGCTGTCAGCAGGTATCGCACAGGAATAAATTGTGCAGAGTACGGACTTTCAAAGAAATCTTTCTTTAGTAACTGGTATGTGGTAATCTGCAATGCGCTGCTCTGGAGGGCCGGGTATCTCCAAAATATAGCGAAGCCCTATGAAAAGATCAGGTATTGTCTTAATCCATTGTTACTATGGCAATTTTAGGATTAACGTGGTCTCCGGGTTTGACATGAACTTCTTGAATTGTTCCTTCTTTGGGAGCAAAAATTTTTATATTCATCTTCATTGCTTCCATGGAACCTAATACATCATTCTTTTTTACCTGATCACCTATCTTAACGTCGATTGATACAATCGTACCAACTAGCTTGGGATTAACTGGCGTACCCATTAAAATATTTCACCTCCCTTTTCTCATAATTTATATCTTATAAAAATAATCAGCCAGATGCACTTTTTTAACTTTGAAATTGCCGCTTGGGGATTAATGCGTTTTAAACCTTTTAGTGAATAACTTTTTTATTGTCTTTTAGGAAAGTATTTGTTATTTGCTGCAATTCATCCTCTATTTCTTCTTCTACTAAATCCTTTATTTGGAGCATGTGTTCGCTTAATTTTTGTACGAGAAAAACCGGCGCTGAGGTACGTAAAGCTAAAGCAATGGCGTCACTCGGCCGCGAGTCAATGACCATTTCCTTATCACTTATGCATATATGTATTTCAGCGTAAAATGTATTTTCAAGCAAATCCGTAATTACTATTTGTGTGATATTTGCTCCCAAATTTGTACAGATATTTTTAAGAAGATCATGTGTCAATGGCCGGGACATTGTAATTTTTTCAAGAGCGACAGCTATAGCATACGCTTCCAATGCGCCTACCCATATAGGAAGAACCTTTTTATCTTCCTGATCGGTAAGTAATATAATCGGATTGCCGGATGCGTCGTATGCAACGCCCTTTATATTTACGGGTATCATATCAGCACCCCCCTCTGGCACTTAAAAAGACGCATGATCATTTTATATAAATGCTATTTTATCATCAAGCCCTTGTTTGTCAAATCATTTATGTATGTATACAGTATGGAATCATTGATTAACCATGGAACAGCTCAACGAACTTGCAGCCTGTTATCCGGAAAGTCTGTTACTTTAATTATTAAATTTAATAATTCGGTAAAATTTTAGTTTGACTTTTTTGAGGAATTTTTGTATACTAACTTTTGCTGTAAATTATGTGGAGCTGTAGTGTAGGGGTTTAACATGCCGGCCTGTCACGCCGGAGATCACGGGTTCAAATCCCGTCAGCTCCGCCATTTTAGCCACGGTAGCTCAGTTGGTAGAGCAGCGGACTGAAAATCCGCGTGTCGGCGGTTCAATTCCGTCCCGTGGCACCAAAATTTTAAAATTCTATTTAGTAAATCATATCCAGCGTCGAATTTATAACAAATTGCGGAAGTAGCTCAGCGGTAGAGCATCGCCTTGCCAAGGCGAGGGTCGCGGGTTCGAATCCCGTCTTCCGCTCCATTTACGCCGTTTTTAATGGCGGCATAGCCAAGAGGCTAAGGCGACGGTCTGCAAAACCGTTATTCCCCGGTTCAAGTCCGGGTGCCGCCTCCACAAAAGATCAGTTATGGCAAGGGTTTCAGGGATTGAACCCCTTGCCATTTTTTCTATGCATGCTAAAATTTTTAACAAAACTCAACCACCTGATTAAGAAATCTCGCTTCATTATCATCCATAAATGACAATACACGTATAATATTTTAATGTTCCTGTTATAAAAGAATTCCCGGCCACTCCGTCGGGTGGTTCAGCTATTTTAGCCGCATGCATGACATATAAGGATCATGAAAAGAGATAGTGTTAATGGTTAACATTAAACTATAATGAATTTCTATTCAATCAGAACCATTCAATTGGTTGATGGAAATATTAGTTGCCTAATAGAGCGATCTGCTATATAATTTTGAATATATACATAAAAAACATAAAAAAAGGAGGCTGGGGTTATGTACAAAAAAATATTGGTTGCTTTTGACAACGCTGAAAAATCTAAAAAAGCTGTAACAACTGCAATTGAAATTGCCAAATATAGCAAGGGAGAAATTTGCCTGCTGACCTCAGTAAAAATGCCCAGTTTTATATCAGCCGCGAGCCCTGATATGATAAAGGTATTAGAAAATGACAGCCGTAAACACTTTACTGAAGTCCTGAAAGAATATGAAGATAAGGTTAAAAATGAAGGCATCACGGTAAGTTCGGTAATCCTTGATGACAGTCCGGGGAAGGCAATTGTCCGTTATGCAGAAAAGGAAAAATTTGATATAATAGTGATGGGTTCAGGTAATCGTGGATCTATAGGAAGACTGCTCGAGGGTCTGGGCAGTGTTTCCAATTACGTGCTGCAGCACGCCAAGTGTAATGTGCTGATTATTAAAGACTAACGGGTGGAGTAAAATATTTAAACGAAGATCTTAAAAAATCAGTTCAACAATTTTACGGATAAATGTTAATAAAAAAATGGGCATTCTTCTCAGGATAAAAGCAACTTATGCGAAAAGGGCAGAAGACAATTTGTCTCTGTCCTAATTATTTGCCTGTTATGCACTACTTCTTGTAGCGGTCTATGTTCTTTGGCGAATAGTGGTTTTTAGCAATATTATATTACCTGTTTCTGCCTGTTTTTTAAGATGTTTTTTAAGCTTGCTGAAAACAGTATATTTATGATATAAATTTCTAGAATACCATTGCCGTTAAATAGTTTGTTTAGAAAATAATTCTTGAAAGGACTGTGAGTTATGTTTAAGAAAATACTCGTCGCTTATGATAACGGTGAGAGAGCAAAAAAAGCTGTGGAAGAAGCAATTGGGATTGCCAAAAGCAGCAAGGGAGAGATTTGTCTGCTGACCTCTGTAAAAATGCCTGGTTTCATATCATCCGTGGCTGCCCCTGATTTAGTTAAAGAACTAGAAAATGACAACCGTAAATATTTTACAGAAATCCTGAAAGAATACGAAGACAATATTAAAAAAGAAGGCATCAAGGTAAGTTTAGTAATCCTTGATGAGAGCCCGGGAAAAGCTATTGTCCGTTATGCAGAAAAGGAAGAGTTTAATTTAATAGTTATGGGTTCAGTCAACCGTGGACCTATTGAGAGGATGCTCACTGGTCTGGGCAGCGTTTCCAGTTATGTGCTGCAGCACGCAAAGTGTCCGGTCCTGATTATTAAAAGCATAGACTAAATATTGTTAATATTGCATGTTGAAGTGTCGCACGATTGTCGCGCTTTTTTTTATTGCCCCGAAAGACTAGTCTTTCCTTTGTTGGCCATACTTTTCACGCAGTTTAGTTACTAAGCTTTTAATAAACATGTAAACGAACACGATAATAAAAAAGATTACAGCGTATTTGAAAATATGTTTAAAAATATTTACAAGTAAAATAAGCCTGTCAGCCAGGAAATCAAGCATTGTATTATCTACTCTCTGTGATATTTTTAGACTGGTAATATTTTAATTATTTTTTTATGTTTGGGCAAGTGATTCATTGCTTCACTAAAATTTTTTTATAATAAATCTCAGCCTGCCAAAATGAAAACCTATGGCTGTGATCGGCCTGGTAAATGATGGTATTATTCGACATATCTTGCCATCGTTTGGCAGTAAGTTGATTGCAGTATTGCAGTCATAAATGCAGTATTGCAGTCATTATAATTTTATTTTGTACTGGCTTTCCTTGATAAATGCCTGGCATGATTATTGCATCATAATATATTATAGGTAGTTTTCTTTGGAACTGAAGGGTTTTTCGTAGTAAAGGTGGAAATGCGTATGGGTAAGCCAGTAAATGCACCGTTGGCTGGTAAAATTTTAGAAATTTTCGTAAAGGCAGGTGATCGCGTCAAAAAAAACGATGCCATTATTATGATGGAAACCATGAAAATGAATGTGCGGATGTTTGCGCCTGTGGATGGAATTGTCAAGACAGTTAATGTATCACTAATGGAAAATGTAAAAGTTAATACCACGCTTATTACTCTGGGATAATTATTAAACAAAAAAACGCTTTAATTTTAGAAAGGGGAAGGAAAATAATGGCTGAAAAGAAAGTTACTGCACCACTACCGGGAATAGTTAAAAAAGTCCTTGTAAACGCAGGGCAAAAAGTTGGAGCGAAGGACGCTGTAGTCGTTATCGAAGCTATGAAGATGGAAAACAAGATTCCCGCTAAGTCAGTAGGGACAATAAAGGAAGTTTTCATCAGCGAAGGCCAAAACGTAAAGGCAGGAGATAAACTCTTTACGATTGACACCGACTAGGAGTTCTTAATAAAGCTAAGAAACTAGATACTTGTGCAATAATCTGTCGCAGTACCCCTATATAAATGCTTAGGGGTACTTCACAATACTCCAAGAATTTGAGGTGGTTTTATTGACAAGTGACGCTGTTATGACTATTTTTCAGGGTATACTGTCTGGTTTTGCCGGCCTGACCTGGCAGTATGCGGTAATGATCTGTATTGGTTTACTATTGCTCTGGCTGGGTATTAAACACGAATTTGAGCCATTGCTGCTGGTCCCCATCGGGTTCGGCTGCATCCTTGCAAATCTGCCCTTGGCTGGGATGATGGAACCTCACGGTTTGCTGAGGCAATTTTATAACGCCGGAATAATAAATGAAGTCTTTCCATGTTTAATCTTTTTAGGCATTGGAGCAATGACCGACTTTACACCCTTACTTGCCAACCCGAGGGTTTTTCTTTTGGGTGGGGCGGGCCAGTTTGGAATCTTTCTTACCCTGCTGCTGGCCCTGGCGCTCGGGTTTGACCGCCTGGAGGCCGTCTGCGTTGGTGTAATCGGCGCCTGTGACGGTCCTACTTCTATTTACGTAACCACCCAGTTTGCGCCACAATTACTTGGCCCGATTTCAGTGGCGGCCTACTCGTACATGTCCCTGGTTCCGCTGATTCAGCCTCCGTTAATGAGGCTCTGCACCACAAAGAAAGAGCGCGCCATGCTGATGCCCTACACGGAACAAAAACCTATTTCCCAGACCGTCAGAACTATCTTTCCGGTGGCCGTGACAATTATAACTGTTTTAATCGCTCCCATGGGCGCTCCGCTGATGGGCACCCTGATGCTGGGCAACTTCCTTCGAGAATGCGGTGTGGTAGACAGGCTGAACAAGGCCGCCCAAAACGAGATTTGCAACATTGTCACCCTGCTCCTTGGTTTAAGCGTCGGAGCGACTATGAACGGCGAGATATTCCTGACAACCAAGACACTGCTCATCTTTATTCTTGGCGCAGTTGCCATCAGCGGCGACACCATAGCCGGTGTTTACCTGGCTAAACTGATGAACGTGTTCTGCAAGGAAAAGATCAATCCGCTGATCGGATCAGCCGGAATTTCCGCATTTCCAATGGCGGCTCGTGTGTCCCACAGAGTAGGACAGGAAGAGAATGAAGACAATTATCTGATCATGCACGCGATGGGCGTCAACACGGGAGGACAGATTGGTTCGGTTCTTGCAGCCAGTATCATGCTGGCCGTCCTTCACGCAATGGGATATATTTAGTTAATTGCTCAGGAAAGGAGTTCCTTTATTTATGGAGATGGAACTGACAAAGTGGCAGTATGGTTTCACATTGATGATTTTTGGAATGGGCCTGACGATGGTCACTCTTTACCTGCTTTGCTGGGTGGCGCGTATTCTGCCCATGATTTTCAAAGCTGAAGAAGAAGATTAAGCTTGCCCGTCAAAATTAGGTCAACCTTTCATGCTTAACATTGACACTTGAAAATGGGCGGCTGTCCTTGACAACATGGGCGCAGCCGCCCGTAACAAAATAGGCTGGTTTGGCCTGTCAGATATCGTTCTTTAAAGGCTGAGAGGATTTTTAGGAGTTAAAATTTTAAAAATTTTATACAAAAGCATTTGTCAAAAAGGGAGGGAAAATTGTTGACAGACGTCCAAACCATTACTTTAATAATCTTTGTAATTTCTATCGGGTTGGTTGTCAGCAGGGTGATCAGCAGTGTTGTAGGCGCCGTGATCGGCGTGGTTGCTCTGGTAGTAAGCGGAGCGATCAGCGACATGACCGCCTTCGGCCTGGTGGACTGGAACGTTATTGTCATACTTTTAAGCATCTGGCTGATTGCAACATATTTCGGCAAAACCGGTGTCCCAGAGTTTATGGCCGAAAAAATGCTGGAAATGTCCAAAGGAAATTTGGCCCTTTTCGTAGTCGCCCTGGGTACGCTGGCCGGTTTTGTTTCCATGCTCATAGACAATGTGGTCATCATCTTGATGTTTGCCCCGGTTCTTATGCAGGTAAGCCGGAGGTTCAAGTTTGCCTCTTTTGCCCCGATTCTTTTCCTCGGGCTGTGCGCAAACTTTATGGGCACCGCTCTCTTGCTGGGAGACCTGCCTCCGCAGCTGCTCCACAGCGTTTCCGGGATTGAATTTTCAGGGTTCCTTTGGTTGGAAGGCAAGCCTTCATCCTTTATTATACTTACAATTACTTATCTAATTGTTGTAACTACTTTCTACTTCATTTTTAAAAAGTTTTTCAAAAACAGAAGGGTTGAACCAGGCCGTGAAGCGGGAGCGGAAGATCCAATCAAGAACAAGAAATTTGCTTTTTTGGTCTGCTTCATGTTCCTGGCCACGGTGTTATTAATGGCCTTCCGGCAGTTTACAGGAATGCACCTGGGCTTTTTAGCCTTTGGTGGGGCAGTTGTTCTTGTTTTGCTGGTCGAAATATTAAAGGGCCCCTGGAATATTGATGTCCCCAGCTTTGAAGAAATACTTGGCGAAATCTCCTGGGACGCCATATTTTTCTACTCTTCACTATTCTGTTTGGTAGGAGCGCTGGAGCACGTCGGCATTATTGAGATCGTAGCTAACTGGCTATCTCCGTTTTTCAAGGCTTCTTTACTCGGCGGGGTAAGTCTTCTGTACTGGGTGACGGCGCCGATCGTCGGTGTGGTGGAGCACGACGCCTATATCCTGGCTATGCTGTATATAATCAGGGATTTTGCTCACAGCACCGGGATATCCGCCTGGCCTTTTTACTGGGCCCTGCTTTTTGCCGGAACGCTGGGCAGCAATCTGACCATAGCCGGCGCCCCGGCCCTGTATGTCGCCCTTTCCATGGCTGAAAAGGAAGACGGCCGGAAAGTGCCTCTTGGTGAATTTTTAAAATGGAGCGCACCTTATGTGTTTCTTTCGCTGGCCGTATGTTTTGTGGTTTTGATCATCATCTGGGTAATCCCGGCAATGCATTAAAATATTTTGTTTTTAGGACAAGCGCTGAAGGCCACTGGCAGTATCGGTGGCCTTCACTAAGCCTTTGGTAACGGGTCGCTAAACGATCCAAATCAAAGGGATAAAGAGGTGAAAGATATGTATTTTTTCGCACTGGCGATATTCCTGCTTACCTACGCGGTTATCGTATCTGAAAAAGTCCACCGCACGATTGCGGCTTTAATAGGCGCCGGTCTACTGATGCTTTCAGGCGTTCTGACTGTTGAAGACGCTATTGAGTATATTGACTGGAACACTATCGGACTGTTAATCGGCATGATGATTATTGTTGGTATTACGCGCAACACGGGAGTCTTTGAATATCTTGCCGTAAGAGCGGCCAAGATGGTAAAAGGGAACCCCGTTAAGATCATGATGGCCCTGGCCCTGGTCACGGCTGTAGCTTCCGCCTTTTTGGATAATGTAACGACGGTCTTGTTGATTGTACCGGTAACCTTTGCCATTGCCAGGCAGTTGAAGGTCAACCCCATTCCTATCCTGGTAGCCGAGATCATTTCCTCCAATATAGGCGGCACGGCCACTTTGATAGGCGACCCGCCGAATATTATGATCGGCAGCTCGACCGGCCTCGGGTTTATGGATTTTGTGTTCAATTTGGCGCCTGTAATAGTAGTAGTCCATGTAATTACTGTTACACTGCTGATCCTGATCTACAGGAAACACCTGGTAACAACCCCGGAACTGCAAAAGGGTATAATGAAGATGGACGAAAAAGAAGAATTAAAAGATATTTCCTTACTCAAGCAGTGTTTGGTTGTGCTGAGCTTAACTATTTTAGGGTTTGTCATTCACCAGTACATTCACCTGGAATCCTCGGTTATTGCCCTAAGCGGCGCCAGCCTGCTTTTGCTTTTGTCCAGCCGGCATGACCCGGAACAGGCACTGCATGCCGTTGAATGGCCGGTAATTTTCTTCTTTGCCGGTTTGTTTTTGGTTGTCGGGGGCATCGAGAAGGTCGGAATCATAGAAGCCATTGCCCGCTTTACAATTGACGTTACACATGGGCTGATGGTTCCTGCCGGTATGCTTATCTTATGGGTTTCGGCAATTGCCTCGGCTTTCGTGGACAACATACCTTTTGTCGCTACGATGATTCCCCTGATTAAGGATATGGGCCAACTGGGAATGTCGGGCGACTTAAACTTTTTATGGTGGTCATTGTCCCTGGGCGCCTGCCTGGGCGGCAACGGGACGATTATCGGCGCCTCGGCCAATGTGGTGGTAGTCGGGATGGCGGAAAAAAGAGGCTTCCCCATCACTTTTATCAGTTATATGAAAGTAGCCTTTCCGGCAATGCTTGTCTCCATAGTCTTATCTATGTGTTATATGCTCTTCTGGTACCACTATCACGGGTTAGTTTCCATACTGGGTACCCTGGCGGTAGGTGTTGTCCTTGCGCTGATTACAATTCCAATAAATAATTCCTTGAGCAAATCAGCAATTTCAGCAATTAGTGAAAAAAGCTCTGTCAAAAGAAACTCATAGAATTCTTAGCTAAGTTAGAAGAATAAAGCGCCGTATTAAGATCAAAAGCGGCGCTTTTATTTTTTAGTTACAAGCCGATCTCAGGGATCCGCCTGAAGATTTTATTCTTGTTAAGACAGTTGTAGAGTGTATAGAGAAGCTGAACAGGGATTGTTAAATGAAAGAAGCAAGGGACAACAGCCTGGATGTTGCCAAAGGAATCGGAATTTTGCTGGTGGTCATCGGACACCTTCAGGACAGCGGTGCGAAACCAGCGGCACACTCAAGGTTTCTTGAAAAGACTTTGTGACGTCTGGAATTTAATGCTCGGTTTATTTCACAACTGCCTTGCCGCCTTTGCAGCGCCGCTTGGTCCTGTCCGAAGCGAACCGTTGGCGTTGCCGGCACGGAGCACCTGAGCGAACCGTGACGACGATGGCCTGAGGCGAATATGAGCACGTTTAGCAGTTGACCTCCCTAAGGCAAGTTAATTTTCAGAATTGTAGGCAAGGGAGAATTTCACCCTTGCTGGATTTTTATAAATGGCTCATTCTTATTGCCGGAAAGGCTTTTATCTTGACATAAAAACGGTATTTTTTGTATAATTGGCTCAAGAAAGTACTTTATAAAAGATATTTTTTAAAATCAGGGAAAGCCGGCAATTGCTCTTCTTGGCCGGCTTCATATTTGGAGGTTAATTGATGACAGGCAGGGAGATCAGAAAGAAATTTTTAAAATTCTTTGAAAAACACGGGCATCTTGCAATGCCGAGCGCCTCCTTAATACCTGCAAACGATCCCAGCATTCTTTGGACGGCTGCGGGTATGGTCCCGTTTAAACCTTATTTTACAGGCGCAATTACTCCCGCTGCCCGGCGGATTACTACCTGTCAAAAATGCCTGCGCACGCCCGATATTGAATCAGTCGGCATGACGTCCCGCCATCACACCTTTTTTGAGATGCTGGGCAATTTTTCTTTCGGGGATTATTTTAAAGAAGAAGCAATTCCCTGGGCCTGGGAATTTGTGACTGATGTTTTAAAGCTGGATGCTTCAAAGTTATGGGTAAGTATTTACCTTGATGACGATGAATCCTATCAAATATGGAGTAAAAAAGTCGGATTTCCGGCTGAAAGAATCGTACGGATGGATAAGGATACAAACTTTTGGGAAATAGGGGTAGGTCCGTGCGGCCCCTGTTCGGAAATATATATCGATTTGGGCAGGGAACGGGGCTGTGGTTCGAACAACTGCGGGGTAGGGTGCGATTGTGACCGGTTTTTGGAAATCTGGAATCTTGTCTTTATACAGTATTTCCGTGATGAAGCGGGGAATTATTCACCTTTAACAGTGAAGGGAATCGACACCGGGATGGGCTTGGAAAGAGTCGCTTCTGTATGTCAAAACGTCCCTACAAACTTTGATACGGATCTTTTCCGTGAAATAATTGATTTTGTGGCCGGGATTGTGAACAGGAAGTACGGCATAGATAACAAAACTGATTTGGCTTTAAAAGTGATTGCCGATCACAGCAGAGCAGTCACCTTCGCTGTGGCTGACGGAGCTTTTCCCTCAAATGAGGGCAGGGGTTATGTTTTAAGGCGCCTTCTCAGAAGGGCCATGCGTTATGGGCGGCTTCTCGGTGTGGAAAGGCCGTTCTTATCAAATGTGTCCGAAGTTATTATAGAACAAATGGACGAAATATATCCCGAGCTTGCCAAAAACAGGGACAATATAGTTTCAATAATTCTCCAGGAGGAAACCCGCTTTGCACAGACGCTTGTTCAGGGCCTTGACATGTTGGAGAGTTTGATTCGCAAGGCGAGGGCGGCCAACAGTGATTCAATCGACGGGGAGGACGCATTCCGCCTTTATGATACATATGGTTTCCCCTTTGAACTAACCAAAGAAGTGGCTGCCGAAGCTGGTATCGGCATAAATGAGAGCGATTTTTATAAAGCGCTTGAAGAACAGCGCGAAAGGGCGCGTAAATCCAGACAGGAAACGGAGTATTTATCAGAGGATAAAGCTTTTTACAAGGCAATCAGGGAGCGTTTCGGAGAAACCGGGTTTGTGGGATATGAGACATTGGACTCTGAAAGCCATGTTTTATCGCTGGCCAAAGAAAAAAGACCCGTAAAGGAAGCATTCCCTGACGAGGAAATAGAATTGGTTTTGGATGTTACCCCGTGTTATGCGGAATCAGGCGGCCAGATCAACGACTTGGCTGTAATTACAAGTCCCGGATGTATTATTGAAATTTCTGCCGTCCAAAAGCCGGTGGAAGGCATTTACGTACATTACGGAAAGGTAAAAGAGGGAGTAATCAGGGAAAATGATCTTGTTAGTGTTCATGTAGACAAGGTCAGGCGAATGGAAACAGCCAGGAATCACTCGGCTACACACCTGCTTCAAAAAGCTTTAAAAATTGTGCTGGGGGAAAATGTTAGCCAGGCGGGTTCGCTTGTCCTGCCCGAACGGCTCAGGTTTGATTTTACATATCCGCGTTCTGTGTCTGAAGACGAACTGGCCCGGGTTGAAAATATAGTGAACGAAACTATTTTGTCAGGACTGCCGGTTGAAACATCAATTACTTCCTTTAACGAAGCCAGTTCTTTAGGCGCAACGGCATTATTTGGCGAGAAATACGGCGCCGAAGTACGTGTGGTAAATATCGGCGGCTACAGTCTTGAACTGTGCGGCGGCACGCATGTTAAAAATACAAATGAAATCGGGTTATTCAAACTGTTGGGCGAAAGCAGTGTCGGCGCCGGAATCAGGCGTGTGGAAGCTGTCAGCGGAAAAGGAACATTTCAGTATTTAACCGCCTTAAACGATCAGGTAAACAGGATCAGCGGCATTCTCAAAACTGCTCCGGGAGAACTGGCGACCCGGGTCGAAAATGTGCTTATGGAAATAAAAGAGCTCGAGCAGCAAAACGAACAGCTCCGCATACGGCTGGCCTATTACGAAGTTCAGGCAATGCTTGCAAATGTCAGGGATCTTAATGGTATAAAGCTATTGACGGCCAAAACTGAAGCGGGGAATGTGAACGATTTGCGTTCTATGATCGACCTGCTGCGCGATAAGCTGCATACCGGCGTAATTGTTTTAGGAAGCCACTCGGGAGACCGTGTAAATCTGGTTGCCGCCATAACAAAGGATTTATTGCCCCTTGGTCTGCATGCGGGCAAGCTTGTCAAGGAGTTGGCTTCCATTATAGACGGAGGAGGAGGGGGAAAACCAGAAATGGCGCAGGCCGGCGGTAGAGATCCTTCGCGGCTTCAGGAAGCGTTGGACAAAGTTTATCTAATAGCTTCAAAACAATTAAACATAAAAGCTTAAACGTCATTAAAAAAGGGGGGGGCTAAGAAAACATGGCTGAAAATTTTTCCGAGCATACAGTGATGTTTAACAAATCTAAAGTTGAAAAGAATAAGGCTAGGGAAATACTGTTTAAAGTATGCGAATCACTGAAAGAAAAAGGATATAACCCGATTAATCAGCTTGTGGGTTACCTGATTTCCGGTGATCCGGCCTACATTACCGGTTATAATAATGCCAGGAACCTGATCCGCCAGCTGGAGAGGGACGAACTGATGGAAGAGCTTGTCAGGCATTACCTTGACTTATAGCTGAAAGGACTGCTGCCTTGGAGTATCGCAGGTTGGGAAACACCGGTATCCTGGTTTCCAGATTGTGCTTCGGGTCCCTTACGATAGGCCCTCTTCAGGCAAATCTTCCGCTTGAGCAAGGCGCTAAAATAATCCGTTATGCTCTTGAATCAGGCGTAAACTTCATTGATACCGCTCAGCTGTACGCTACTTATCCTTATATCAGAAAAGCTATTGAAGGTATTAAAAATGAAGTTGTTATAGCCACGAAATCATATGCTTATACAGCCAATGATATGCGCAGCAGTCTTGAAGAAGCCCTTCGTTCGATCAACCGCGATTATATTGATATATTTTTATTGCATGAGCAGGAATCAATTTTAACCATGAAAGGCCACTGGGAAGCTGTCGAATATCTCGTTAAGGCCAAAAATGCAGGACTTGTAAGGGCAATAGGCATATCCACTCATTCAGTTGAAGCGGTCAAGGCCGCTTTTTTAATTCCGGAGTTCGAGATTATTCATCCCTTAATCAATATGTCCGGTATAGGAATTAAAGACGGAACGCGGGAAGAAATGCTGACTTCCATTCAAGAGGCGGCATGGTATGGCAAAGGATTATACGGAATGAAGGCTTTAGGCGGAGGAAACCTTCTGGATCAGGTCGAACAAGCGCTGGGTTATGTAATCTCAATACCTCAACTGGCTTCTATCGCAGTGGGAATGTCGAGCGCCTGGGAAGTAGATTTCAATATATCTTTTTTTTCCGGCCGTGAAATAAGTAAAGAAATGCGTAAAAGAATGGTTAGACAAAAACGCAGGCTGCTGATCGAAAGTTGGTGTACAGGCTGCGGGAAGTGTATAAATAAGTGCGATCTCGGGGCAATTAAATTAATTGGGAACAGACCGGTTGTCAATCCGGAGCTTTGCCGGCTTTGCGGGTATTGCGGGTCGGCATGTCCGGATTTGTGCATCAGAGTCGTTTGAGGGAGGATTGCTTTTTGCGCATCATGGGCCTGGATGTTGGTGAAAAAACTATCGGCGTTGCTGTAAGCGATCCTTTGGCCTGTATAGCCCAGGGGGTTAAAACTATTATGCGCGGCGGCTCCGAACAGGAGGATCTTAAAAAAATAAAGGAACTAATCGAGCAATATGACATTGGACTGATTGTCGTTGGCTTGCCCCGCAACATGAATGGCACTTTGGGTGAACAGGGGAATAAAATGCTCAAGTTTGTGGAGAAGCTAAAGGATAACCTTAATCTTCATGTTGAAATTTGGGACGAGAGGTTGAGCACGGTAGCAGCGGAAAAAATTCTGCTTTCCGCAGACGTCAGCAGGGCAAGACGCAAAAAAGTTATCGACAAACTGGCTGCGGTAATCATACTGCAGAATTATCTTGATTCCCGTTATAATTCCCGGTAACTAAAAAGGTTTTATATGTGGGGATATTTTCTTGACAAATGTCTGCCATTAAGAATAAGCTTTACAAAAAAGGGGTGATCTAGATGACAAATGGCGAATCGGAAGAGGAACGCGTCATAACTCTCATAGACGAAAATGGCGAGGAAGAAGATTATGAGGTAATTGATATTGTAGAAATGGAAAATGCTCAATATGCCGTCCTTCTGGCAGTTGAAGAGAGCCCTGATGAAGACAGTGAGGGCGAGGTAATCATATTAAAATTTGGTAAAGACGATACTGGAAGCGACATCCTGGTAACTATTGAAGATGACGAAGAGTGGGAAAGAGTGGCTGATGCATGGGAAGAAAAACTGGTTGATGAAGCTGAATAAATACTGTCGGTAAATTAATGGTCATTATAAACAGCGGAATAGAAAACCGGCATTTTTAGTATTTACTTATCCAGCCTTTTTTCTATCGGGAGATGAAAAAATGAAGCTTCGTTTTCCCGTGATTTTCTTGCTGGCTGCAGCAATAATTATAGCAAGCGGTCTGGGAGTCAGTTATGTTTTTGCCGGAACAGACAGGGTCATTCCGGGAGTCAAAGTACATGATCTTAAACTTCAGGGCATGACTGAAAGGGAATGCTTAAGCGCACTGGAACAGTTGCAGAATAAAATGCTCGCATCATCTGTGGTGCTTAAATGTAAAGAACATCAGCTGGTTATCCCCCTCCGGGATGTGGACTTTTCTATAGACATCCAGGCAACCGCGGATGACGCTCTCAGCCTGGGCAGAACCGGCGATGTTTTCAGCAGGCTGAGACAAAGGATAATAGTTAATAAGCGCAGTTACGAGCTTCCCTTAAGACTGGTAATAAATAAGAACAAATTTAAGCAAAAAGTAATCATGCTTAATTCAACTATTGGCAGCCCTGCAAAGGACGCTGCCTTTCGTGTAGTTAAAGGAGACCGCATAGAAATTATTCCCGGCAGCAGTGGGACAGGCGTGAACCCGGAGATTGCCTACAGGCAGTTTGTGGATTATCTTACTAAAGATAAAGGCAAGCCTGAGCTTGATTTAAACCTGGTTACAATAAAACCGGAACGCACGACCGAGATGGTCGAATCAATGGGGCTTAAAGGTCTTCTTGCATATTATACAACCCATTTTGACCCGGGCAATGTTGCACGGGCGTATAATATAAGGGTTGCCGCCAATGCCCTTGACGGCCTGCTGGCGCCGCCCGGCCAGGAAGTATCATTTAACAGGGTCGTTGGACCCCGAAGCACTGAAGCCGGGTATAAAAACGCAAAGGTAATTATCAATAACGAATTTGTTGACGGTGTCGGGGGGGGAGTCTGTCAGGTAAGCACCACGCTCTATAACGCCATAATAATCAGCAACCTTGAAATTCTTGAACGCACAAATCATTCACTCCCGATCCCGTATGTCCCGATCGGGCGTGATGCGACTGTCGTATATGGCTTGTCCGACTTGAGGTTCCGCAATAACACAGAGAGTTTCATATACATCAGGTCCTTTGTCAGCGGGGGTTATCTGACATTCAAAATATACGGGAATACTGATTATAAGCAGCCGGTGAGTATAAGCACAGAAACTGTCCAAGTATATGAACCAGAGACGATTTATAAAGATGACCCCAATCTGAAAAAAGGGGAGCAGGTTGTCAAGCAGCAGGGATCTAAAGGATATGCGGTAGTTGCCAGCCGGATAATCTGGGAAAAAGGCGTCCAAAAGATAGAACCTTTACCGAAGAGCGTATACCATGCTGTGAATAAAATAATCGCCGTAGGCATCAAAGAAGAAGGTGAGGTTCCGGTTATATTGCCGCCGGGCACAAATCCGGCTGAAATCTACCAGCCTCAACCTGTAAACGAAGATCTGCCACAACAGTCTCCGGACAGCAATAGACCTCCGGCAGAAGATAGCGGGGGGCAAGAGGAGATTACCAGTGGTTAGTTTTTATGAAAGAAAAAGAAGATCACGCAGGAAAAAACTAAAATACAAAAAAGCAGGTTTCTACTTTTTATTAATAACGTTTTTTGTATTGATATCTTTTTATATATTGATTAAGAACCTTTTATTGCCGGCAGACCCGTCCGACAAAACCGGACATGTTCAAATTATTATTCCATTAAACTCTACAAGCGCCAGTATTGCTGAATCACTATCCGAAAGCAGGCTTATTAAAAGTTCCTTTGCTTTTGTCTTATATACACGATTGAAAGGTTTAGACAGCCGTCTTAAAGCAGGAGACTACCTTTTTAGATCTAATCAGTCAACTCCTGAAATTATTAATCAGCTTGTTGCGGGAAAAGAAACGTACCATAAGGCAACCATTCCGGAAGGTTACAATGTTAAACAGATTGCGGAACTTTTAAGCAATGAAAAGATCATTGCCAAGGAAGCTTTTTATAGCGAAATCAATTCCGGAACATTTGATTATGATTTTTTAGTTGAATACCCGGATGTACGAAACAAAATGGAAGGTTACCTCTTTCCCGACACCTATTATTTCGGCAGGGGGGTATCCCCGCATAGCGTTGTTGACCTGATGCTCCATCGCTTTGCAGAAAAAATGCAAACCTTAAATTATAAACAAAGGGCTCAAGAAGAGGGGTTAACCCTTCATCAGGCTTTGACTATTGCTTCCATGGTCGAAAAAGAAGCAAAATCGGCAAAAGAGCGGCCGATAATAGCCGGGGTAATTAAAAACCGCCTGCGCAGGAATATGCCTTTACAGGTAGATGCAACAATTCAGTTTGCTCTTGGCCGTCAGGAACCAAAATTATATTATAAGGACCTTGAAATTAAATCCCCATATAATACATACAGAAACACCGGACTTCCCCCCGGGCCCATTGCCTCTCCCGGGGAAGCGTCACTGCTGGCCGCTGTAAGCCCTGTAAAAACTGATTACCTCTATTATGTTGCCAAACCGGATGGCACGCACGCCTTCGCGAAAACCCTTCAAGAACATACAGCAAATATGAATAAATACCAGCATTAATGTATATAACCAGATGTTTTCTGGCTATTCTGTATTTAAAGTACAGAATAATTTAGGAATAATAAATGGGTCTTTTAACCGGAAAACGTATGGTTTTGGTTTTTTATTTTTTAATGATCCCTTTTCTTATGTTTGTATTCCGTTTATGTTTTATTCAAGTTGAAAAGGGAAATTATTACGCGGTCAAAGCAATCAGGAGTGAAACACAAACTGTTCCATTAGAGGAATTTCCCCGCGGAGATATTTTGGATCGGAACATGCGTTCGCTGACCGGATCAGTTGTTTCCAATCGGCTGGTTATATTTCCGCTTCTAATAAAAGATCCTGAATTGCTGTCAAAAGAACTTGCCCAGATTTTAAAAGTCGATCGCGACAGCCTTTTACCCGCCTTAAGCAAAAGTCCATGCGTTCTTCCCTATACAATTACACCATCCGCAGCTAGGACAGTCCGGAAGATGAACCGGCCGGGTGTACTGGTTCTGCCTGTAACCCGGCGCTATGGGGAGGACCCTTTAGCAGTCCAGGTGGTTGGCCATCTTGGTAAAATACAAACAAAAGAAGAGATTGGCCTAAATAATTTTTTTAGGTTCGACGATTGGGTAGGAAGGACCGGGCTTGAACTATATTACAACCGCGAATTGATGGCCAGCGCTGCCGGCGGGTACGCCAGGATTTATTTGGATGCACGTTCTAAGTTTTTGAAAGGGCTTGGTATTGAGGTTGATTATAAACATGCGGACGGTGGAAGGGTAAACCTTGTCACAACTATAGACTCAAATATCCAGCAGGTTGTCGAAAACACAATGAACGAATACATTAACAACGGCGCTGTTGTTGTAATGGACGTCAAAACAGGCGCCCTTCTGGCGATGGGAAGCCGTCCCAAGTATAACCCTCAACCGCTCAAAATAAAAGATTATTTAAAAGGGGATCAGGAGGCCTTTTTAGACCAGTGTACAATGCTCTTTCCGCCGGGGTCGCTTTTCAAAATTGTAACCGCTTGCGCTGCTTTGCAAAATGGCTGTGTTGCACAGGACGACTACTTTTATTGCCGCGGCGCCGAAGAAAAGCCAATACGTTGCTGGAACGAGAACGGACATGGTAAAATATCTTTCAGCGATGCCTTTGCCCAGTCGTGCAACCCTGTCTTCGTTAAAGTCGCCCAAAAATTAGGCGCAGAAAAGCTAATCGCCTGTGCAAGAAGTTTCGGGCTTGAAAATCAAAAAATTATTGGCTATGACATACACTGCGATAAACGACAAAACCTGGATCTGATTGCATCTCCATATAATCTTGCCAACAGCAGCGTCGGACAGGGACCGGTATTGGCAACACCAGTTCAAATTTCGGCTATGATGAACACTATTGCCAACGATGGTGTTTACATGCAACCAAGGTTGGTCAGTGAACTTCGAACAAACGACGGAATTGTCAAAAGCTCTTTTCCTGTTGAGGAAGGCACACAAGCAGTTCCTCTGCAGACAGCTTTAGAATTAAAAGAACTGCTGGCTCTGGTTACCACAAAAGGGAAAGGCGGGGAAGCATATTTTAATGAATACGGCAGCGCGGGTAAAACAGGGACGGCACAGACAGGAGAAGAAGGAAAGGGCGTTTATTCCTGGTTTTGCGGTTATGCTCCTGTTGATCAGCCGAGGTATGTCGTTACTGTTTTGGTAAAGGAAGGAGTAAAAGACGGGCAAACCGCCGCTCCTGTTTTCAGGGAAATCATGAGCCGGATATTGGCGCGTTAGCAATTGTTAACCAAATGGTTTCATGTTATAATACATTATTTGCCTGAAAAGGAGCTTGCTGAAATTGAAAATATTTGACCGTGTGGTTACCAATGAACTGGAAGAATTATTTAACAAGGTTGCCTCTTTGGCGCCGGATAAAATGATTAAGTGGGAACTTGCTGATGAATTACATGAACCATGCATAACAAACTATGAAGGCAATGAGTTTATCCCAAATATTATCATGTTAAAGAGCTTGATCGAAGAAGACATCGAGAATTTGACACCGGAAGCTGAAATTATGCTCGCTCATGAACTATTGCATATATCTTTAGGAAGAAAGAAATACCCCAGAGTATTCTCAATTAAAGCAGTAAATAATCCAATAAACCATATTATGGCGGATTTAATCTGTGATTTGACAGAGAATAATATAGTTTTTAAAGAACTTAAAAACCGGCATTTTAACCTGAACCTATATAAAGACAGATTTAACAAGTATTTTTATAACTGGGAATCAGAAGACCCCACCGACGTAAGACTTCATATAATTAAAGCCTTTAGAGCAGCAATTTTTAGTCTTTATCTCAAGGATGACGAAACATTTGCCTACCTTGAAAATAATTTTCCAAATACAGTTCAAACAGCCTTAAAGCTCGCAGGAATTATAGAGCTGTCAAATCCGCTGGCGCCTGATAACTGCAGAAGATGTATGATTAAAATTATACGGCTGGTAGATGATTTAACTGCAGCTATACCTCCGTTCGCAGCTAGATTGGGAATTGATTTGGTGCTTTCTGAACGGCAGTTGAGTTCTTATGCTTCACAATATATAAAGTGCCAAAGAATACCTGTGGGTATGATTGGAAATGTTGTTGAATTAATTCAACTAGTTTTTGTAGACGGATTTTATTTTAGTTTTATGGCACTTGAAGATGATACAATTTTAAAAGATCTCAACGAAGAAATCAGTGCGAATACTTTAAAAGATTTTTTGGATACATTTAATATAGCTTATGCTTTGAGATAACTTTTAAGCGTATTAAAGAGACATCATTGACTTAACATCTGTTAAGTTCGAATTCACTTTCCTTTTTTATCCTCTTATCTGCCTCTTGAAAACCATACCTTAATTCTTAATCCCTTTTTGCCGATATAAGAAAAGAGATTATATAGCGGCTGCAGTATGCCTTCTGAAGAGGTTTATTTCGCAACTGCCTTTACTATGGTTCATCTTCTGTCAAAATTCAGCCTTGCCGGCATGGTTGAAGATTTGAACGAAGTTGATGTGGTTTTAAAAGCCGAGTAAGATGAATTTAAAACTGCTAAGATTCCAATTGTTTATATTTATTTAATGTGTTAGTCGGGAAATTCCTTTGCCAGCCAATCGAAGAAGACTTCCCAAACTTTTCTGTAATGCTCGGTATATTCGTGGCTCGCCCCTTCTATGAAGGCTATTTTTTTTGGCCAACCGGCGAAGTTATATATTGTCGTTGCCTGTGTAGGAGGAACAACAAGATCGGCGGTTCCCTGGATGACCAAAAAGGGGCGCGGCGAGATCATCGGACCTAAAATTGTAACGTCATATTTTTCCACGTCATATACAAAACCTTTTTTCAAGTAGATTAAGTCCGGTTTCTGACCAAGAACCACATAATCACCTTTTATTTCATCTGCAGAACTTTTACCCCTAAGAATTAACTTTTGTATTTGCGCGGGAGCAGACCATGTGCAAACACCATTAACTCTTTTATCCCCGGCTGCCTGGCATATTGCAGTAGTACCTCCAAAACTCCGGCCTTGAGTTACTATACGGGTAAATCCCTGCCCAATACACCAATCAACGGCGCAGGTTAAATCATCGATCTGTCTGGTGAGGGTCATCTCTTCGAAAACGCCTTCGCTGTCACCAAGCCCTGTAAAGTCAAACAAAAGAACGGACCAACCTCTTTTATTAAGTTCTTTACCCATTTCTACAGCTTTTCCGCCGCCGCTTTTAGTTCCGGAAAGACCATGACAGGTGATGACAATTGATTTAGACTTTATCGCAGTGTTGCATAGAATACCTGATAATTTCAGGTTTCTTGAATTAACAATTGTTACTTTATCTTCGTTCATCCTCCATAACCCCCTTATTGTTATATTTCTACACACTTCAGGTATTCCCTTTCTACATCAACTTGTAAAAATATCGTCCAAGATATTTCCTTTCTTGTCTTTTTATAACGCCTGTGTTATAATCACTTCGTTTAGTTGTTTCCACCCTGCTCTATCTGCCAAACATAGTTAAAAATTTAAAAATCAAAATGGATAGGGCCGCTTAGTCCATAGGGAGGTGTAGAAAACGGTAAATTATGAGTCTCTTTTTATTCTTCGGCCTGATCTTGACGAAGAAAAGATTGTTGAAATGATGGAAAAGTTCAGAGTCCTCATCGACAACAATGGTGGGGAAGTAACCAGGCTTGATAAATGGGGCAGGCGCCGCTTGGCCTATGAAATTAATCATTTGCATGAAGGACTGTACATCATACTGCAGTTTAAAGCTGATCAGGCTGTCGTAAGGGAGCTGGATCGTGTGTTTAAGATCACCGATGACGTAATTCGCCACATAATTAAACGGGAAGCTTCGTAGACAATTATTTTTGTAGACAATTATTTTTTGGAAACAGAAAGAAATAGGGTGGTTGTAAGATGCTAAATAAGATTATCTTAATTGGAAGACTGACCAAAGATCCAGAGTTGCGTTATACACCCGGAGGTGTAGCGGTCGCACATTTGGTTCTGGCTGTGGATAGACCGTTTACAAACAAGCAGGGTGAACGCGAAACAGATTTTATTGATGTGGTAGTATGGCAAAAACAAGCTGAAAACTGCGCAAATTTCTTAGGAAAAGGGCGGTTGGTTGCCGTTGAAGGTCGGCTGCAGATTCGTTCATATGACGACAATCAAGGCATACGTCGCAAGGCAGCGGAAGTAATTGCAGACAATGTGCGTTTTCTTGACCGTGCAAAGGATAGCACGTCTGCAGTTAATTCTCAGCTGCAGGAAGGTGCGTTGGGTGAAGAAATAACTTATAATGAAAAGGATATCCCGTTTTAGAAATAGATACCTGGAGGTGTAAAAAGGGAATTGGTCGTAAAAAGAGAAAAAGGCCGCAAAGTAAAAAGGCGTGTCTGCAGCTTTTGCATGGATAAAATTAATTCTATAGACTATAAAGATGTGCCTCGCTTAAAAAAATATATTACCGAACGCGGGAAAATATTGCCTCGCAGGGTTTCGGGAAATTGCGCCTGGCATCAGAGAATTCTGACACTCGCTATTAAAAGGGCCAGGGTTATGGCTTTAGTGCCGTTTACTGCAGATTAGCTGTCGAAGAACGATTTATCAGGGGGAACGTTAGGCGGTAGAAAACGCTAATTGTTCCCTTTTTAATTTATTTTGGTGTTGCGCCCAATTTTAATGGAGCAGGAAAAAATACAGGGGTTGACGAATTTAAAATTAAAAAGAGATTCTAAGGAGGGGTAGGTTTTGATCCCGATTAATCAGGAAACAGGCATAGCGAGAAATATAAGAGTTATTGAATGGCTTAAGGCAGATTTACTTACCTCTTCTGCTGCGCTGTTTAAAGGTATGCTCCAGGATAGTGAAGAGTACTTGCTGGATGCGCTTGCCAGCTTAATAATTACCTGTTATGTTCTCGGACGGCGCCTTGGCCTTAGTTTTTCACGTTTGGATTTAACACTGGAATCAAAACTCCAGAAAAACATCCATGAAAACCACGAGCTTGAAAAGTGGTATTCGGATTTATCCCTTTTATATGCTCACCTGACCGAAAAAAAGAGGTGATTGATTGTTCCACCGCTTTAAAAGCAGGTTTTTTGCTGAAGGGCTTTTTTGGGGCGCATTGACGGCGGTCTTAGGGTTGCTTGCCCAGGTTCCTGCTCTGACCCTTATATGTGGCGTATTTGCGCCTTTACCACTGGCCATCGTTGTTAAACGACGGGACTTGAAGACAGGCGCACTGGCTTTCCTGGTGGCCTGCCTGTTCTTTTACTTTGTATCACACGCGAGTTTGCCCGATTTTATAATGATTCTGCAAGCCGGGTTGCTTGGTTTATTGCTTGGCATGCTTTTAAAAAATAATATTTCGACCGGTCAGAGTATAACATTTTTTGTTTTTTCGGCAGCGGCTTTAACCTTAATAAGTTTTTCGATTATCTTTTGGACCACGAAAATAAATATGTTTGTTTTAAATCAGGAAAGCAGGCAGGCCATGGAGCAAATAATAGGATCATATCTCAACATGGGGACGGCTGAAGTGCCTTTAACTCAGGAAAACGTTCAAACAGTAAAAGAAACAGTTAATTTGGCAAGTCAGCTATTACCTGCCAACTGGGTTATATGGTCAATGATAACTTCATTTATCACTTACATATTATCTCTCAGGTTATTAAGCAAACTTGGAAGTAACGTTCCGGCATGGCTTCCATTCACACGGTGGCATTTTCCCTGGTATCTGATCTGGTTGTTGATTGCCGGGCTGGCAATGATTTTAGCCGGGGACTACTTTAACTGGTCGCCAGTCAGCCTGATTGGCAAAAATATATTTTGCGTAGCAGGATTTGTCTACTTTCTTGGAGGACTTTCCGTTGGTGTATATTTTACAGTTAAGTGGAAGTTTTCCCTTGTAATAAAATTATTGCTTCTTTTCATGGGAGTATTTTACGCTCCTGTCACTTTTGCATTTCTGGTAATATTGGGCATATTTGATACGTTTATCAATTTGAGACATGTTGTAGAGTCCGGCGGGAGCCAGCACAGGGAGGGAACTTAAGTGAAAGTTGTTTTACTGGAGGATGTAAAAAATCTTGGCAAAAAAGGTGATCTGGTTCAGGTAGCCGAGGGGCATGCCCGCAATTACCTTTTGCCCAGAAAGTTAGCCGTAGAGGCAACTGAAGGGAAAATAAAACAACTGGCTAATCTCCAGGAAGCCGCGGCCAAAAAGAAACAACGCGAGGCAAGTGAAGCAAAGGATTTAGCCGGCAGACTTGAATCGCTGTTGGTCAAGGTATACAGCAGGGCTGGAGAAGGCGGAAAATTATTTGGTTCCATAAACAATAAAGACATAGTTGACGCCTTGGTTAGGGATTATGGCATAGAAATTGACAGGAAAAAGATTATACTTAAAGAGCCAATAAAAAAATTAGGGTTTTACTCCTTGCCGGTTAAGTTATATCCTTCTGTACAGGTTAATCTTAGTGTTAATGTACAGGCGGATCAATAAAAAACAAGAGAGGCTTAAAAGACATGGAATCTCTCTTATCCAAATTTAAAGCTATCAAAAACGGATCCGGATACAAGTTTACTGGAGAAGAACAATTAAGACGTCAGGTCGACGCGCTTTACGGCCTGGTAGCCAACCTGTACGGTTCCGATAAACTTGTCCTTCGGGCAGGCAAATTAAACGCTCTTAAATTGATGCGTTCGGACAAGCTGGAAGAAAAGGTGCTTGCCCTGCAAAAGCTAGTTTTTGAAGACCCGACATTTGAAACATTACCTTCCCTTGAAGACATTCCGGAGATATTGGAGCAAATTGAAGAAGAAGTCGCAGATATACTGGCGAAAAGGACAGTTGAAGGGGAACTGGAGAAGAAAATCAATAAAAAACTTCAGCAGCGACATGATGACTATATGCATGAAATAAAGGTACAGGTAATTAAGGAAAGCACAAATCCGGAAAACGCCCACACTTTAAAGAAGCTTGCCATTTTAGAAAAAATGGAGCAAAAGAAATTAGCCCGTTCAGCTATAGAAAAGCTTCGACCGTCCAGTGTAGAAGAAATTGTCGGCCAGGAAAGGGCTTTAAAGTCGCTTTTAGCTAAAATGACCTCACCTTTTCCTCAACACATAATCCTTTACGGCCCGCCTGGCGTCGGAAAAACAACCGCTGCCCGGCTGGCTTTAGATGTTGCAAGGAATTCTGCGATTGGCCCCTTTGAAAAGGATGCGCCTTTTATAGAAATTAGCGGATCAACTTTGAGGTGGGATCCCAGAGAGGTTACAAACCCGCTTCTGGGATCTGTACACGATCCAATCTACCAGGGCGCAAGGAGGGAACTGGCTGACAGCGGGATACCCGAGCCGAAATTCGGGCTTGTCACGGATGCCCACGGGGGTATATTGTTTATCGATGAGATTGGTGAAATGGACCCGCTTCTGCAGAATAAACTTCTCAAGGTTTTAGAAGATAAACGGGTCTACTTTGAATCGTCCTATTACGATCCTCATGATCAAAACATTCCGCAATACGTGCGCAAAGTATTTGAAGAAGGGGCGCCTGCCGATTTTCTTTTAATCGGGGCAACTACACAGGAAACCGGCAATATTAATCCCGCCTTGCGTTCACGCTGTGCAGAAGTGTTTTTTGAACCGTTGACGCCGGTAGATATCCAAAGTATTGTCATCCAGGCTGCGAAGAAGTTAGACGTAATGCTGGAGGAAAGCGTTTCCAGCGTGATCAGCCGGTATACGATAGACGGACGGAAAGCGGTA
This sequence comes from Eubacteriales bacterium, assembly GCA_041653135.1. Classification (GTDB taxonomy): domain Bacteria; phylum Bacillota; class Desulfotomaculia; order Desulfotomaculales; family Nap2-2B; genus 46-80. The sequence goes on along the minus strand of JBAZGB010000001.1, from coordinate 68,220 downwards.
GGCATATTGGCCGATGCCTATGGTCTTGCCTGTTATAGAAAGCAGGATGGCAATTCACAAGTTCTTATTACTGAGCAGGATACTTATGAAGTAATTAAGTTAAGCCGGCTTATACCTTATGATCTTCGTCAGTCAAGCAGCAACAGTGAAGTTGGGAAAGTATTTGCCCTGGGTGTATTGGGTTTTTTAGGTTCGCTGTTGGAGATTGAAGCGGTGGTATTTCCATGCCGGAAAGCAGGCCGCGGGGCAATTCGTTTTAACGATACGGCAGGCTCTATGACAAAAGACTCTGTATTCAACGCCGCTTCTGTAATACGTAGAATAACCGGAAAAGATCTTACGGATTACGATGTTCATGTAAATGTGGTTGGCGGCGGGCATATTGATGGCCCTTCTGCGGGGGCGGCAATATTTCTTGCTGTCTTAAGCGCCCTGCAGGAAAGGGCACTGCCCCAGGACATGGCTATTACGGGAGAACTATCTATTCAGGGGAAAATTAAACCGGTAGGCAGTATACCGGAGAAGATCTATGGAGCCCGGCAGGCAGGCATAAAAAGAATAATTATTCCCGGGAATAACCTTCATGATGTGCCGCCGGATCTTACCGACATTGAGATTGTTCCTGTTTCCGCGGTCGAAGAATTACTTTCTTGTTTTATGGAGTAGTAGGTAACGGAAAAATGACTGGTGAGACAGATAAATCACTTCCTCAAAATATAGACGCCGAGCAGTCCGTAATTAGCGCGCTGTTTTTAGACCAGAGTTCAATTGCAAAAGTGGCGCGTTTTTTGCGCGCGGAAGACTTTTACATGGAAAGTCACCGAAAGATCTATGAGACTATCCTTCTTATGGAGGAAAACGGCCACCCTATAGATCTTATTACGGTAGTTAATCATTTACGCGACTCAGGGATACTGGATCGTATCGGAGGCGCCGCTTATGTCGCCTCTCTTGCAGGTATGTTGCCGACTGCGGCAAATGTTGAATATCATGCTCACATTGTTGAGGAAAAGGCGCTTCTAAGAAACCTGATTCAAATTGCAACAAGGATCGCCAACCTGGGCTATGAAGGGGAAGATGTTGAGCAATTAATTGATCAGTCCGAAAAAATGATTTTAGAGTTAACCTCCCGCCGTGCGTCGTCTGCCTTTACTACAATGAAAGAACTTGTTATGCAGGTCCTAAAATTTATCGAAGAAAGATATCAAAATAAGGGCGCTGTCTTAGGTGTTCCAAGCGGCTTTAAAGATATAGACAATTTGTGCTGCGGTTTGCAGCCCGGTGATTTAATAATCGTAGCCGGCAGGCCGGCAATGGGGAAAACGAGTTTTGGGCTGACGATTGCTCATCATGTTGCGCTCAGCCAGCGCCTCCCGGTAGCTGTATTCAGCCTGGAAATGTCTAAAGAACAGCTAGTCCAGAGAGTATTGTGCTCAGAGGCGAAAGTTGACCATCAAAAAGTACGCAACGGCCAACTTGATGAGAGTGACTGGGTAAAGCTGACCGAAGCAGCAACTAAACTGGCAGGGGCGCCCCTTTATATCGACGATTCAGCCCTTTTATCGGTGCGGCAGGTGAGGGCTAAAGCCAGGCGCCTGCAGCTTGAAAAAGGATTAGGTTTGATTGTTATTGACTACCTGCAGTTGATGCAGTCAAGCCTGCGTGTGGAAAACAGGCAGCAGGAAATTTCAGAGATCTCCCGTTCCTTGAAAGGTTTGGCCAAGGATCTCCAGGTCCCTGTAGTTGCTTTGGCTCAGCTTAGCCGTCAGGTTGAGCAGAGACAGGACAAAAGGCCGATTATGTCCGATTTGAGGGATAGCGGAAGCATAGAGCAGGATGCCGATATAGTGATGTTTATTTATAGGGATGAGTATTATAAACCCGACACCGATAAAAAAAGTATTGCAGAAATAATTATAGCAAAACAACGCAACGGCCCCACTGGAGCCGTTGAATTAGCCTTTGTAAAAGAATATACCCGCTTTTTGAACTTGTCAAACCTCAGGGACAGAGATGTTCCTTTTCAAGCCGGCATTACATCTTGAATGATAATGGTCTGTTCCCTGTGCATGCCTACACCTACGATTGCTATAGGAACACCGGATAATACAGCAAGCCTTTCAAGATAGCTTCTTGCCTCAACAGAGAGATCCCCGTAATTTCTGACATTGCTTATATCGTCCTGCCAGCCCGGCATCTCTTCGTATACCGGCTCACATTCCGAGAGAACCTTTAAGCTGGTAGGAAATTCATTAAGCATTTCCCCTTTGTAACGGTAGCAAGTGCATATCTTAACAGTTTTAAGGCCGGACAGTATATCTAATTTTGTAATCGCAAGAAAATCAAGTCCATTAATACGGGTTGCGTAACGAGCTACTACACTGTCATACCAGCCGCAGCGGCGCGGCCTTCCGGTAGTTGTCCCGTACTCGTTTCCGCACCCCCTGATCTTTTCTCCCATTTCATCCATGAGCTCTGTAGGGAAAGGCCCCTCGCCGACGCGTGTGACATATGCTTTGGCTATTCCGACCACCCGGTCTATTCTGGTGGGTCCGATACCTGCCCCGATACAGGCTGCGCCTGCTATAGGATGAGAGGATGTTACAAACGGATAAGTTCCGTGATCAAGATCCAACAGAGTTCCCTGTGCCCCTTCGAACAGAATTTTTTTACCCTCATCCAGCGCTGTGTTAATTAATATAGATACGTCTGCTACATAAGGCTTGAGAATTTCGGCATATTTGCTGTAAGCTTCCATTAATTCAGTGTAGTCAAATCCCTCTGCTCCGTATACATTGTTTAGAAGTCTGTTTTTTTCTTCAAGTACATATTTTAGACGGAATTTGAATTCTTCCGGATCAATCAGATCAGCGACTCTGATTCCCGCACGGGCTGTTTTATCGGCATAGGTTGGCCCGATACCGCGGCAGGTCGTACCTATCTTTTGACTGGCCTTTTGTTCTTCCTCGCATAAATCTTGCCGCCTGTGGTAGGGCAGGATAATATGGGCCCTCGGACTGATCCTCAGGAAATCGGTGTTAATTCCCTGGGCGGCAAGTTTTTTAATTTCTTCAATAAAGGCCTCGGGATCGATGACCACTCCATTACCAATCAGACATAGCTTACCGGGGTATAGAATCCCCGAGGGTATCAGATGAAGTTTTAGCTCCCGGCCGCCGGCAACTACAGTATGTCCTGCATTGTTGCCCCCCTGGTATCTGACTACCACATCAGCCCTGGCAGCCAAAAAGTCAGTGACTTTTCCCTTGCCCTCATCTCCCCATTGCGCCCCTACTACTATTAAAGCGGACATGTTAAGTATTTTACCTCCTAGTTTATAGACGACCTATTCAAAATTTCACGGGCGGCTATTACACCGGCTACCGAAGCCTGGACCAGGCCCCTGGTTATTCCGGCGCCGTCACCTGCCGCAAACAAATTACTTATCTGGGTTTCTAAAGATTTTGTCAGTGACAGGCGCGAGGAATAAAATTTTACTTCTACTCCATATAAAAGGGTATATCTGGAATAAACACCTGGAACAACCTCATTAATGGCCTGAAGCATTTCCAATATTGCAACAAGGTGCCTGTATGGAAAAACAAGGCTTAAATCCCCCGGTGTGGCCTGTAACAGGGTAGGAATTGTCAGGCTTTTTTTTATTCTTTCAGGGGTGCTGCGCTGACCCTTAATTAAATCGCCGAGCCTTTGTACTATTACTGAACCGCTTAGAAGATTTGACAAACTTGCTATGTACCTGCCGTATAAAGCAGGTTCCTTGAAGGGCTCTGTAAATGTCTTGCTTACAAGAACCGCAAAATTGGTATTGTCAGTTTTTCTGTAAGCGTGAGTATGGCCATTAACGGTTACAACCCCGTCGGTGTTTTCCAGAACGACTTCACCATTCGGGTTCATACAGAAGGTGCGAACCTTATCATCAAAAGTTCTTGAATAATATATAAATTTAGCCTCATAAAAAACAGCTGTCAGAGGATTCATAACAGTAGCGGGAACCTCCACGCGTACTCCAATATCCACAGGGTTAATTACTGTGCTAAGATTCAATCTTTGCGCTTCTTTGCTCAGCCATTCCGAACCCCCGCGTCCAGGGGCCATGACGACATATTTCCCCAAAAAGGTTTCCCCATTATGGGTACGCACACCTTTTACCTGCATATTTTCAACGATAACATTTTCAACACTGCAGCAGGTCTGAATCATAACGTCGTGTTCCTGAAGGTAGTCCTGCATGTTTTTCAGAATGTCCTGGCAACGTCCTGTTCCGATATGGCGGATAGCTACAGGGATAAGCTTTAATTCCGCTTTTGCCGCATTGTGCTGAAATTCCTGTATTTTACCGGTTTGATCAAGCCCGAATACGTCTTTGGGCGCTCCAAATACAACATATATATGATCGATATAATTAATCAGTTCAGCTAATTCCGTTTCGCTTACATATTGCTCCAGGTTTCCGCCGATTTCGGTTGAAAGGGTCAGTTTTCCGTCACTGAATGCGCCTGCGCCGCCCCAGCCGCACATTGTAGAACATGGTTTGCAGTTAAGGCAGTTAACATTTTTTTCCCGGGCCAGACAGATTCTATTTTGTATGTTTTGACCCTTTTCAAGGATCAGTGTTTTCAGATTACGACCGCTTTTAACAAGTTCAAGAGCGGTAAAAATCCCTGCCGGTCCTGCGCCGATAATAATAACATCATAGATTTCGTTCATTTTATTCACTTCCATTTATTCACTTCCATGCAGTGCTCTTTAATGGCATCAATATCTTAGCACCGGAAATTGACTGGTGTCAAGAAGACAGCTTTTTAAGGCAAAGACGCGTTTTGATATCTAGCGACCGAAGGCCGGCCGGCATGTTTTAAGAAAATTGTTAAGAATTTTAGCAGTAATACCCCAGATAAAGAACTTGTCGTATTCAAGATAATAAATAGGCAGTGACCAGCGTTTCTGCCAGGTCCTTTTATATGTGGGGGGTATTTTGCTGAAAGGGAAATCGGAACAATATTGTGTGGCAACGTCCGCATAACTTCTTACAGGAGGGTTGTTTATTAGGAAGGAAAGCGGGACTGTAAATACTTCCTCAACCTCTTCTTTATTTGGAGCCATTTCAGTTGTCAGCAACTTTCCTACAAAAGGATAGATTATTCTACCCATGGGGGTTGGCAGTACATCCAGCGTTCCAAGCAATTTTATGTCTTCCTGGCTGATCCCAAGTTCCTCTGATGTTTCCCGGATAGCAGCCTCATGCGGCCTGTCAAACTCCTGATATTCCACACCTCCTCCAGGAAAGCAAACCTCTCCGGGTTGGACATCCAAATCTTGCGCTCGAACTTCAAAAAGGAGGCAGGTCTCATTCTTTATTTCAATAAGAGGCAGCAGTACTGCTGAAATATAGTAATCCTCTTTGTCTAAAATCCCGCAGTCTCTTTTTGCAAGCAGGTTTTTTATTCTATTCTCCAACAAGCAACTCACCTTTTTATAAAGAATGCCGGGTTAAGATATTATTGTGCGGTTAATTGAAGTTGCCAGCGAGGCTGCTCCAAAGCCATTGTCAATATTAACCACTCCAACTCCGGGTGTGCAGCTGTTCAACATACCCAGTAGAGCAGCCAGTCCTCCAAAACTTGCGCCGTAGCCTGTACTGGTAGGAACTGCAATTACCGGGCGGTCGGTCAGTCCGCCAACGACACTGGGCAGAGCGCCTTCCATACCTGCAACAACAATGATGACGGCTGCCTTTTGGATCAATTCCTGGCAATCAAAAAGACGATGCAAACCGGCCACGCCGACATCAAATATCTTTAAGACCTCATTACCCATAGCCTGTGCGCATACAGCCGCCTCTTCAGCTACCGGCAGGTCGGCAGTTCCCGCGCTCATTACAAGGACCGGCGAAGGAAAAAATGGCTCGTCAGGCATACCGTAAACGATGCAGCGCGCAGTCTTATAATAATGCACGTCCGGACAAAGGCTTTTTACTGTTTCAAACACGCGGTAATTTGCACGTGTTCCTAATACTGTCTGATTCGAGTTAACCATTTGGCTGAATATTTCAGCTGCCTGTTCAGGCTCTTTGCCCTCACAAAAAATCACCTCCGGAAACCCGCAGCGGATACTCCGGTGGTTGTCTATCCTGGCAAAGTTCAAATCCTGGTACGGAAGAAATCTCAACTGTTCCATAGCCTGATCAACTGTAATTTCGCGATCTGTTAAAAGCGTCAGCAGTTTTTTTAATTTTGACCGATCCATAATATCGCTTCCATAGAATAAACTATTATCGCTTCCATAGAATAAACTATTAAATGTTTCACTTGTAAAGACTTCGGGCTGCCATCAAAGAAGCATCGTATACAGCACCAAGTGGTATATTCTTCTTGTCGGCGATTTTTCGGCAGTCTTCATATTCGGGACTGATTCGTTTTTCCCTGTTGGGAGCAGTGGATATTTTAACCCTGACGGGTCCGTATTTCGTTTGCACGCATATTTCCTGTCTGGGCAGGATAACGCGCTTTTCCTGATGGACGCGTATGCCAAGGCTGGTAGTTTCCTTAAATATTATCTCAATCAATTTCTCTTTTGTATTAAAGGAGCAAAGAACAGTAAGCAGGCATCCAGGCCGGCCCTTTTTCATAATCAGTGGTGTTATTGACACATCGATTGCTCCGGAATTTAGCAGTTTGTCAGCGGCAAAGGCCAATATTTCAGGATTCAAATCGTCAATGTTTGTTTGCAATACGGCAATCTCTTGCTCGGGATTAACCGGATTTCTGCCTGTATCCGTCATATTTTCTGCACCGTCAGTTTCCCCGATAAACACACGCAGGGCATTAGGGATCCCGTAATCGTTTTGACCGAGGCCATATCCGGTATGGGAAAGCTTCATGGCGGGCATGGCCGCGGGAAAATCAGATAAAACAGTTGCTATAGCCGCTCCAGTTGGTGTAACCAGTTCGCCTTCAACGTCTATAAAACGGACGGGAAAGCCTTTTAAGATTTCTGCCGTTGCAGGCGCCGGGACTGGAAATACGCCATGGCTGCACCGGACATAACCATGACTGACCGGCAAAGGTGAGCAGTACGCTTTCTCAATGCCCAGTTCATCCAGTGCAAGCAGAGTTCCCACTATGTCGATAATTGTATCCAGTGCCCCGAGTTCATGAAAGTGGACATTTTCCAGGGGGACTCCGTGTACCAGCGCTTCTGCCCCGGCCAGTTTTAGAAAAACCGCCCGGGCATTAGTCTTTATCTTAGAAGAAAGAAAGCTTTCTTCAATTAACCGTGAAATATCGGGCCAGTTTCGAAGCAGGTGTTGATGTTCATCAAAGTCTATTTGAAACCGGGAACCTTTTATGCCATATGAGCGGTCTTTTAGAACCTTTAATGAGTAACCCTGCAATCCAAGAGGTTTTAATTGTTCACTTATGGCATCAAAGCTTGCGCCTGCATCAATCAAAGCTCCTAAAACCATGTCGCCGCTAATGCCGCTGAAACAATCAAAATAGAGTACTTTCATCTGAAGCCCCTTCTCCGATGAATCGAAGGTTTTTACAGTAAAAACAAACCAACTGTTTTATTGTATATTTTACACCTGTTTGCGTCAACTCGGGTTAACTATCCCCTGAAAATTAACTTGCTTTAGGGAGGTCAACTGCCTCACTCAATAACAGCTATCTTGCGCAGGTATTTTCAATATGCTATACTCGGCTTTAATAAAACAGTGTACTAATAGTAAGAGTTGACGGTTAGTTTATCAAGAAATAATCAGGGCACAGCATAAAAAGTCTGCAGCTTTTTGCCAAGTATCCAGCTAGGGCTTTTTTAATCTTTTGTGAATTTTTATTTACCACGGATAAGGAGGTTTGATAATTGAAAAGGATTGGTTATTTAGGCCCGCCGGGAACTTTTTCAGAACTGGCAACCCGCTTTTACACTGACAGACTTAAGAAAGGTGATAATTGTGAAGACTCAGCCATAGTTTGTTATTCTTCCTTTGTTGATATCTTATCCGCAGTTGAATCCGGTGAACTTGAAGAAGGGCTGCTTCCTTTCGAGAATTCAACTGAGGGACCTATTAACATAATACTTGATTTGCTGGCGCAACAGTTTAAAAAAGTAAAAATCAAGGAAGAAGCAATTATACCTGTTGTTCATCAACTCCTGGCGCGTCGACGGTTCAGCCCTGACGAAATTGAGGTAGTAGTTTCCCATCCTCAGGCGCTCGCGCAATGCAGGGGTTTCATTGAGCGGTATCTAGACCAGGCACAAAAAAAGGAAGTCATCAGCACAGCCGAAGCTGCCCGGCTTGTGTCGCTGCATCAAGGGCCATGGGCAGCAATAGGGACCAGTCTGGTTGCACAAACATACAACCTTATCGTTCTTGCCGGAAATGTGAACGATTATCCGGAAAATGCCACAAGATTTGTCGTGATAGCTCTTCAGGACAGTAAGCCTGTTCCGGGATGCAAAACCTCTCTATTTTTATCTGTCAATGACCGCCCGGGGGCGCTTTGTGACATTCTAAAAGAATTTGCCAAAAGACAGATTAACCTGACGTATATTGAATCGCGTCCTACAAAAAGCAGGCTGGGTGATTATTTGTTCTTTATCGATTTTGAGGGACACCGTGAAGATGCTCATGTTCGTGATGCCCTATCATGTATTAAAAGTTATACTGTCAGCATGCGTATCTTAGGATCTTATCCCGCCCACAGCGCCGCTAAAAGACGAGAAAATTCTTGACATTGGTTTAAAGTAAGGTCTAGAATATTATGTGGACATGCTTCCCCAAAAGATATTATTTTTTTCTGGATTGTCTGGCAGGAGGAGGTTTTAAAAGTATACTTAAAAGGGGGTGGAGTAAAGGGGAGTAAAATATACAAAAAATTATGTGATTTAATAGTAATGGATTTATTTTTTGAATTTTTTGGTTGATTAGAAACTCTGTTGGAAGGGAGTTAAAAAATGTCGCAGAAATATCATTATTTAGCGCGGCGGCTGCATTCCTTTACAGGAATCTTTCCGGTGGGCATTTTTCTATGTGTACATTTATGCATCAATTCTTTCATCTTTAAAGGGCCGGAAGCCTACGACTGGGCAATCGGACTCCTGAACAGGTCGCCGCTGACACCCTATATTGAAATAGGTTTAATAGGCATCCCTATACTTTACCATGCGCTCTATGGCGTCTGGGTAACCTATATTTCGAAGACCAATACATTTCAATATAAGTATTACAGAAACTGGATGTTTTATTTGCAGCGCTTCACGGCAATAGTAACATTCCTTTTTGTTTTCTGGCATATTTACGTCCTGAGAATAGCCAGAATCTTTACCGGGGCTGAGATGGATTTTGCCACTATCGCAGGGTGGCTCTCCGATCCTACTATTTACGTAATTTACATAATCGGTTACCTGGCCGCTGTTTTTCACTTTTGCAACGGCATCTGGTCTTTTCTGATTAGTTGGGGAATTACAATCGGCTCAGAAGCGCAAAATTTTGTCAGCTGCGTCTGCACATTAGTTTTTATTGCCTTGGGTGCTGTTGGTATTGCGGGCTTAACTCTTTTAAATAAAGCGGTTTGTGTAATACGTTGATAGTTATTTTGCAGGGGAAGGGGTTTTGAAATTGAAGTTTATTGTTGTAGGCGGCGGCCTTGCAGGCCTAATGGCTACGATAAAAATTGCCGAGAAAGGCGAGATTGTAGATTTAATCTCTTTTGTACCCGTTAAGCGGTCCCACTCGGTATGCGCCCAGGGTGGAATTAACGGCGCAGTGAACACTAAAGGCGAAGGAGATTCACCTTGGAACCATTTTGATGATACCCTTCTGGGAGGGGATTATCTGGCCAACCAACCCCCCGTGCTCGGAATGTGCGAGGCAGCGCCGGGGATTATTTATCTTATGGACCGTATGGGTGTTCCTTTTACGCGTACTCCGGAAGGCAACCTTGATTTCCGCAGATTTGGAGGAACGCTGGTCCACCGGACTGCTTTTTCCGGTTCTACTACGGGGCAGCAGCTGCTCTATGCTCTGGATGAACAGGTTCGTTATTGGGAAACGCAGGGCAAGGTCAATAAATATGAAGATTGGGACTACCTGTCTGCAGTTGTTGATGACGACGGTGTCTGCCGCGGCTGCGTAGCCCAGGATATGAAAACGATGGAGATAAGGTCGTTCCAGGGTGATGCCGTAATCCTGTGCAACGGCGGTCTTGGCGCTGTCTACGGGAAAACGACGAATTCTATTATCAACACCGGCAGCCCGACGAGCAGCGCCTACCAGCAGGGTGTATATTACGCAAACCCGGAAATGATCCAGATTCATCCCACATGTATTGGCGGAGAAGATAAACTGAGGCTGATTTCTGAAGGTGTGCGCGGTGACGGCGGACGCCTTTGGACATATAAAGACGGCAAACCATGGTTCTTCATGGAGGAGTGGTATCCTGCCTATGGCAATCTCGTATCCCGTGATGTTGCCAGCAGGGGCATTTTTAAAGTATGCCGCGAATTAGGACTTGGCCTGGACGGACAAGATTCCGTTTATCTGGATGTTACCCATCTTGAACCCGAGTGGATAGAGAAAAGACAGCACGGCGTTTTGGAAATTTACCGTAAGTTTGCAGGCGAGGAACCAACCAAAGTGCCTATGAAAATATTCCCGGCAATGCATTATTCAATGGGCGGCATGTGGGTTGATTATAATCAGATGACCAACATTCCGGGCCTGTTTGCAGCCGGGGAATGTGAATATCAATATCACGGAGCCAACAGACTTGGGGCAAACTCACTTATTTCCTGCCTGTACGCCGGTACAGTAGCCGGGGACAAAGTAATGGAATACTGCAAGTCGCTTAAGAAAACCTCCAGCGATGTCTCAAGTAAAGTTTTTGATGCGGAAATGGCCAAGCAGAAAGCCGGCATGGATAAGATATTTAAGTTTAACGGCCCGGAAAATCCCTATGTGCTTAAAGACGAAATGAATGAATATATGTCCACTTATGCTGGTGTTGTGCGCACGACCAAACAACTGCAGGATACTGACAAGAAGCTTTTAGAATTGATGCAGAGGTATAAGAAACTCGGTGTCTATGACACAGGCGGCTGGTCCAACCGGACGGCCATATTTATCCGGCACTTATGGAATATGTTCGAATTAGCCAGGGGAATAGTCGGAGGCGCTCTGCTGCGCAAGGAAAGCAGGGGCGCGCATTATATGCCTGAATATCCAAACCGGGATGATGAGAACTGGATGAAAACCACCAAAGCTAAATGGACACCGAGCGGACCGCAATTTTCACTGGAAGATGTAGATATATCGTTAGTTAAACCAAGGGTGCGCCGTTATGATGTCACCAAGGATCAGGTAATTAAAGAGAGCGCCGAAAAAGAGGCCGCCACGAGCAAGGAGGGGGCGAAATAAAAAATGAGTGATGCTATTTTAAAAATTAAACGTCAGGACAGTCCCAGCTCCAGGCCGTACTGGGAAGAATTTAAAGTTCCCGTCGGGCCCAAGGCTAATGTAATTTCGTTGCTCCTTGAAATCCAGAAAAACCCTGTCAACGCGCAGGGCAAACCGACAACCCCGGTAATTTGGGACTGCAACTGCCTGGAGGAGGTCTGCGGCGCCTGCACTATGGTGATCAACGGAACTGCCCGCCAGGCATGCGCTGCCCTGGTAGATACGCTAAGTAAGCCGATCGTCCTGCAGCCGCTGACCAAATTTCCCTTGGTCCGCGATCTGATGGTTGACCGGCAAAAAATGTTTGAGAATTTGAAAAAGATCAAAGCGTGGATTCCCATAGACGGGACTTATTACATGGGTCCCGGCCCTAAAGTTGCTCCCGGCGTTCAGGATGAACGTTACTTAATTTCATGCTGTATGACCTGCGGGTGCTGCATGGAAGCCTGCCCTTATGTCAATCCCAAGTCAAATTACATGGGGCCGACATGTATGGCGCAGGTAAAGTTATTCAATGCCCATCCGACAGGGGCCATGTATAAGGACGAACGTTTGGACGCCATAGCAGGCGACGGCGGAATTGCGGACTGCGGTAATGCACAGAACTGCGAGAGAGTATGTCCCAAGGAAATTCCGCTGGTTTCAATTATTGCTGAACTTAACCGCGAGACCGCTTTCCGTGGATTCAACCGCTGGTTAAAAGGCAAACCCAAAGGCCCCGGCCTAGCGGCTCCAGGCTAGAAATAACAATAAAGAGTGCATGTATAAAAAAGGTTGTCCGGAACAGGACAGCCTTTTTTATTTAAACAACACAAACTAAGAACGTTTATGCACTGCTAATGCAGTACCATTAGAAGGATGAAAATCATCAATATAGGGGAGAGCAAATGCCTCAAGTGCGATTTTGAGCCCTCATTCAAAGAACGAGAGAACCCTATTAATTAAAGGGCGTCGTTGTTTACAGGTGAGCGATATTGCTTAAGTGCCGCTGCAGCGCCCGGTGAAGCTTCGGTTATAGAACCGCGGTGCGAAACCAGCGGCACACTCAAGGTTTCTTGAAAAGACTTTGTGATGTCGAGAATTTAACGCTCGGTGTATCTCGCGCCTGCCATGCCGCCTTTGCAGCGCCGCCTGGTTCTGTCCGAAGCGAACCGTTGGCGTTGCCGGCACGGAGCACCTGAGCGAACCGTGACAACGACGGCCCGAAGCGAACATGAGCACATAGGCGGTTGACCTCCCTGATGTAAATTAATTTTCAGGATAGGGTAGTTGCTGTTTATCCTCATTTGCTAAATTTGCTTTATTCTGTATATTGTGGTATAAAGAAGTAATACTTGGTCAATAGGAGGTATTTCTAATGAATTGCCCGAACTGCCAGCAGAATCTTCAAAACGATTTCAAATTCTGCCCGTATTGCGGCGCTGAAGTCAGCAGGAATCTTTTTTGTCCTTCGTGTGGAAACAAGGTTGAACCAAAGTGGGTTTCATGCCCTAATTGCGGAGGAGCATTAGGCGGGATTGCGCAACGGCAGACGCCGCAGAAAGCGCCGCAGCAGGCGCCGCAGCAACATATACCGCAGCCTGAGCACCAGCCCTACGGATACCATAACAGCAGTTCCGGAAGAAAACATCGGCGTAAAAAAGGTTTTCTGGGAGGCCTGTTTTCCTCCTGAAAGGAGCATTCCCACCGCGGATATTACTTTAAGACATACCTCGGCCGGGGAAGTTATGGGGCCGTTCTAAAAGTCGAAAAGAACGGCCGGTTATATGCTGTAAAAGCTTTGTTCGACGATGCTGAAGAAAGCGCCGGTTTTCCGCGGTACTTCCAGTTGGAAAAAGAGATCCTGGAACGTATAACGTGCAGGGGAGTACCAAGGTTTATTGAAAGTTTTTCCCTGGAGGATGTCTATTGTATAGTTCAGGAATATATACCCGGTTGGCCTTTAAGTTACTTAATTGATACAGGCTGCCGTTTCAGTGAACTAGAAGTCAGGAATATATTAGTAGAGCTTTTCGCTATTCTTGGTGAACTGCATTGCCCTTCAGCAAAAGAAAACGCCGTTATCCACCGCGACATTCGTTTGTCTAACCTTATAGTAAATGAGGAAAAAATCTTTTTAGTTGATTTTGGCCTGGCAAGATTTCTTGATCCTCTTCAATTTCCTATTTGCCCTGATCCGGTGGAAATCGTTTCTTCAGGAAATGCTTTAAAATATATTTATCCTGTTCATAGTTTTAAAATGAAGGGGCAGAATATTCCCGGATATGAAACATACTCCCTGTTGCGCAGGGAAATCAGCCCTGGCAGCGATTTGTTCGGAGCAGGAGTCGTTGCAGTGGATCTTTTTACAAACCATGTTGAGGATGAAACACAGTTTGAACTGCCCTGGGAGAAAGTTCTTAATCTGTCAGATCCGTTTGTTTCTTTCATAAAAAGATTACTTGGCCGAAGTGACGGATTCGAAACTTCCAATGAGGCTTTAGAATATCTGGAATCCCTGCCTGGACATAAACATACCGTTCTTAACACAATTACAGACAATATTTCACCCGTAAAATAGAAATTTGGAGGGGGAACTTACCCTCCAAATGTATTATCGAAAGGAAAACATTGTAAAATAATTTTCCGCTTTTTACGGAGGACATTTACCGCAGACTGATTTAAACAGGGTTGTGCTGAGGTAACGGTCACCCCGGTCAGGCAGCAGGGCAACAATTGTCCCGGAATCCATCTCACCCGCCAGGCGAAGGGCCCCCGCCACTGCTGCCCCGCTGGACATGCCGGCGAAAATACCTTCTTCCAGAGCAAGCCTCCTGGTTGTTTCAAACGCTTCTTCATCTTCAACGACAATTATCCGGTCCAGCATTGCAGGATCGTAAATAGCAGGAACAATAGATTCTGTCATGTTTTTAAGCCCCTGTATCGTATGCCCTACTGTCGGTTCTATCCCGATAATTTTTACGCCGGGCTTCTTTTCTTTAAGGTACTGACTTATACCCATCAATGTCCCGGTTGTCCCCATTCCTGCCACGAATATATCGACTTCTCCGTTTGTCTGGGAAAATATTTCCGGCCCGGTAGTTTCGTAGTGAGAGATGATGTTATTCAGGTTTATAAATTGATTCGGCATATAGTATAATTCCGGATTATTTTCCACGATTTCATGGGCCTTCCGGATAGCTCCGTCTGTTGCCTCACACGCTGGGGTAAGCATGACCTCTGCACCGTGTGCCTCTAAGATGAGCTGTCTTTCTATACTGACGCATTCAGGCATAATCAAAGTTACTTTATATCCTTTTGCCGCTCCAATCATTGCCAGAGCTATTCCTGTATTGCCGGAGGTTGGCTCTAAAATGATCCTGTCATGTGTTAATTCACCTGACTCTTCAGCTCTTTTAATCATGTAATAAGCCGGCCTGTCCTTGACCGACCCCCCGGGATTGCTTCCTTCAAGCTTGGCCAATATCTTTACTCCGGGATTGCTGTTTAAGTTTTTTAAAGCTACAAGCGGGGTATTGCCAATAGCTGATAAAATACTCATTAAAGTTCTCCCTCCTATACTTCTAAGCCCTGGATTAGATTCTTAAACAAGTGTAATTCATCGTAGATGCCTCGGGTAATTAAAAAACGCTCCTTAACTCCTTCCCTTCCTCTCTTTCCCATTTCTTTAGCAGACAGTGGGTGCTCCAGCAGATAGGTTACCCTTTCAATCATTTCCGGTATGCCCTTTTCTCCGGGAGTTACTAAAAATCCATTATAACCATCGATAATTTGTGCCGGTATGCCTCCCGTATTACCACCAATTACCGGTTTTCCTTTCCACATTCCTTCGCTTACGGTCAGTCCAAAACCCTCTTTTACAGACGGCTGAAGAATTATAGTTGATGCCCTCTGGAAGGCATTTACCTCTATATGGCTGTCCGGAGGAAGATTTAAAAGTATAATATCCGGTATGTTTTTTGATTTCTCGATCAGTTCATCAAAGATCTTGATATTCTCAGGATCGTCGGATGCTGTTCCGCCCGCCAGCAATAATTGACAGGTGAATATCCTGCGAATTTTTTTAAAAGCTTCTATAACCGGCAGGTGTCCTTTAAAAGGATCGAAGCGGGACACGAGCGTAAGAAGAGGTTTCTTTTTTGGATCTTCGATGCCATATTTATCAAGCACAGCCTGTATTTCTTGTTCTGTCAATTCTTTATTCTTGTCAGAAAGAGGATCTATATACGGAAGAATCAGAATTGACGGTACTTTCCACGGCGGCAAAAATTGCGGTGAAGAAAAGATCGTTGCGTCATAGGACTCGATCAGGGTCCTTAAAAACTCAGTTACAAAAAAATCTCTTGGCAGAAGCTGAATATGACATCGCCAGATCCATTTCTGCTTTTTCCTTATTTCAGAATCGAGAAATTTGATCAGCCCGGCAGGCTGGGGATCGTGAATAAGAACTATATCTGCGTCCCGATCAATCAATTTAAAGTTCGTCTTGTTTGTATCCCAGTATACTTTAGTTCCGACGAGATCGGGAATTCCCATTTTACCTTGAAGAAAATTGTGGATTGTTTTCGTATAGTTAAAAAAATCTATATTTCCTTTAATAACTTCCCAGTTCATATCGAGCCCGAGGACCCGTTCAAGCGGAATTATTGAACGAAGCATTTCAGCCACACCCCCGCCGGACCGGGCGGAATTGACTTGCTGCACTTTAAGGCCTTTAATTGCTGTTCCTAGCCTAACCAGTTCCTCTATAATCTGCGGTCCGACGATTTCGGCGTATTCGCTAAGTGTTTTTGCGGGGGGAATGCCTTCTTCTGTTGTTATAATATTTTGCTGCGTTATTTCCTGGATCTTAGTTTCCAATCTGGTAATTGCCCCTCCTTCCCGTTAATGCATTATTCATGTCAGCTTATTCCTTATTCAAAACCATGTTCCTTTTTATTTTAAACAGACTTGTTCTTATTGTAAATGGGTGTATATCAGATTATTGCCTTTTGTAATCCCATGGTGATATAATACCCCTGCATATTTTATCAAAGGGGGAAGAAGTAAAAAATGCGCTTAACCGTTCTTGGATGTTGGGCTCCTTACACACCGGTGGACGGCGCTTGTTCGGGCTATCTGCTGCAGGATGGCGGCGCCAACATTTTACTTGATTTTGGACACGGCGCTTTCAGCCGTTTAGGTCATTTTATACATCACGCCGATATAAAGGCAGCTGTTATAACTCATCTGCACCCTGATCATTATGTTGATTTGCACTGTCTGCGGCATGCCACTAGAGGGGCTCTCAGGGATGGTCTGCGAAGGAATCCTGTAAAACTGTTTTTACCGTCGGAACCGCATCATATCTTTAAGGAAATGCAGTCCTGCTCGGATGCGTTTGAGGTAATGTCTATCGAAGACCTTCCAGTTGAACAACTGCCTTCCGGCGCACAGATACGACAGGCAAAGATCGGTGAGGTATATGTGACTTTTCTTCCGGTGCAGCATTCAACTATGAGCGCCTATGCCTTGGGAATAGAGGGTTCCGGTTACCTGGTTTACTCCGGGGATGCAATACCCAGCAAAGAGTTAACTGAGTTTGCTGAAAAAGCCGGTATTTTTCTTTGTGAAGCAAGCGGACTCGATAAAGACCTGGAAGCTTTTAAGGAACTGCATTTTACCGCACGGCAGGCAGGGGAACTGGCCGCACAGGCAAAGGTCAAGGAACTTATTTTGACCCACTTTTACCCTGAATGCGATCTTGAACAAATACGCTCCCAGGCGCAGGAAGGATATGGCCGCCCAGTAGTTCTTGCGCAGGAAGGAGACACTTACTTCTTATATTAAATTAGTTAAAGGATGACGAAATGAAGTTAATTCTGGCAACCCGCAACCAGGGGAAAATTAAAGAACTTGTTGCATTGCTGAGCCCGCTTGATCTTGAGGTGGTTTCCCTGTCTTTATATCCCGAATTGCCCGAGATTGTTGAGGATGGAACTACATTTGCCGAGAATGCCGTAAAGAAGGCCAAAACCATAGCTTCGGCAACCGGCTGCCTGGCAATGAGCGACGACTCAGGATTAGAGGTAGATTATCTGAACGGCGCTCCCGGTATATATTCAGCGCGTTTTGCCGGAGAAAAAAGCGATGACATCACCAACAACATGAAACTTCTACAATTATTGGAGAACGTTCCCCGGGAAGAACGCAAGGCGCGTTTTTTTTGTGTTGTGGCAATTGCCACCCCTTCCGGCAAGATATTTACCGCCGAGGGCAGCTGCCGGGGATTGATCGCCTTTGAACAAAAAGGCGCCGGAGGATTCGGTTATGACTCTCTTTTTTATGTGCCCGAATTCGAGAAAACTTTTGCCGAACTCGATCCGGCTGTGAAAAACAGGATCAGCCACCGGGCGCGTGCACTAGCCGGAGCATATAAAATACTGCTTGACATAATCCAAAATAAGCTAATCTGATTTAAAACTCAAATCTTTAACCAAAACGTTTACAGCCTTGACAGTCAGACCTGTCATATCTTCAACGCGTTTCTTGACCGCATGCTGCATCTTATAACTTACTGTTTTTAAGTTGTAACCATGAATTATTGTCGGAAACATATCCAGAACAACGTCCTGTCCCAAACGGGTAATATGCACTCTGCCGGTTTTCCTAACGCCTTCAATTTCTTCGGCTGCCCTGGTGATAATGGAAATTAATGCGCTGTGAGAAACAGAAATTTTACCATAACCTGTAAAGGAAGGCCGCACAACTGATTGCTCCGACCAGCTTTTTATTTCAGGTGTGCTTTTGCGCCTTAGAAAGACTTGCAGAGGATCAATTAATGAATCCGGAAAAGTTTTTTGAACCTCCACTGTGGGAGCGGGAATCACATGTTTGCTGTGCTGCTTGCGAAGCATCCTGGCTTTGCGGATTTCTTTAGGCGACGCCACTTCTTCTATGGAAATAACCCTGCTAAAAGAATCCAGCTTGAGATTGATTCTTATTCTTTCAGCCATCCGTGTGGATGTTGCCAGAATCAGCACTCTTTGTGGAACGAATTCTAAAATTGCTGACCTGGCCAGTTCCGCCTCGTTTTTATCAAGAAAAAGCGCCGTCTTTATGGCGCCTATCCTGGTAGGCTGCCTTTTTGCGGATGAACCTGCGAGTATTTGAGTTCCCTTTATAACCAGGCCGTCATCAATAATTAGATCTGCATCCAATTCGTGAGCAAGCGCTATTGCCCGGTGGCTTTTTCCAGTCCCGCTGGGACCTGTTAACGCAAAAACCTCCACTTTGAACACCTTTATAAATTATTTCCGGCCATTTTGAGTATTGTCTCTTCATCCGGATTTGCATTTATCGTTCGTTGGCTGGTATAAGTAACAAAACCCGGCTTTGCGCCAGGGGGTTTATTTACATTCTTACGCAAAGTATAATCTACGGGAACGTTTTTATTTTGCCTGGCTTTGCTGAAATACGCCGCCAGGCAGGCAGCTTCCAGTAAAACACTCGCCGGTGTTTCAGACAAACTCTTTTCCATTCTGATTATCACATGCGCTCCGGGATAATCCTTTACATGAAGCCAGATGTCATTATCTTTGGCCAGATGTGTAACCAGGTAGTCGTTTTGGCGGTTGGTCTTGCCGACGAGCGCCGTAAAACCTTCGGAAAGTTTGAAGACCATTGGCTGCGGCGTTTTCTGAACAGTTTTGACCCTGCGGGGGCCGGAATCTTTAAGATATCCCTGCCTGTTTAATTCATCTTTTATCTCGGATATCTCCTGATCGACAGTGGCCATATTTAGATTTGTTTCGACGCCGGCAAGGTAATTAAGCTCTTTTATAGTTTGTTCTTCTATCAGAACAGCTGTTTTGGAAGCCCTTTTAGCTTTGCCATATTTCTTAAAATACGCCTGGGCATTTTCAACGGGTCCCAATTCGGGGTTGAGATCAATATCTGCCTTTGAACCGGATACATCATAAAAGTTATCCAGGCTAACTTTTACAGATCCTCTGCTCATTTGATGGATGTTAGCCATAATCAATTCCCCGGATATCCTTAGCTGCTCTGTTTTTTCTTCCTGTCCAAGGTATTTGCGCTGGATCTCCAGCTTTTTCAAAAGGTTCCCGGCCTGTTTAAGCACTGTTTTAAGAAGATAGCTTCTTTCTTTCTCGCGTTTTGAACTTTCTTCCTGCTGGTTGTAAAACTGTTCCACAAGATCGTTCATCGAACCTTTTTTTCTCAATCGTTCTCCAAAACAAGTCAGGTCAAACGCGCTGAATTCTATTGGTTTTCCCTGCCCGTTGAAGACAAGTGTCGGTTGAAAAGAATTCTGTCTTGCCGGGATTATTATTTCCTGAAGGGCGGCCCATATTTTATTAAGCTCATACTCTCCGCACTCGTTTAATGTAAGTTCCGCAGGAAGCCCTGTACGGTAAAGTATTTCATTGGCCAGAACAGTGCTGAATCCCTCCAGACAGTTTTGCAGGCACTTGACTAAAAGGTCGTCCAAGGGTCTTTTCAATAAAGATTCGAACAGATCTTTCTCGGTCATATGAATCGTATCCAGTTTTTCCTGTGCCGGCGGGGATATGTATACACGCCCCGGCAGCACTTCCCTGTGCCGGCTCAATACGTGGGAGTATTTTTTAATAGCGTCGGTTATTTTTCTGCTTTGAACCTCAACAAGAATTATATTGCTGTGTTTTCCCATAATTTCGCAGATCAGGTGTTTTGTCACTGCCTGGCCTATTTCGTTTTGCGACTCTATCTCAAGTGAAATAATTCGTTCCAGTCCTGGTTGAATTATATTTTTTATACGGCCGCCTTCCAAATGCTTTCTAAGGGCCATGCAGAAAGAAGGTGGGGAAGCCGGGTTCTCCTTTGGCTGCTTAAACAAGTGTATACGCGCAAAAGAAGGATGAACACAAAGCAGCAGACGCATCTTTTCCTTTGCGCGATGCAAATTTAAAGCTACGGTGTCCTTAGAAGGCTGATAGACCCGATCAACCCTGCTTCCAATTATCTTATCTTCCAGTTCATGTCGTATCGCGGCAAGCACAAAACCGTCGAATGGCATATTTAATCTCCCTGCCGGTTTCCTGATTGGTATTATTATACCACAACTTACATTGGCGTTGACTTCTTCCGGGTTTTGTGTGAAAATTACATTGTTGGCTTTTTAACGGGGCGTAGCTCAGTTTGGCTAGAGCGCACGGTTCGGGACCGTGAGGTCCGCAGGTTCAAGTCCTGTCGCCCCGACCATGCCGAGTGGTGATATAGCATTTGAAAGCTGTATCACTACTCAGTTCTTTTATTGAACGAATTTCGAATTAAAGCCAACTCATTCTCTCCTTCATCGGTATAAATATAGTTCGATACTACGAGAAGCCGTATATTATGCTCTGGAAAAAACTCCTCAATCAGCCTGCCAATCTTGTAATTTTTGCCTAAGCGTGACATGTCCTTGAATAAAACAGCCGATGCTTGACGATTTTCAATTGCCTCAATCATCTTTTAAAAGCCGGGACGGGTCTTATTCATGATTTGATAGACTGTGGATTCTTCCAATAGACTGTTTTCCGCGTAATTTTTTCCATAAAAACCTCCCTGAATACACTGAGGCCCATGCTTCTATACATGCAAAAAGAATGGGCCTTGGCTTTTTGATATGGAATAGACATAAAAATCGGCTGAACATGAGCCGTTATTAAGTCGTTTTGCGACAGTATTTTGTTGTGATTACAGGATAATTGTGCTTGCGTGACCTAAATATTACAATATTTTAAACCTGGGAATAGCACCGTAATTACCTTCAAAATAAGCTTTACACACTTTTTTATCAAAACGCTCATTGAAGGTATCTAAAGAAAAAATAGTTGATCTTCCATTTTCATCTTTATCAATAAATCCAATCTCATCCTTACGAAGCAGATTAAAATCCATCAATTTTGATTCATGCGTAGTAACAATTAACTGGATATTGCGTGTAGATGCTAATTTCAGATATTCTTCAATAAACTTATACGTAAGTAGTGGATGAAAACGTCTATTAATTTCGTCAATTATATAAATGCGCTCATTATCCTTACTAAGAAGCACCTCAATTAAATCCAATAAACGAATTGTTCCATCTGATTCCTCTTCCAAAGAAAAAACCGCGTTAGTTCTTTCGTGCTTAAACTCTAATGTTTTGCACTGTATTTTATCGCCTTCAAGTTCAATAATAAACATCAAATTATCTCCGGCTGAACGAAGCATAACTGCAGGAGCATAATTAATACCCTTTTCTTTATAAAGCTTGTTTTGTTCATTGAGATTATCAATAATATCCTGCATTAGATCTTTGGGCACGTTGGCAGTTACTTTTTCCAATGCGACATCCGCGATAACAAATTCAGAAACACCTGTGCCAAAAGAGGATAATAGCTTACCAATCTGATTAACACTTTCACTATCCATCAAATATGAATAATTAGTTATCGGTCTATCAGGATAGTTTACGCTTAATTTGTATTTAAACCAATTATATACGAGTTTATATATCTTTATGACTGAATCGTTAGCATACAGTGAATCCTTGTTTTGATTCATCAGTCGTAAAAAAAGAATGGAGCTATCTTTTTTTACATCTTCTGCATATATTTTCAGACGCTCATTAATAGCAGCATCTTTAAAATAAGAATCCACTTCATATTTTTCCATAGAAATATCTCTATGGAAAATCGTTTTGTAAACTGTACCATACCGCATTTGCTTTAAATACTCTGTCACAAAACTAGCAGAACTTAATAAAAGGTCAAAGCCATAAACATATTTATCGTTGCCTACTTTGATTGTAAATTCGAAATGGGAGGGTTTATTTTTATTATCATCTTGCAAACGACAATAGCAATTGTTGCAACTTGTAGGGATTCCTCTTGCAATAACGGTTTGAGCAAAATCAAAAGCACTTACTAAATTTGATTTTCCAGAGGCGTTGGCCCCGTATATCGCCATAAATTTAAGAAGCTTAAAATTACCTTCTAAATATACTCTGTCAATCTTACTACGTACTTTTCCGGCTTCCATGGAAAAAGTTTGTTCCTCATCAAAAGAAAGAAAATTACTGACCTTAAATTCTGATAACAAAGTAACACCACCTTATTGACGATATTAATAATATAAACGATAATATCACGCTTGTCAATTTAAATCATTGGGATATTTCCATTATCCTAATTAATTATGTGATAATATCTCATAATCCCAAATTATTATCTTGACGGGGCATGTCTGGCATGATATAGTAATAATGGCTTAGCACTCATGGGTGTCGAGTGCTAAGCCATTATTACTTCGGAGGCGCCTTATGATCTTACATATTTTTAATAAACCGATTAATGAAAGAGAGGAAAGCATATGAGCACTTATGACCGACAGCGGGACATTCTTAAAATCATATCCCAGCTAGATATTACACCTACTATGTACAAGAACGCCGTAACTAAGTATACAAGCATTGCAGAATACCTGGGGAATAATGGAATCGAAGCAAATATATATCCACAGGGCTCTTTTGCCCTCGGCACTGTCGTTCGACCAAATGCAAAAGATCCCAATGCCGCGTATGACCTGGATTTTGTTTGCCAGCTCAGAATCACATGTAACGACCTCACCGCTGCAGAGTTACGGAAGAAGGTTGAAGACATTTTTACCAGTAGCGATCTTTACGGTGGTAAGCTGACCATCAATGATGAGTGTATCACCATCGAGTATGCAGATGTAGGCAGCATAGGTTTTTCCATTGATATTGTCCCTGCCGCTGATGAAAATGAAGAGAATAAAATGCGGCTGCGCTCGAAGAGCAAAAATCCCGGCTTGATCAACACTGCAATTGCTATTCCGAAGCACTGTGAGAAGAACTATAACTGGATCACGAATAACCCTAAGGGATATCGCACATGGTTTGAGGACATCAATGCCCCCTTCCTGGCCGCTAGCCGGATGCAGTATCGCCAGATGTTGTTTGAGGAAAACCGGTCGGCGTATGCTTCTGTGGAAGAAATTCCAGAAGAACTCGACCGTTCTGCTATGCAGCGGGTAATCCAGATATTGAAGTATCATCGGAATATGTACTACAGCAAGTTTAATAACGGCGATGATATTAAGCCGATCTCTGCCATTATCAATACCATTGTTACCCGCATCTCGTCATCTGCTTCAGCGAGCATTTCCGTCTTTGACCTCTTGAATTATGTGCTGAACGAGTTTGCTACATATGCCGAGTATCAAACCCTCACAGAGGAAAGATTCGCTGAACGCTATCAGGGCAAAAATGTAATTGGCAGAAAAAGTGGCAAGTGGGTCATCGAAAACCCGGCAAACCCCGAAGATAATCTCGCCGATCAGTGGAACCTTGATGCTTCTATCCCGACTCATTTCTTCGCATGGTCAAAGGCAGTGCGGCAGGATTTGATCGATTCTCTTAAGATGAGCGATGAGGACTTCCGGGCAAGAGCTGAGACTGCGTTTGGACAGAAAGCTGTGGCGAGCGTTTGGGGAACGAAATACAACAAGGTTGCGCCCAAGCCTGTTTCACCTGTCATCCCTGCCAAACCGTGGAGTGCACAATGATTTTTACCGTAGAGACCGTTACGCTGCAGATTACACAGATGTTGCATGAATATCCTGATCTGGCAATTGTGCAATCTGATTCCCAGATGGTACGTTTGCATGGTCGCATCTTGGTTTTTAGGACTTATAATGATTTCACTATGCGGAAGATATATATTCTAGATATTATCATTCCTTTAGGTTCTGACGAGCTTCCCTTTATCATTGACACTGACCGACAGATCAAGCAGGATTATCATCACTATTATCCAAACGGCAGGCTCTGCTTGGCAACGGATTCCCAGATACGCATTCGTTTTATTGACGGGTTTAACCTAGTTGAGTGGATGTCCGAATTCGTGGAGATATATTACTTTTCATATGAATATTATGAACGTTTCGGCATCTTTCCTTTTGGTGAACGCGCTCACGGCTCATGGGGCATTATACAGACCTATCAGGACTTTCTGATGGCAAAAGATGAAGTTGAGACATACAAACTGATGCATTTCATCAAGAATCAGATGTATCGCGGACATCACCCCTGTCCTTGCGGAAGCGAAAAGCCGTTACGGAACTGCCATGGACAAGCCATGTTTCGCTTTTACAAAGATACCCGTATCAAGAAAATAATGATGAATGATTTAATCTCTTTTGACAAGGAGTTGGCCAAAGAAAATGAGCGTGAACTCTATCGAAAAAAAGCAAAATGAAGAGCGAATGTTGCGGTATCAGTATGCTTCGCGTAGACATTATAACCATGCTGAAATACTAAACGATCTCGTTTGGGTGTGTTGTATTGTTTCCTGGTTAACAATTTTCTTACCAGACAGTTCTACTTGGAGGATGTTTTTCATCGCTGTGCCTTTTTTTATGGACATAATAGCCGTATTACTCAATTGGCTAATGACTGTTAATGTGGCTTCGGCTTCTGCACTCAGGAAATACTTCGATGCCTATGTATTGGCTATCAATATAGGTCAGTTTACCAAATCTGAAGTGCAGGAATTGGAGGAACTCTCAATCAAAGCCGTAAAGCATTCTCCTGAAAAAAGCAAGGAGCAGATGGACAATACTGGCCGCGATAACCCTGCTGGGGTTCGGAACTGGTATGAGTTTTCACAGCCACTGTCAGAGCAGGATGCGATATACGAATGCCAAAAGCAAAATTGCTGGTGGAACAAGAAGATCACGTGTGAAAGAATTATTCACATGGTAATTCGTTTGTTAGTGCTTGTACTTCTAGCCGTTTTTTTCAAGATAGAGACGAAAACCGGGATTCTGCTGATCATTTTCAGTTCAGGTGGATTGATTATAAAGTGTGCTGAGCGTCTTGTTGAAAATATGAGGTACTATATGCTCTCTCTAAAAATTGACGGTGCTTTAGATGTACTTACAAACAGTCGATCTTATGAAAATATCGAAAAACTGCAAGCCAAGATTGACGCTCGTCGTGCCATTCCTGTTCTTGAAAGGAACCACATTCATAAACGTCATGCGAAAGAATATTCCGAGCTATATCATGATATAACGACAGTTCAAAAATAGTGCAAGAATCCGATGAGTAATTTTTTTGATTGACTCCGCAAGCAAGACAGGTTAAAAACATATTATTCATCTGACTAACTGCACCATGATGAGTGTCAAATAATGATCATTCCTATTATGTTTAGTAATGTCTGCTAATAAAATGGGAGCACGTGATACGGGGACGGTTATCCTTGTGTTGCTCCCCGCTGGGGAAGTTCCTCCAAACTGAAAATTGTTTCTTCTAGCGCGTCCAGAAGTTTTTGCGCCGTACCTGACTCCAGCAGCGTATCGGCAATATAGGCATAGATGCCTTCCAAATCCCGATAGGCACGGGAAAGCAATTTTACGGCGTATTTATCCAAAGTGCCGCCTCCTTAATGTGGAGAGAGCTTTCCTCGCATCCAACAACTGGCTGTCAGATGTATACTCGGCCTCGGCTTCCGTGATGGCGGCGTCAAGTTCCCGTTCTTCCAGCATAGCTTCGTAAGTTTCAATGCTCATAACTACCAGATCACCATAGCCGTTTTTTGTAATGAAAATCGGCTCTTTCTTGGCGTGGCAGATGTCGGAAATTTCGTTGGTATTTCTCAAGTCCGTAATAGGTCTAATCTGCGGCATAACGGCACCTCCTCTCTTGCACATAATTATAGCATTATTATGTCTAAAACACAAGGCGGTATGTTGCTCGCTCTTCGTTTCCCCCACATGCACCAGTAAAATTTAATGTCAGGTTTCTATTTTTATTAATGGACTTGCTGTATTTTATTTTAAGCCATTTCTTAAAAGAGTGTTTCTTATAAAATTCAAAGGTGTCTTTCATGCCTTTAGTAAAGGGTGTGTACTTGAAATTTAAAGTCTTTGAAATTAATGAGCCGGAATAGAGTTCATGCTGTTCTAACGGAAAGGGCAGGGGGATATTCTTTTGATCAATTTCCTCACAGCTGTATTCCCTGGTCCGAATTCTCTCGCCGCTGATTTCTTCAAATACATTGATTAGCTTTTGATATGAGATCATTTCCTCTGCCGACAAATTGTAGGCATTTCCATAGACAGTGCTGTTCCCCAGGCAGGAAATGCACAAACTGGCGATATCCGTAACATAGATGAACTGGAAAAGAGCAATCGAGTTTGATGGTACCGGCACTTCCTTGTCAGCCAATATAAGGTCGAAGAAATATGATTCTCTCGGGGCATAATTGTAAGGCCCGCAAACGAAAGCAGGCCTTAATATTGTGCAATTAATATTTTTGCTTTCACAATTCTTAGCCAATTCAAGTTCTGTAAGATACTTTTTATAGCCATAGTCTCCAAAAGGGCCTTGAATAGATCCTGAAAGTTTGGGTGAGTCTTCGCAAGTGACGCAACGGTTAAATCACCGAAAGGCGATTTTTTGAATGCTATGTATTGCTTTCAATAAATAACAGTACCCGGGCTCCAGCAGTCTTTCGGCAATGTAAGTCCAGATTCCATGCATTTGTCTGTGTGTATGGAAACAGAAACCTTGAAATCGCATCTTTGCGCATAAAAACGCCGGAATCTCTACTGGCGTTTTCTTTGGTTATTGTTTTATTTTACTTGATGGCTTCTTCCGATGAATTGGCGAACAAGATACGCAGATAATCGCGCCTGCCGTATAATATGCGGTCTATGTTGACCTCCTCGCCCTTGACGCGGTAAAAGGCAAGGTAGTTTCCGCATACAAGAAAACGGTAATCGCTTTCGACCTCAATGACTGAGCACAGAGGCGCCCCCATTTCTGAAAACTTTCGCAAATTTTCTATGTTATCCAATATGCCATCCACCGTGTTTTGGGCAGCGGTGGAATTTTGTAATTCCTCAAAAATGTATGCCCATATTTCGTCAAGGTCACTTAAAGCCTCCGGAGAATAATGAAGCTTATTCATTGGTTTTCTCTTTGAAATGTGCTCTCACAGCTTCATGTGAAACCCATCCCTTTTCCTCGCCTGATTTCCGGCCCTTGGCAAGTTCGCCCATCAGCTTGATTGTCGCCTGTGTTTTCTCGTACTCTGTAATATCAATAAGCGCATAACGTCCTCTGCCGTTCTTCGTCAAAAAGACTGGCGCGCCCACAGCAACATCCCTCAAAACCTCGTTATAATTTCGCAAATCCGAAACCGGCTTGATGTTTGGCATAAAATCACCTCTTTCCTTGTTGATACTATTATGCGCTAATTATTCGTAAATTACAACAGCAAAAACAACAGCATTTATCGGGCGTTGAAAAATTTTTCAGAGAGTGCGTCCCGCTGATGGAACGCCCTTAAAATGCTACCGGTATGGGATATGGAAAACAGATCAATTAACGGCACAATAAAAGGATGTCTGTATTTTTTCGGCAAGCGGACATATTACTTTATCTGCTTTTGCTGAAATAAAAATCACCGTCCCTCTGGTTATTCCGCCTTTTGAATTTGTGTTCTTGGAGCTTTATTATTAATGGACTTGCCGTTTTTTTAAGCTACTTCATAAAAGAGTGTTTCTTATAAAATTCAAAGGTGTCTTTCATGCCTTTAGTGAATGGTGTGTACTTGAAATTTAAAGTCTTTGAAATTAGCGAACCGGAATAGAGTTCATGCTGTTCTAATGGAAAGGGCAGGGGGATATTCTTTTGATCAATTTCCTCACAGCTGTATTCTCTGGTCCGAATTCTCTCGCCGCTGATTTCTTCAAATACATTGATTAGCTTTTGATATGAGATCATTTCCTCTGCCGACAAATTGTAGGCATTTCCATAGACAGTGCTGTTACCCAGGCAGGAAATGCACAAACTGGCGATATCCGTAACATAGACGAACTGGAAAAGTGCAATTGAGTTTACAGGAACAGGCACTTCCTTGTTGGCCAATATAAGGTCGAAGAAATATGATTCTCTCGGGGCATAATTATAGGGCCCGTAAACGAAAGCAGGCCTTAATATTGTATAATTAATATTTTTGCTTTCACAATTCTCAACTAATTCATGTTCTGTAAGATACTTTTTATAGCCATAGTCTCCAAAAGGGCCTTGAATAGATCCTGAAAGTTTGGGTGAGTCTTCGTATTTAGGGTAATCTACAGATGTCTTATAAACCGCACAGGTACTGAAATAAATATAATGGTTTAATTTGCCGGGCAAATCATTAATCATACTGCTTACTTCGTGAGGAACATCAGCGCAGAAGTCAACCACCGCATCCCAGTCCAAAGGAGGGATGACCTTTTTTATTCTTTCGGATTCATTCCTGTCGCAGATATATTCTTCAACGCCCTGTATTTTTAGCGGCCTGTTGCCCCGGTTCAGAACGTGAATTGAATATTCCTTTCTCCTCGTTAACATTAAGGTAAAGACCCTTCCTATAAAGTAACTCCCCCCAATAATTAAGATGTTTTTCATTTTTCCCCGATCTCCTTTGCAAAATATAAAGCGTATAAATTATCCACTTCTTCAAAAAATCCGGAGGTGTTTTTGCGATAGACATTTACTTTTTCCTTAATTATAATAGTTAAAAGAAAATTGTGAAAGCAGAAACAGCTTTAAATGGCGAATGTTTACAAATATTCAGTCTATGACTAGGGGGCTGGAAAACGGACAGGAGTATCTTGCGCGGGATACTTATCTGGTGGCTGCCGCTTAACATTGCGGCAGCAGCCTTACTAATCTTATGGAAACCTTTAATCTGGCATTGTGCGATTGTCCTGCTCATATCCAATATTCTTACAGCAGTAGGGATGGACAGGTTTGTTTACAGGCAGAAACTTCAAAATATCAAACTGGAGAAGAGCCTTGTCGACCTCACACTCCAGATTGCCAATGAAACTTTGCCTTTTTTAAGGCGGGGTCTCAGTGAAGAAACAGCTGCTAAAACGGCGGCTATAATAAAAGAGATTTCTCAGGTTGCGGCAGTAGCGATCACCGACAGAGAAAAAATACTTGCCCACATCGGTTCGGGAGACGATCACCATAAAGCGGGAGGACCTATTCTTACAGAGGCCACCAAGGCGGCGCTATACAGCGGAGAGTTAAAAATATTGAATAACCCATATGATCTGAAATGTCCTTTTCCGGACTGCCCTTTGGAGTCCGCCGTGATCGCTCCTTTGAAATGCAACGGAAAAGTAACCGGAGCATTAAAACTATACCAGTCAAAACCCGGCAAAGTACCGGAAGGAATAGTGAAACTGGCGGTCGGGCTGGCTCATTTATTTGGAATGCAGATGGAATTAGCGGAACTGAACCGGCAGACCCAACTGGTTACCAAGGCGGAACTGGAAGCTCTTCAGGCTCAAATTAACCCTCATTTCCTGTTTAATACTTTAAATACCATTATCATGTTTATCCGGACGAATCCCGAAACGGCCAGACGCCTGTTGATCCGGCTGGCCAGTTTTTTTCGTTATGCGCTTAAAAGAAGAGGACACTTCAACAGCCTGAAAGAAGAAATCGAGTATTTGAATACGTATCTTGTTCTGGAAAAGGCGCGTTTTGGTGAGAAACTGCAGATACTGAAAGATATCGATGATACCCTTTTATCCTGCGAGGTGCCTGTACTTACTATCCAACCGCTGGCCGAAAACGCGATCAAGCATGGTATATTACCCAAGTTAGGCAAAGGAACAGTTAAAATTGCCGCCAGCCTCGCTGACGGGGAAATCTTATTTGAAGTAAATGATGACGGTGTGGGAATTCAACCGGAAAGGCTGCCTGAAATCCTTAAGCCTGGCGTAGGTTCGGGAAACGGCGTTGGTCTAAGCAATGTAAACGAACGTTTGAAGAGCTTATTTGGTGAAGATTACGGCCTAAAAATAGAAAGTACCCCCGGGGTGGGTACATCCGTATTTTTCCGGGTTCCACTGGATCTTAAGCATGTGGACAGGGAGGAGAGAAAAAATGAAATTGAAAGCTTTAATCGTGGATGACGAATACCCGGCGCGGCAGGAATTGCGTTTTGCTTTGAAGAACTTTGACAACATTGAAGTTATTGGTGAAGCTGCCAATGCGCAAGAAGCCCTCGTATTGATAAAGGCATTGGATTACCAGGTTTTGTTTCTTGATATTTCGATGCCTGGAATGAGCGGTATGGAATTGGGAGCAGCGATTCAGAAACTTCCCTGCCAGCCATTCGTTATTTTTGTTACCGCCTACGATGAATATGCCGTGAAGGCCTTTGATATCAATGCTGTCGACTATCTCTTGAAACCGGTGGAAATCAGCCGCTTAAAAAGGGCTATCGACAAAGTCCTGAAGCTGATCGGTGATTCCGGGGCAAACCTGGAAAGCCAAGATATTGAGGAAGCGGAAACGCCCGGCGGTTATAGTCATACTGATATCAGCCTTGATTTGGAACAGATCAAAATTGACCGTATTCCTGCTGAAAAGAAAGGAAAAACAGTTCTGGTGCCTGAGTCGGATCTCGTTTTTGCATTTACGGAAAAAGATTATGTCTATTTAAAAATCTTTGATGAAAAACTTTTTGTAAGGTTTACTTTAAAGGAACTTGAAAAACGTCTGGATCCAAAATTATTTTTCAGAACTCACCGCTGTTACCTGGTCAACCTGCATAAAGTAAAAGAAATAGTCCCTTTCTTTAACGGGACATACAACCTTATAGTGGATGACAAGGAAAAAAGCGAAGTCCCCGTAAGCCGTGCGCAGGCAAAAAAACTTAAAAAGATTATCGGTTTTTAATTTACTAAAAGGCGGATTTACCATTGGTAAAAGGAATCGGCGCTGATATAATTGAAATTGAACGGCTGCGGATATTAGCCGAAAAATATCCGGGCAAGTTTCTAAATAAGATTTTTACACAGGGTGAAGTGGCTTATTGTAACTTGCGTAAGAACCCCTTTCCATCTTTTGCCGCCCGCTTTGCCGCCAAAGAAGCCGTTTTAAAAGCCTTGGGAACAGGCCTGGCTTTTGGCATAAGGTGGCGGGATGTCGAGATAGTAACAGAAATAGACCAAGCGCCAAAAATATCTTTGCATAATAAGGCTGTTGAAATTGCCGTAGAAAAAGGTATCGGAAAAGTTTTAATCAGCATTTCCCACGATCGGGACAAAGCATTGGCATTTGCTCTGGTTTTAGGAGGCTAAATATGAAAGTAGTCAGCGCCGCGGAAATGAGGGAACTGGACCGCACCGCTATAGAGGATTACAGGATACCCGGGGTTGTTCTAATGGAGAACGCCGGTTTGCAGACTGTCCAAGTTATCCGGCAGTTGCTTCCCAATATTGAAGACAAGGCTGTCTGCGTATTTTCAGGCAAGGGAAACAATGGCGGGGACGGTTTTGTTATTGCCCGGCATTTATCTAACTTAAAAGCCGATGTAAAGGTTTTTCTTTTAGCAAAAAAAGATGAAATCTTTGGTGACGCGAAAACAAATATGTTTATCTGGGAAAATATGGGCCAAAAGATAGATTTAATAGATGAGAATTACTGTTTCGATGATTTGCACGCATTCCTTTCAGAAAGCGATCTCATCATAGACGCTGTCTTTGGCACTGGTTTCAGGGGAATTCCAGGCCAGCCCGCCGCCGGTGTAATCGAGCTGATTAACCGCAGCGGGAAACCGGTAGTGGCCGTAGATATACCATCGGGATTACAGGCGGACAGCGGCCTTGTTGAAGGCCTTTGTATTAAGGCAACCTGTACAGTTACCTTCGGCCTGCCCAAGCTGGGGCTTGTCCAGGAACCTGGCGCAAGCTATACAGGCAAACTCCTTGTAGCCGACATTTCCATACCGGCGTTTCTTTATAATAGCGAATCCTTAAAGAGACAGTTATTAACAAGGGATATGGTCTGCGGTTGGTTTCAGCCGCGTCAGGCCGCCTCCAACAAAGGTGATTACGGACGGGTACTTATTGTTGCCGGATCGAGGGGCATGACCGGCGCCGCCTGCCTGTCCGCCATGAGCGCAGCACGGGCTGGCGCGGGACTGGTTACCCTTGCAGTTCCGTCCGGCGTGCAAAAGCTTGTCGCTTCAAAACTGACTGAAATCATGACTGTCGCCTTGCCGGAGAGTCCCGAACAGACAATCGGAAGCGAAGCTTTGGATGAAATTGCTGCCCTTGCGCAGCGCTTTGATGTTATCGCAATTGGACCCGGTATCACCACACATCCGGAGACGGTTTCTTTTGTAAAAAGAATTTTACCTATGTTAAGAATACCTTGTGTATTGGATGCGGATGGTTTAAATTGTCTTGCCGGCTATACGGAAGTGTTCAAACTAACGTCAGCGCCGCTTGTCTTAACCCCTCACCCGGGTGAGATGGGCAGGCTGACAGGCAAGACCACAGCGCAAATCCAGCAGCGGCGTTTGGAAACAACGGAGGCAGCGGCCAGAGAGTGGGGAGCCGTTTTATTATTGAAGGGCGCTTCAACTATAGTCGCTTCGCCGGATTCCAGGGTTTATATCAATACAACAGGAAATCCGGGTATGGCCACAGGCGGCGCAGGCGATGTCCTTACCGGGATCATTGCCGGCTTGATCGCCCAGGGCTTAAACCCATTTGATGCGGCGGGGGCGGGGGCTTACCTTCACGGTCTGGCCGGTGATCTTGCGGTCAGGCAAAAAGGCTGCCGCGGTCTTGTAGCCGGTGATATACTAGACTTTTTACCGGACGCTATTTTAGAAACTGAAAGCAATTAACGGCAGGTGACTGATCCTGGAAGTCCCGGTTTGGGCTGAAATAGATCTTGGCGCCATTAAGCAGAATATGCGG
Organism: Eubacteriales bacterium; assembly: GCA_041653135.1. Lineage (GTDB taxonomy): Bacteria > Bacillota > Desulfotomaculia > Desulfotomaculales > Nap2-2B > 46-80. The sequence goes on along the minus strand of JBAZGB010000001.1, from coordinate 34,919 downwards.
GAAATACGTAAATTTCTTTCCCCAAAATCGGAAATTATGGCCGTGGTAAAAGCAAACGCATATGGACACGGAGCTTTGGAAACGTCTAAAATTGTTCTGGCTAACGGAGCAAAAAGCCTGGCGGTTGCCAGGGTTGAAGAAGCAAAAGAGTTGAGAAAAGCGGGGATCGACGCCCCGGTTTTGCTTCTTGGATATACACCCGGCACTCAGTTTAATGAAGTATTGGACTTAAATCTGATTCAGACAGTATACAGCCTGGAGATGGCTGAAGCGCTGAACAGCGTTGCGGAGCGCTCAGGCAGGCAGGCTAAAGTTCATCTTAAAATTGATACCGGTATGGGCCGTTTGGGTCTAACGCCTGGAAGACCCGCCCTTGAAGATGTCCTTAAAGCCGCAAGGCTTCCTCATTTAATCTTAGAGGGAATCTTTACACATTTTGCTGCAGCTGACAGCGCGGATAAAACATTCACGCTTGCGCAGCTCGAGCTGTTCAATTCTTTTCTGGAAGAACTCCGCAAAGCGGGACTGGAGTTTCCTCTCCGGCATTGCGCCAACAGCGCCGCCCTGCTTGATCTCCCGCAGACTTATTTAAATCTGGTCAGGCCCGGTATTATCATTTATGGTTTGTATCCTTCCGGAGAAATCCAGAACTTAATTAATCTAAAACCTGCCATGTCTTTTAAGACAAGAATAGCACAAATCAAGAAAGTACCCGCAGGTTATAAAGTAAGCTACGGATCCACTTACCAGACTTCACAGCCAACTGTCATCGCCGTGATCTCGGCAGGCTACGCAGACGGCTACAGCAGGCTTTTATCATCCAGGGGAATTGTGCTTGTCAATGGACATAGGGCGAAAGTTGTCGGACGGGTCTGTATGGACCAATGCATGATTGACGTCGGGCATATCAATGGTGTGTCTCCCGGTGATGAGGTAACTCTTTTCGGGTCCGGCGGGGGAGAAACAATTCCGGTTGAAGAAATTGCGAAACTGACCGGAACGATCAGCTATGAAATAGTCTGTATGGTCAACAGCCGCGTGCCGCGTTTTTATTTAAATCAGAAAAAACAATAGAAAAATGTTGGCTGCGAAAGAAGGAATTATTTGTTGAATGACGAAGATTATGGTTAGAGGGTTGTAAATTTTTAGAATACACGGAATCTGAAGAAAAGTCCGGGTTTACATAGAAATATCGGAGCTGGAAATATACAATGTCTGAAATATTACCAAGAGAACTTACTGCTTTACTTATTCAGGATTTGCCGGAAGGCATAGTTTGTACAATGGCAGTGTTCAGTTTTCTATGTCTGAGATTTGATTTAAAAAAAATAGCCGCAATTGCCGTGCTTCAGAGTGTGACGAATCTGGTGCGTTTACTGCCCATAGCTTTTGGTGTGCATACAGTAGTTCTTGTCATTTCCCTGGCTGTTTATGTGTACCTGATCACAAAGTCGCGTTTGAGCAGGGTTTTTTTAGCGGTGCTCGTCGTTTTTTTGATTAATGGTGTGGTGGAAATGACTTATTATATGCCGCTGCTAAAGATAACAGGCAGGACCTATCAAGAAGTTTTTGCCAGCCCTGTACTCAGGGAATTGTACAGCCTTCCCTACGAGTTGGTTTTGCTGGCTGTTGCTCTGGGCAAAAATTATTACAACCGCCGGCGGGGAAAAATTTCAGCTTAAGGGAGTGCATTTAATTTTGTATAAAGTCGATCTCCCCAGATCTGCGGCAGGTTTTTTAAAGGACAGGCTGGATTTAAGCAAGGAGGAGGAAGAAGTAGCTGCTTACAGCCTGGAAATGATTATCTATGGCGGAGCGGGTTTTCTTCTTGTATGCGTCGCGGGGTGGCTGCTCAAGTGTCTGGCTGTCACCTTAATAGTTTTAATTGTGGGAATGCTGCTGCGCTCTTTTTCCGGCGGCGCTCATAGCTCTTCTCCGTATATTTGTATTTTGGTCAGCATAATGGTGGTTTCGATTTTTGGAAAGCTGGCTGTCATAGCAGCACCGTATTTTTCATATCCTGCGCTGGTTCTGGTAGTTACCTGCGGTTTTATAGTATCGCTGGCTGCGGTATGGCGTTTGGCCCCGGTGGAGTCGCCAAAAAAGCCCATTTCTTCGGAGAAACACAGGCGGCATTTGCGTTTACTCTCAATGTTTTTCGTTTTTTTGGCGGTCGCTGTTCAGGCATCTCTTCTTTTATTGAATCCGCTTACCCAGGTTGCGGTTATAATCCTAGCCATTGAGGCGGGGCTTTTATGGCAGACCTTTTCCATAACTCAAGCGGGCCATCGTTTTATAGCAACAGTAGACAGTATTTTTTAAACGAAAGGAGGTGTAAAAACAATGAAAAAGCTTTCCTACTTTATCTTTTCATCTTTGTTCAGTGTTCTGGTCCTTTTAGCTGCGTTTAGTGTTCGGCCTGCCTGTAATTTCATAAGTTATCAGCCCGAGCTTCCAAAAAGCCTAAGAAAATAAGGACGCGCGCTAATTAGGGGGGATACCCCCCATTTTTTTATGTGGAGACAGGTGACATCACATGGAAGAAAAAATACACCCACTGACAAAAAGAAAAGAAGAACTTGCTGAACATATCCTTGTCTCCCATATTATATGCGTACTGGTTGTTTTTCTGGCCATCATGGCGCTGAATGTTAACTTCAAGCTCGGGCAGGTATATATCAATAGACTTTATTTTTATTATTCTGTAATTTTGTTTTTATTGGTTGCCGTCACACCATATTTGTCAAAAAAGTTCAGCTCACAGCCTTGGACAGGCGAAGCCCTCTTACTGATCGTTTTATTTCCCTTGATCTTGGCACTGATTTATTTAACAAAGGGCTTTGACGGTTCCAAGGTGCTTCTTTTTGTCCCGGTGGTTATTGCAGCCAGCAGCTACGGCAAGATTAAAGGGATTATAAGCGCTATAATAGCCAGTATGGCCATCTTTATCCTCGACCTGAGACAGTTTTTTACACATCCCGTTTCTCCTGCTTTCCAGATTGATTTAATTTATACAGGTATACTTTTAACTATAGCATGGTTAATCGGCGGTCTGACGGACATTGAAAGGCGGACCCATCTACATTTACTCTCACTTGCCAATACTGATACCCTCACCGGATTTATCAACCACCGGCATTTTTATGAAAAGCTGACTGAACAGTTAAAAATTGCACGGTTTGAGTCTAAACCTCTTTCCCTGATCATGACCGATATAAATTATTTTAAATTTTTCAACGACATCTACGGTTACCAAAAAGGAGATCTGGTTATTGTAGAAATTGGCAGGATTCTGGAAGGCATGATCTCTCCGCCATCTTTTGCGGCCCGCTACGGGGGGGACGAGTTTGCCGTAGTGCTGCCTGGTACCGGCAGGTCGGAAGCCCTGCAGAAAGCAAGTGAAATTGAAGAGCAGATAAAAAACTATTCTGTTGAAGGCGATTATACTCAGCCGGGAGGAAAAATAACTGTCTCTTTAGGAATTGCCTGTTTTCCCGAGGACGGGGAAAAACCAAGGGATCTGGTCAAAGCGGCAGACGACGCCTGCTTCCAGTCTAAACACAGCCGCAGCCGGATTTGTTTTTCCGTCATTGACCAATTATATTCACTCAGCCAGTCGGAAAAGGATCTCTTCGAATGTTTTAAAGCGCTTTTAACAATTATCAACGTCAAGGACAGGTACACCTTTGCCCATTCGGAAAGAGTAATGGCCTATGCCCTGGCGGTGGCTGAAAAGATAGACCTGTCTGAAGAGCAGAAAACAGAACTCAGATACGGCGCTTACCTTCACGATATAGGCAAGGTTGATATAGATGCCGATATCCTTAATAAAAACGGCCCTTTGCTGAGTGACGAATGGGAGATCACCAAACGTCATCCCGTCTGGGGGAGCGACATTGTCAGGCCTTTATTGTCACTGGGAGGCCTGGTATCGTTGATTAGATATCATCACGAGAATTATGACGGAACCGGCTACCCGGACGGACTGGCCGGTGAAAACATTCCTCTTTCCGCCAGAATAATGCGTGTAGCAGACAGTTTTGACGCAATGACAACGGACAGGCCATACCGCAAGGGCATGACATATGAAGAAGCTTTTGAGGAACTAGGAAGGTACTCGGGCAAAATGTATGATCCTGTAATTGTGGAAATATTTATAAATACGATAACGCAAAAATAGCGCAGCTTACTTTATCAAAAAACATTTTCACAGCCGGTGGAAAGCCGGTATTTTTATTTATGTTATAATATATGTATTGAGAGGAGCTTTTCTGTGAAACGTATCTGGGCGCCGTGGAGAACTGTCTATGTGGGCGGCAAACATGAAGGCTGTATTTTTTGTGAAAAGGTACAGTCCGATCAATCTCAGGATGAAAAGAATTACCTGTTATTAAGAAGCGATCAAGTGTTTGCTTTGCTGAACCTGTACCCGTACAGCAACGGACACATTATGGTGGCCCCTGTAAGGCATGTGGGAGACCTTGCCGGATTAACAGAGAATGAATTTCTCCAAATAGGCAGGTTAACGAAATACATGATCGAGCTTTTGAAGAGAATCTATAACCCTGACGGCTTTAATTTGGGAGCCAATTTGGGAAAAGTAGCCGGAGCAGGCATACCCGGCCATATTCACATTCACATTGTGCCCCGCTGGAATGGAGACACGAACTTTATGGCCGTTACGGGAGATGTCAGGGTTATCTCAGAAGCGCTTGATACAACATATAATAAACTCAAAGAAGCTATGGAAGTAATCATTTTTCCAGATTAATACAGAAAGAAATGATTAATAATCTGAAATCTTGAACAGTCTTGTTGAAGAATTGTAAAGGTGCTATAATGTTCCAGAGCAAGGATTACGAATATCAAGGGGGATTTTTTGTGGACAGACCCGCTTTTGACAGTACCGGAAGTTATCTGGTTTCAACCGACCTGCGCAATACGGTGAACATTGCTGTTGCCCTGGGGAGGCCGCTTTTGATAAAAGGTGAGCCGGGAACCGGCAAAACCATGCTGGCTAAGGCTATTGCCGAATCTTTGGGGCTTGATTTAATTATCTGGAATATTAAATCGACCACCAAAGCCCAGGAAGGACTTTATGTTTACGACACAGTACAGCGGTTGTATGATGGTCAATTTGGCGACCATGACGTTTCAGATATAAAACAGTATATTAAACTGGGAAAGCTCGGAGAGTCTTTTAATTCAGAAAAGCTTGTTGTAATTCTGATTGACGAAATAGACAAAGCAGATATCGAATTCCCGAATGACCTTTTATGGGAACTTGATATAATGAACTTCTATATTCCTGAAACGAAGGAAACTGTTACCGCCAAACGCAGGCCGATTGTAGTAATCACAAGCAATGCCGAGAAAGAACTGCCCGACGCTTTTCTCCGGCGCTGTGTTTTTCACTACATTGATTTTCCCAATGAAGATATGATGCTAAAGATTATTAAGGTACATTACCCCGATATGGAAAAAACGCTGCTTGATGAAGCATTAAATGCTTTTTACTGGATCAGAAGTATAAACGGCCTCCAGAAAAAACCCAGCACAAGCGAACTTTTAGATTGGGTTCAGGCCCTTGTAGTGGGCGGGATAAGTTACCAGCGGATCTGTTCAGACTTGCCTTTCTTAGGTGTCTTGCTAAAGAAGAATCAGGATTTTGAAGTTGTCCTCCGCCGTCTGCAAGCGGGTGGTGTCCAGAAGAAAGCCTCTTCTCCCGGCGCCCGTCGCGGTTTTTGAGGTATAGATTATGTTTACCGGGCTTTTTTATACCCTTCGTGAGGAAGGCGTCCCTGTTTCCCTGACCGAATGGATGACCCTGATGGAGGCCTTGTCTAAAGGGTTGTCCGGCGCCAGTTTGAATGGCTTTTATCACCTGGCGCGTTCACTATTGGTTAAAAGTGAAACGTATTTTGACCGTTTTGACCTTGCTTTCTATCGTTTTTTCCAGGATGTTGAAACTTCACCGGAACTTGCCGAAAGGGTGATGAAATGGCTCGAAAAATCATTGCCGCCAAAGCAAATTGACTCGGAACAGCGTAAACCTTTTAGTCCTTGGGATTTGGAAGAGCTGCGCAAAGCGCTTGAAGAACGGTTGTCCCAACAGACGGAGGAACATCACGGAGGAGGTCGCTGGATTGGAACTGGAGGCACTTCTCCTTTTGGGCATTCAGGGTACCACCCGGCCGGTATAAGAATTGGAGGGGAATCAGTAAATCATTCCGCGGTAAAAGTTGCCGCCGAGCGGCGCTACCGCGATTTTCGAACCGATGACACCCTCACCACACGCCAGTTTGAAGTAGCCCTGCGCAAGCTGCGTGAGTTGAGCTACAATGCTGAGGGACCCAGGGAAGAACTCGATCTGGAAGGCACTATTGACGCCACATGTAAAAAGGCAGGGAATTTAGAACTGGTCTGGGAAAGACCAAGAAAAAACATTATTAAACTTGTCCTGCTGATGGACTCCGGCGGTTCCATGCACCCTTATTCCAGATTGTGCAGCCAGCTTTTTAACGCCGCAAGCAAGATTAATCATTTCAAGGACACCAGATATTACTATTTTCACAACTGTGTTTATGACCGCCTCTACATGGATCCTTACTGTATGAAGAATTCCTCAATTTCTACAACAGAGGTTTTAAATAACCTCGGCCGTGATTACCGGTTAATCATAGTCGGGGACGCAAGCATGTCGCCCGGCGAGTTAATGATGCCCGGCGGTATCATCAGTTGGGAGGAGTATAACGAAGAACCGGGAATCATCTGGCTGCAGAAGTTAGCTTCTCAATTTAAATTCTCAGTTTGGTTAAACCCCATCCCTGGCAAATACTGGCAAGCATTTTATGGCTCAGAGTCAATAAGCTTGATCAGGAGAGCTTTCCCCATGTTTGAGTTGACAGTGGACGGTTTGGAACAGGCTGTTAAAGGTCTGAAAGCCAAAATTTAAATAAAAGGCAGAAGCAGCGGGGAAATTTGGTGGAGAGCTTTTGGATATTGTCATTGCCGAAAATTTGCTTAAAAAATACAATGGGTTTGTGGCAGTACGAGATGTAAACTTTAGAATCAGGAAAAATGAGTGTTTTGGGTTTTTGGGGCCCAACGGCGCCGGCAAGACATCCCTGGTTAAAATGATTTATGGGTTTTCGCCGGTAACCTCAGGAAAACTGACTGTCCTTGGAATGGATGCAAAGACAAATATTAGAAATATTAAACGGCTGCTCGGTGTTGTTCCTCAGGAGAACAACCTTGATCCCGACTTGAAAGTGCTGCAGAACTTACTTGTCTATGCAGGTTTTTTTGGAATTGACGCTCATCTGGCCAGGGAAAGGGCAGAAGAACTGCTTGAATTTTTTGGATTGAAAGAAAAAGCCGGGGAAATAGTTGAATCTCTTTCCGGCGGCATGAAAAGACGCCTGACAATAGCACGTGCGCTGATCAACAAACCGGACCTTTTGATCCTTGACGAACCTACAACTGGCCTTGATCCGCAGGCCCGCCACATGGTCTGGCAGCGCTTACGCCTTCTAAAAGAGCAAGGCGTGACCCTGATTTTAACAACCCACTATATGGAGGAAGCCAGTCAGCTTTGCGACCGTTTGGTAATTATGAATCTGGGGGAAATATTGGTCGAAGGAAGCCCCCAAAAATTAGTGGCCGATTATACTGCTGAAACTTCAGGCCAACGGGCTCAAGGAGAAAAAGAGCAACCGGCTACATTGGAAGATGTTTTTCTCAAACTGACCGGCAGAAAACTGCAGGATTAAAGTGGAAGCGTTAACAAGACTCTTACAAATCGATATTTCGCCTCTGGTCTGGAAGGTTTTTCGCAGACACCTGATAGTTTTCAGCCGGAACTGGAAGGTAAATATTTCTTTTAATTTTTTTGAACCTCTTCTTTACCTTACGGCATTGGGAATTGGGCTGGGGGCATATGTCCATCCCATTGAGGGTGTTCCTTATCTGAACTATCTAGCCCCGGGACTGGTTGCTTCTTCAGCTGTTTTTGCTACTGCCTATGAGTGTACATACGGCACTTTTATACGAATGGAATTCCAGAAGACATTTCATGCAATGGTGGCAACTCCGGTAAGCATGGATGATGTAATTGCCGGCGAAATTCTTTACGGAGTTTTTAAAAGCATCTTATACAGTCTGGTTATTTTAGTAGTTATTTTTTTCCTCGGTCTCGTTAAATCACCCTGGGCTTTGCTTATCCCATGCGTGATGTTTGTCGGAGGAATGCTGTTCTCCATTTTATCGATAATATGGACAGGGCTAGTGCCAAACATTGAAAGTTTTAACTATTATTTCTCGCTGGTTATGACTCCTTTGTTTCTGTTTTCCGGTGTTTTTTTCCCGCTGACAGGAATGAACATGATTGTACAAAAAATCATCTGGATAAGCCCTCTTTACCACCTTGTCAACATTACACGGGGAATGATTCTCGGAAGGGTAGGTATCAGCCTGGTCTGGGATCTAATCTGGATGATAGCAGCAGTGCTTATCTTGCTGCCTTTTCCATTTTATTTGATGCGCAAGTTAATGATCAGGTAGTAAAGCAGGCATCCATACCGTTTAAACCACATGTAGTTATCAATTGGTAAGGGGGTTCAAACAAATGAAGCGGATTGTTGTGGCGGTGGACGGTTCCGAAAGTTCCTTAAGAGCCGTCAGTCATGCTCTAAAATTAAAGAAACTTAGCTCACACATGCATGTCACTGCGTTTTATGTTGGTCCGTCATGTTATGATCTTTTTCCCGAACCGGGCGCTTGTTCAGGGTTTCAACAAAAAGAACTGGACAAGGAAATTGAGTCCAGGGCAAACGAGGTATTTAAAAAAATTGACAGGCTCGCGGGGCAAAAAAGCTCGATTATTGAAAAGGCTATCGGCCGGGGTGACGCCGCTGCCGTAATAAGCAAGTTTGCGATGGAAGGCGGGTTTGACCTTGTTATAATGGGATTTCATGGATATGACGAGGAAGAAGGTTCAAGATTCTGGCTTGGCGGAGTTTGTTACAAAGTTCTGCATATGTGCCAGTGTCCTGTAACCATTGTAAAATAAAGACTATCCTATTTTAATACCGGTAAAGTTACTTCTTGCAAGCAGGGAAAACCTGTATGGGGAGATGATTTGATTATTCCCCTTAACTTGTCAGAATATCATCAAGAGACAACCTTTTGCGCGGAGGAGGAAATTCTGCAGGATAACCGGCTGGAAGAAGGGATACCACTGAAATATTCTTTCCCCAACCAAAGATACTTTTTATCTTCTTTTCTTCAAATAATCTTACCCAGCAAGTTCCAAGTCCGAAATCCAAAGCCCTTAACACAATATGCTCTATTGCTATTGCTGCGTTTAAAGCAATTCTAACCCCGATTTCTTCGAAATTCATTTTACTTACATTGTTAATACGATCCAGGACAACCTCGACTACATATTCATCAACCGCTTTGATCTTCCCAAGGTCCTGTGTTCTGGAAACACTTCCGTCCAGATAACCTTTTATATCCACGCAGCAGACAAACACAACAGGAGCGCCGGCAATAAAAGACTGGTTGAAAGCAGCCTGGGCTAATTTCTGCCGTGTTGCCTCATCCGTAACCACCTTGAAACGCCAGGGCTGCGCATTACAGGCTGAAGGAGCCAATCTGGCGGAATCCAGCAGAGCGTTAATCTGATCCCGAGGAACAGCATCGGGCCTAAATTTTCTGATGCTGCGTCTTTGTTCGATTGCTTCCTTGGTCGTGAGCATTTTTCTCTACCCTTTCTTATTTTAATTACTATTTTATTATACATATTTTTTTCATTTCCAGCTTAACAAAAAGCTGCTTTTATTATGCTAAATTAACTGTGATATGTTATTATTGATGAGTTAATGTTCTTTATTCTTATTGGAGGTGATGATTGCCGGATCTTTCCGGTTAAAACTATGGAGAGAACTTTCGTAATGATTAAACCTGAGGGACTGCAGCGCGGGGTGGCGGGAGAAATAATCGCCAGACTTGAAAAAAAAGGTTTAAAAATGATTGCCATGAAGATGCTTATTATTTCCGAGGACCTGGCTAAAAGACATTACGGAGAACACATCGGCAAGTCTTTTTTTGAAAACCTGGTCAGGTATATAACCTGCGGCCCTGTTATCGCCATGGTACTGGAGGGTAAAAACGCAGTAAACGCCGTACGCGCCATGATGGGTTCTACGGATCCTTTAAAAGCTGAACAAGGAACAATCAGAGCAGCTTACGGTATGGATATGGGCAGAAATATTATCCACGGGTCAGATTCATTGACCAGCGCCGACAGGGAAATCGGCAACTTTTTTAAGGCAGAGGAATTAATAGAGTACACAAGAAGTATCGAACCCTGGATTTATGAATAGAAAAGATACATTTTGAAAGGGGGATCCTGAATTATGATACTGCGCCTGGGCCTGCCCAAGGGCAGCCTTCAGGAAGCTACTTTCATTTTATTCAAGAGAGCGGGATTCAACATCAAGCTTCCCGACCGTTCATACTACCCTGTCATAGATGATCCGGAACTTGAAATAATGCTTATGCGCGCTCAGGAAATTCCACGTTATGTAAGCGATGGTGTTTTGGATGCCGGCCTTAGCGGCTATGACTGGATCATGGAGAACGGTGCGGATGTAATTGAAGTAGCTGAACTGGTGTACTCTAAGAACACGCCCAATCCAATCCGTCTTGTTCTCGCTGTAGCTAAAGACAGTGAAATAAAGGAAATAAAAGATTTGCAGGGCAAGCGTATCGCCACCGAGTTGGTACAGGTCACCAGACGTTTCCTGTCTGACCATAATGTACAAGCGACAATAGAATTTTCGTATGGAGCTACAGAGGTAAAAGTACCCGAATTGGTCGACGCGATAGCGGATATCACGGAAACGGGAAGTTCGCTTCAAGCAAATAACCTTCGTATAATTGCAACAATCCTTCATTCTACCCCGCGTTTGCACGCCAGCAAAATGGCCTGGGATGATCCCTGGAAAAAAGAAAAGCTTCAAAATCTTGCAGTTTTACTCGAAGGCGCATTAAGAGCTGATGATAAAGTTGGATTAAAAATGAATGTCCCGGGGGATAAACTTGAAGAGGTTTTAAAAGTCTTGCCATCCATGAGGCATCCTACGGTTTCCAGGCTGATTAACAGCGACTGGGTGGCAATTGAGGTCGTCCTGAATGAAAAAAAGGTCCGCGAATTGGTGCCGGCCTTAAAGAAAATCGGCGCTCACGATATAATTGAATACCCCTTGAATAAAGTTATTCCTTAACTTCTAAGGCATTCTTGGAAAAAACAATAAAGCAACTTTTTGCATCACTTAATGCAAAACCAGGGAATATTAGTAATTGGGACTGTTTAACAAGGAGGCGCCGAATTGATACCTTTACGCGACAGTATTCGGGCGCGGCAAAAACCATACGTAAACTGGCTGTTAATTATTATTAATTTTATAGTTTTTTTTAGCTGTCTGGGTCTGTCCCAGAGCGGATTGGAAGAACTTTACTTTCAATACGGGGTTGTTCCCAGCAAAGTTGTTTACTTGCTGCAAACAGGAGCGTCCTGGCATCTTGTACTTATCCCCTTTATAACCGCCATGTTTTTACATGGCGGTTGGCTGCATATTATTGGCAACATGTGGTATTTGTTTATATTTGGTGATAACGTGGAAGATCGGCTCGGGCATGTGCGTTTTCTGTTTTTTTACCTGATCACAGGTATTATCGGCAGTCTTGCCCATGTTTTGATGAACGCCGGCTCACCGATTCCCACAGTTGGCGCAAGCGGCGCTATTGCCGGTGTTCTGGGCGGATATTTTCTTTTGTTCCCAAGTGCCCGAATTCTTTCACTGGTTCCCTTTTTTGTTTTTTTTATGGTTGAGATTCCTGCAGTTTTCTTCCTTGCCTTCTGGTTTATCCTGCAGTTGATTAACGGCGCAGTTTCGTTAGGCGGGGTTGCCAACCCCGTGGCCTGGGTTGCCCATGTGGGAGGTTTCCTTGCAGGCGCTGTATTGATTAAGCTGATAGCCCCGAGGCATTCAAATAACCTGCCGCATTAAATATTCCGGCGCTGCTGCCAACGCCATAGCATCTTGAGTGAGCGGCGCCATCAGGAGAATGAAAATTCATCAATAAAGGGAGGTCAATGTCTTAAGTGCGATTTTGAGCCTTCGTTCAAAGAACGAGAGAACCCGGGGATAAGCGAGGGAATTGTTTGAGGCGCATAAGCGCCGAGTTTGACTTAAGCCCGAGGGTGAACGGGTTCGTACAAGTATAAGCGGCGAACATAAGCACGTAGGCAGTTGACCTTCCTAAGACAAATTAATTCTCAGGGTAGTTACCTGGCGCTGGGACTGCAGTTCCGACAAACTTTTATTTATCTTATTAAGCGCATGAGTAAAAAACTTGTCAAAATCTTCCGCAATTAACTCACCGGCTTTATAAATCAACCTGGTTACCCTTTCTATATCAATATGTATTTTATGGCGCGTATACATTTGCAGATCATAGCGGGCAGCTAAAGATTCGGCGGTAATCTTCGAGATTTCTATGTAATTAAAGAAATTGCAAATGCGGTTTTGGAAAGTGTTTGGCTCCGTGGTATAAAAACGGGCCATATATTCACTTATTTCTGAAACCAGAACCTCGTTTGCGAAAGCGGACTCAAGCGCCGAGCTGCAATAGCTGTTATTAATAAAAAGTTCAATTCCCATCTCAATAATATTGTGTGACTTCCACCAGCCCATTGATGAAGGCAGGTTACAAGCTTCGATAGTCTCTTCAACTATCAGGCGTCCTTTTTCAAAACAATAGCCGCGTTCATAAGAAAGAAATTTTTCATCTCCATAATAATCAAGTCCTCTTGGATCAATGCCATGTGTGATAACACCCATGACAAACTCATTCAATTCCGCGTTTTCTTGGGGGAAAAGAAGCATTTCGGCTCCTCTTCCATGCGATTCATTCCTGTCGGCATATAAACCTGCTGCAATATCAGGAAAGACACTTCCCAGAACTAAAGCGTCAGACAGAAAACCAAAAAGTTTTTGAGCGAAAAATACATGCGTCTGAGGATACATAAGAATACCTCCGTTAAAGCTTTCTTTTTTTCTAAAATAAGCCTGTCACTTTACCGGTATCTACATCAACATCAATTCTCCTGAACGCAGGATCAGAACCAGTGCCCGGCATAAGGCTGATTGCGCCTGTTATTGGGCAAAAGATGCCGGCTCCGGCAAAAACCAATACGTCCCGAACAGGAAGTACCCAGTCTTTAGGAACTCCTTTAAGATCGGGATCGTGGGAGAGACTCAAATGAGATTTGACCATTACAGTAGAAAAATCCTTCATCCCGGGATCGGCTTCAAACCGTTTTGCCTTGGCTTCCGCTTCCGGCGCCCAGTTCACTCCGTCAGCGCCGTATACTTCTTTGGCGATTATTTCCACCCTTTTGCGCAGAGGCATAGAAAGCGGATAAAGGTAATTGAAGTTAACCTCATCGTTACAGGCGTCAATTACCGCGTCCGCCAACTCTAGAGCCCCGTCGCCCCCTTTTAGCCAATGTTCTGAAAAAGCGCACCGTACTCCGGCCTGTTCGGCAAAGCGGCGCACCAGTCTAATTTCTTCTTTCGTATCTGTTTCAAATACATTTATACAGACTACGGGGTTAATCCCTGACTTCTTCACAATCTCTATATGGTGTAACAGATTTGGTATTCCTTTTTCCAAAAGGTTCAAATTTTCTTCCTTATACTCCCCGGGAAGAGGCTGGCCAGGAATTACCTTCGGCCCGCCGCCATGCATCTTTAAAGCTCTGACGCTGACCGTAATAACTGATACGTTGGGGACAAGACCGCTGTGCCTGCATTTTACATTCCAAAACTTCTCAAAACCTATATCAGCGCCAAAGCCGCTCTCAGTTACATGATAGTCAAACATTTTTAAGCCAATTTTATCTGCAATGATTGAAGACTGGCCCAGGGCTATATTTGCGGATGGGCCGGCATGAACCAGGCAGGGCTGGTATTCAACAGTACAAAGGAGGTTCGGGTTAATTGTATTTCTCATCCATGCGCACATTGCGCCGGCTACTTCAAGATCCTCCGCAGTGACAGGGGCGCCATTTTTGTCATAGGCTACTATTATCTTGCCCAGTCTTTCACGCAGATCCTTTAAATCATTGACTACGGCAAGGATGGCCATTAATTCGGAATTAACCGCCATGCCGAATCTTGAAGTCATCATATATCCGTCCATCCTGCCGCCGATACCCATAACTATATTACGCAGACCCTGGGCGCAAAAATCAATAGCCCATCCCATTTCTGCTCTCGTCGGGTCAATGTTGAGCCTTTTCAGATTTCGCAAGGCAAGTTCGTCGTCATTGTAGTTTCTTTCATGCTGCATGCGGGCGTTTAGCGCTACCATAGCCAGGTTATGAGCGTTCATCAGGTCGTTAATGTCACCTGTGAGCCCCATGGAAAATTCCGTCATGGGAATAAGCAGTGAGTTCCCCCCACCGGCTGCAGTTCCTTTGATATTCATGGTAGGTCCGCCGGATGGCTGACGGACGCAGCCTCCCGCCAGCTTGCCTCTTTTTCCCAGCCCTTCCAAAAGGCCCATACAGGTTGTCGTTTTGCCTTCCCCCATCGGGGTAGGATTAATTGCGGTAATTTGTATATACTTGCCGCAGGGTTTGCGGCCAAGGCGGTTAATAATTTTCATCGAATCGAGTTTGCAGATGCGGCCGTAAGGAATAATTTCATCTTTTTCAAGACCCAATCGTTCCTGCCATTCGGAAGCGGCCGGTAAATTTTTTTCAGCTTCCAACGCTATTTCCCAGTCTGCCATTTTCATTACGTCATAAACCATTCCAATATCCTCTTCCTTTTCTCCATTACATCTTTTTAATTACGGTTTCTATTATTTTTTTTTATCTTCTATATTTTATATCATATTTTTTATGCGTTTGGGTAAAAGCAGTGTAAAAATATAAGCTTAAAGAAAAAAGCTAAACAGGCTTAAAATTATGTCCAAAAGAAACAACAGGACTATAGCCAGTTCCAGCAGCATTGACTGCTGATTGATCAACCGTCCGCTAAGCATTGAATAGCTCTGCATAATTACAGCGCTTTTCTGCTTAATGCTTTCAAGCCATGTCCGGGTACGAAATATAGAGAGCGCAGCGCCGTATATTTTTGCATAGAATATATCTTCTGTTACTTTAAGTGAATCCTGGATTCTTTCTGTAATTTCGTTTATATCAATAACTATTTCCGTCAGCCTGTTCATAATCCGCCTGTATTGTCCCAGGCGCCTGAACTGGGTATCTGTCTCGGCTATACCTATAGCATCATACATTCTGCTCATCTCATCACTCAATACCTGATCATAATAACGCAATTCCAGCAGTTGGGTCGCTGCAAACTCCAGCAAATCCGGGATATCCTGACTGCCTTTTGCATCGTAGACAATAGCGGAACTCCAGGTAATTATGGCCAGATCATCTTTGCTGTAAGAAAATGAATTTTTTAAAGTCTCCTTGCGAATCTGAGGACTGAATTCTTCCTGCTCGCCCAAAAGCAGGGGCAGCGGGTCCCATTCCTTCTGCCAGTTGCGAAAATAATAGATAACGTAATCTTCTTCAAACCCGATGTTTTCAGATTTAATCAAGGCGCTTTTCAGAGCCTCCCTGATTTCTTCCCTTTTGGATGCAAAAATATTTTCAATGCCCGGTTCCGTAGATATTATCCCGGCAAGGTTCATAACTGTTTTATAATTACAATAGTGTGGTAAGATAATACACATTGTAATACTGATTACACCTAGGTCATAAATCTTGGCGGTAAACTTTGTCTGATAAGACTGGCCTGACAGGGAAATTTTTTCTTCGCCCAACTCAACGGTAACCGGCGGATTTGGAATGTGAATCGATTTCGTGCGCGCACGGGAGAGTTTCAGACGGGCAGTTGGTTTACTGCTGGAAAGAACCCGTTCAACCAGGTCAAGCTTGATTTCTTCAGCCACATCGTAAATACGGTACAGCAAAATTGAGTTCTGCAATTATACCACCACGGTTTTTCAGATTTTATTTAGTATATATTACATCTTAGAAATATGATTCCTTCCTGGACAGGTAAAATATGCTGTTTATAAAGCATTTTATAAAGAAAAGTTGTCATGACTCCTTTGCTGGCTTATAATTAAAAGATGGAGGGAGATATTTTGTCAGAAGCTATTGGTTTAGGCGCTGTTGATTTAGGAATGGAAACCTATCAAATTGATATTTATGAAGGGGGGAAACCGGAAAGAACCTCCATTTATCTGGTTAGAGGCGTCAAAACCGCCTTAATAGAGGTGGGGGCATCTTCCTGTTTGGGAAACCTGCTTTCCGGGCTTGAATCCCTAAATGTATCTCTTTCAGATATAGACTATGTGATTTTAACGCATATTCATATCGACCATGCGGGCGGAGCGGGGACTTTGATTAAAAAGATGCCCAACGCGCGCTTAATGGTCCATCCGCGAGGGGCCAGGCATGTAATGAATCCAACGCGTCTTGTCGAAGGGACAAGAGCGGCATATACAGTATACAACGATTGTTTTGATCAGGTTTTTGGTCAGGTTGAACCTGTAAACGGAGAATACATTCATACTCCTAAAGAAGGGGAACAGCTTGATCTGGGAAAAGGGAGGGTATTAACTTTTTTTTATACACCCGGACACGCCCGTCATCATATGTCAATTTGCGACAGCTTAACCAGAGGCCTTTTTTGCGGCGATACACTGGGCGCTGTATATAAGCCCCTGTCAAGAATAATCGGACGTGATTTTGTTATTCCTGCTACGCCTCCGTCTGAATTTGATCCCAAAGAAGGGATTTCAGTATGTGATATGGTCGGCAGGCTTGCGCCGGACGTACTCTATTTTTCACATTTTGGAACTTCAAAAAATGTCGATTATATTCTTGAACGAAACCGGGAGCTTCTCCAGAAATTCACCAGCGCTGCCGCGGGCTTGCTGTCAAAGGGCGGCTCCGTTAAGGATATTGAAGAAAAATTATGGGAGCTTATTAGTTTGCAGGTATCAGACTTTAACCATCTTGATCTTCGCCAGTTTATTCCGTTAATTGATATACAGCTTTGTGCAGAAGGAATAGTTGACTACTTGAAAAAAGAGAGCCGCAATAATTAAGATTTTGACTTGGAAAGAGGCTGCTGCTGATGAAAGATAAATACTCCAGGGAAATTGACTATTTGCGCATATCGGTCACTGACCGCTGCAACCTGCGCTGCATATATTGCATGCCTGAAAAGGGTATTGATATCGTTTCTCATAACGACATTTTAAGCCTGGAAGAGATCGCCAGGGTAATTCAAGCATCGACACTCGTTGGAGTAAAAAAGATCCGGTTAACCGGAGGAGAGCCTTTAATCCGTAAAGGAATAAGTCTGCTGATCAATAAGATTAGTTTAATGCCTGAAATAGACGATATCGCCCTGACAACCAACGGAATCCTCTTTGCCGAACAGGCCGAAGAACTTAAACAGGCTGGTCTTAAGAGAGTAAACTTCAGTTTGGACAGTCTGCGAAAGGACCGCTTTAATTTTATTACACGCGGGGGTAACCTGGACAAGGTTTTGGAATCAATTGAGGCAGCAATAAAGCTAGCTCTTAATCCGGTAAAAATAAATACTGTATTAATCAGGGATTTTAACGACGATGAGATTATTCAATTTGCAAATTTAACTATGGAAAGGCCTCTGCATATCCGTTTTATAGAACTTATGCCCATCGGAACCTCACAGACATGGGCAACCGGACGTTTTATTCCCGCTCAGGAAGTAAAGGATATTATTGAAAAAAAACTGGGGTGTTTGAATAGGATACAAAAACTAAAAGGAAACGGACCCGCCCAATATTATCAGTTTAAAGGGGCAACCGGCACTGTTGGTTTTATTTCTGCTATAAGCGAGCATTTTTGCAGCAAGTGCAACCGTTTACGGCTTACGTCCACCGGCGGTTTAAGGCCGTGCCTGTACTCGGATGACGAGGTAGATATAAGGACAGCTTTAAGATGTGGAGCCTCATTGAAAACGCTCTCGGAAATTATTGCAAGTTCAGTGCAGAACAAACCAAAAAAGCATTCAGCAACAGGTCCGGGCGCCTACAGGTCAATGATGTATCAAATAGGAGGGTAATGCCAATTGGATAAAGAATCCGGCGCGGAAGATCCAAAACTAACCCATTTTGACAGTGACGGCCAGGCACGAATGGTAGACGTCAGTAAAAAGGAAGACACTTTCCGCGAGGCAATTGCACGCTGTGAAATAAAAATGCTGCCGGAAACATGGCAGCTAATCAAAAAGGGCGGTATGGCCAAAGGTGATGTACTTGGTGTAGCCAGATTGGCTGGAATTATGGGGGCTAAAAGGACCGGACACATGATTCCTTTGGCGCATCCGATCACGTTAACGGGTGTAAATGTATATTTTAAGATGGTTGAACCGCAAACAGTGGAAGTAGAAGCGAGAGTACATACAGTTGGAAAAACCGGTGTTGAGATGGAAGCCCTTACGGCTGCCTCAATATCGGCTCTGACTATTTATGATATGTGTAAGGCAGTCGACCGCGCAATGGTAATTGACAACCTTCGTCTTATTTTTAAGGCAGGCGGTAAAAGCGGGGAATTTAAAAGAAGAGATTAAAAAAAGGTATATAAAGAAAGGTGGTTGAAATCATGGCCGGGGTAATCAGGGCTGTCTGTATAAGCACCGAAAAAGGAACCGCCAAGAAAGATGTTGGGAAAGGCACTTTAATTGCTGAACACGGAATTGAAGGAGACAGTCATACGGGAACCTGGCACAGGCAGGTCAGTATGCTGGCGATGGAAAGCATCCGGAAAGTACAGGAGTTGGGGCTAATGGAAATCAAACCCGGTGACTTTGCAGAGAATTTGGCAATTGAGGGGCTGAATTTCGAAGATCTTACTGTTGGAAGACGCATTAGGATAGGTTCTTCATCCATAGGCGAAGTAACTCAAATAGGCAAAGAATGCCACAACGAATGCGAAATCCGCCGTAAGTTAAATGACTGCATTATGACAAGGGAAGGAATATTTCTCCGTATACATGTTGGAGGCCCCGTGCAGACCGGAGATCCGGTTGAATTGCTATGAATCGCTGCCAATCACCCCCCCCGGTGTTATGCATAGTAGGATCTCAGAACGCAGGCAAGACAACATTAGTGGAAAAGCTCATTGCAGAATATAAGAGGCGGGGCTTTAGGGTTGGAACAATAAAACACCATCATATCGGAGATTTTGAAATTGATTACCCGGGTAAAGATAGCTGGAGGCACACCCGTGCCGGAGCAGATGTTGTTTTTCTTTCTTCTTTATTTAAAACAGCGATGATTAAAAAGGTGGAACAGGAGTTGACCCTGGAGCAAATTACAGATCTGATGGGAGAAGTTGACATTGTACTTGCCGAGGGGTATAAGGAATCAGACAGGCCAAAGATTCTTGTCTGCAGCAGTGATCCGTCACGGCAGGCAAATCCAGCGCCTGAAAATGTAATCTGTACTGTGGGTTATTGTGACAAATTCAAGGATTTCCCAACTTTTGAACCGGATGATGTTCAGGGATTGGTTAATTTTCTGCAGCCTTTTTTCAAGGAGTGAATGTTATGCGCGTCTTTCTTGATTTTCTGGAAAGCGTTAAACGGGAGGGGATTGCTCCCGTTTACTTATTTTATGGCCAGGAGGCTTATCTGCGCAAACAGGCTATTGAGGAGTTGAAAAGACGCATCCTGACGGAGCAGAGCGCTCAGTTTAATTTTGATTATGCCGACGGCGAGGAAATTGCGGTTGAAGATATAGTCTCACTGGCCGAAACGCCGCCTTTCTTTTCAGGGCTAAGGCTTATTGTCGTTCGCCACTCGCCCTATTTTGCACCCCCTAAAAGGCTGCGGGCAACGCGTAATCAAGACAAAGGCGACATTTCTGATCCGGAAGGACAGGAAGGTATTATAGCGCCCGGTGACCGAATTCTAATAAAATATTTGGAAAACCCCTGTAAAACAACATGCCTTGTTTTCGACACCAGTCAAAAGATTGACCAACGAAAAAAGATTTCAAAAGTCGTTCACAAAATTGGGCATGTGGTTGACTTCGATTATTTAAAAACTGCCGAATTGTCCAGATGGCTGGCCAGGCGGTGCGATAGGGCAGGCAAGATTATGGCGCCGGGGTGCGCGGAATTGCTGATTAACCGTTTAGGAAAAAGCATGTACACGCTGGAGAATGAACTGGATAAACTGATCTTCTATACAGGAAGCAGGAATAGTATAAACAGGGAAGATATCCTTAAGCTTACGGCGCCGCAGGCAGAAGAAAATATATTTGAAATGGTCGATGCTATCGGCGAACGCCGGGTGGAAAAAGTTCTTCAAGGTCTGAAAGAACTTTTAGAGGCCGGTTACAATTCTGCATATATTTCTTTTATGGTGTCAAGGCAGTTCCGCCTGATTCTGCAAGCACAGGAACTGGCCGGACAGGGGACTAATGAAATACAACTAAGCCGGCTTTTAGGAGTTCATGCCTTTGTAGCCAAAAAAATCTTGACACAAAGCCATAACTTTAAACCAGCTCAGGTTAAAGAAATTCTCGAAAAACTTTTAGAGCTTGACTTAAGTGTAAAAACAGGCGGACAGGATTTCCATCCTGCCATGGAAATGCTTCTTATAGAATGTGTTTCTAAACTTGCCTAACCTACTTTTTTATTAAATGCACGCATTAAACGGGATTTCTTACGGGCGGCATTATTCTTGTGCAGGATCCCTTTAGATACCGCCTTGTCAATTATAACAACTGCTTTTTTCAAGGCTGATCTGCTTTCTTCCTCGGTTGCAGTCGCAAGGCCTTTATCAAACTTCCTGATAAAAGTGCGCAAATATGATCTTACACTTGCGTTGCGAAGCGTGCGGGCCTCAATTACTTTAATCCTTTTTTTCGCTGTTTTTGTATTTGCCAATTATTCTTTACCTCCCAACGAGAGTCATTCTAACATGCGTTAATAAAAAAAGCAACCTGCCAGAGCTGTATAGAACATCTTTTTTTTGTTTATCCTATAAGATGATCTTTTTTAGATAAGGAGGTGAACAAGAATGCA
This sequence comes from Eubacteriales bacterium, assembly GCA_041653135.1. GTDB lineage: Bacteria > Bacillota > Desulfotomaculia > Desulfotomaculales > Nap2-2B > 46-80. The sequence goes on along the minus strand of JBAZGB010000001.1, from coordinate 13,732 downwards.
ATGGGTTGGTCTAATCGTGCGTTTTGTAGTTTCCGCTATTGTCTTAATCATTGTCAGCTGGCTTTCCCCCGGATTTATTGTTAAGGGGGGCTTTGCCGGCGCCATTGTAGCCGCTGTCGTAATAGCGCTGTTAGGTTACCTTGTTGAATCAATTTTAGGTGACAGGGTAAGTCCGCAGAGCAGAGGAATTGTAGGGTTTATTGTAGCAGCAGTTGTAATTTACCTGGCCCAATTTATAATTCCTGGTTTTTTAAGTGTGACCCTGGTTGGCGCCTTGATATCGGCGTTTATTATCGGACTTATTGATGCAGTCGCACCTACGGTTTTACGTTAATATTTATTATTTGGGATCAGGTAATTCTTACCTGATCCCTTTTTATTTTTCCTCTTCATAAATGTCCCCTTTCAGTCATATCATTTTCTAGGAAAACACTGGAAAGGGGTCTTTTTTATGTTCTTTTTCGTATTTGTCCGAAAAGCTCTTATTCGATTTTTGATCATATTAATCGCTGCATTTTTATTATTTTTTTCAGGCAATGAACTTAAACCTTTTTTATTCGGGAAGCAGCTTAATTTTCATAATTTGTTCTCTTTAAGCGATAACGTTTCCGAATGGCTGCTCTGGGCAGCCTCTCCTTTGATATTTCAGAAAAATGACGGCAGGGGTATGCTGGCCTGGAGCAGTTTTGAACCAGGATTTCTCCTGCAATCGGAGATGTCTCTTCTAACCTCTATAAAATCAGATGAAATTGTAGAAATTGATCCGACTGAACCCGTAGCTGCAATTCCGGATGAAGAACCTTCAATTGATTTGCAGCCCTTAACCGGCCGGAATGCAGTTTTTATTTACCACACCCATACCGGTGAGACCTATACCCTGACAGACGGTATGGATAGGCTTGATGGTAAATGTGGCGGTGTTGTAACCGTCGGCTCGGCCGTTAAAGAGGTTCTGGAGAAGAATTACGGTTTAAAAGTTGTTCACAGTGTTAAAATTCATGATCGGCAGTATTCTGTCTCATACAGAGAATCAGAAAAAACTGTCCGCGATTTCTTGTCCGGCAATCCAAATGTTCAGGTAATTATCGATATCCACCGGGATGCCGGAAAATCGCGAAAGAACAGTCTGGTTGAAATAAACGGTCAGCAACTAGCGCCGCTTTGTTTTATTGTGGGTTCTGATTCAAGGCAGCCTTTTCCAAACTGGAAGGACAACTATCAATTTGCAGAACATTTATCGAATAAGCTGGACGAAAAGTACCCTGGCCTTAGTCTTGGCGCGCGTATCGGAGAAGGAAGGTATAACCAGTTTCTGCATCCGGGATCCCTGTTGATAGAAATTGGAAGCGCAAGCAATTCCACAGAGGAAGCGGTTGCGACAGCCCGTCTGTTTGCTGATGTTCTGGGTGAGGAAATTTCAGATAATGACTAAGAATAATAAAGATAGTCAAAAATAAATGTAAAAGCTCAAAGGAGTGAGAAATTGTTCAATCAAAAAAATATATTATTTATAGTTATATCGGGCATCTTACTTGGGACCATTTCATACGGCCTGCAGGTATCCTTGAAATATTTTAATGAAGCCGTGGGTAACCCGGAACCTGTCCGTTTTGCAACAGTCGAAAAAGAATCGCCGCTAAAATATCATTTCGAAGTGCTTGGCAGCGATGTTGAGATAAATATTGATAAAAACCTGGTTGAGGAAGTAAAAAGCTATAGCTTTAGATGATTATCTTCTAAAATTATGCGGCTTGTTATGCTTGTCCTGTTTCTGTATAATAATCAAGGGGCAAGTTTTTTTATGGCCTGACAAGAAACATAAGAGATTTGATTTTCCGTATGTCTTTCTATAAAAAGGTTGATTTGTTTATTTATTTTTAGCGGAGGTGCCCGATCTGGCAAAAGAACCAAAATTGACCGTTATTCCATTAGGCGGACTGGGTGAAATAGGTAAAAACATAATGGCCATAAAGCTGGGTGAGGCTATCCTGGTTGTTGATTGCGGCCTTATGTTTCCTGAAGAAGAACTTTTAGGAATTGATGTGGTAATTCCCGATATCAGCTATCTTCTGGAAAACAGAAATTCTGTCTGCGGGATTGTATTGACTCACGGACATGAGGACCATATCGGAGCCTTGCCTTATCTGGCCAAACAACTCAATGTTCCTATTTTTGGAACCAGACTTACCTTGGGTTTACTCGAAGGCAAGCTTAAAGAACAAGGCATCGCAGATGAGGTTTCCCTTAAAGTGGTCAGGCCGAGGGATTCAGTCGCGATTGGGCCTTTTAAAGTTGAATTTATTAGAGTTTCCCACAGCGTGCCGGATGCTGTGGCTCTGGCAATTCATACTCCCATAGGAGTTCTGGTGCACACAGGGGACTTTAAAATTGACCATACACCTGTAGACGGGCAGGTAACTGATTTGTTTCAGTTGGCCAGACTTGGCGAAAAAGGCGTTTTAGTACTTATGTCCGACAGCACCAATGTTGAGAGACCCGGCTATACAATGTCTGAAAGCCTTATCGGCAACACTTTTGATGAAGCGTTCCGGCATGCGAAAGAAAGGATAATTGTTGCCACTTTCGCTTCGAATGTACACCGTCTGCAGCAGGCAATAACCACTGCCCATAATTACGGGCGAAAAGTAGCCGTGGTCGGCCGGAGCATGGTCAATGTTCTTTCTATTGCCAGTGAACTGGGGTATCTGATTATTCCGGAAGGCACACTTGTTGAACTTGATGAGGCAGGCAAACTTCCAAGCCATAAGGTTGTTTTTTTGAGCACAGGCAGTCAGGGTGAACCAATGTCCGCATTAACAAGGATGGCCTGGGGCGACCACCGTCAGGTTGATATTCTTCCCGGTGATACAGTAATAATTTCCGCAGCTCCCATTCCGGGGAATGAAAAACTGGTCTCCAGGGTTATTGATTTATTGTTTAAGAGGGGAGCTCATGTTATCCATGAAAATATCTCAGGCGTTCACGTAAGCGGCCATGCCAGCCAGGAGGAACTCCGGTTGATGATTAACCTTATCAAACCGAAGTTTTTCGTGCCCATTCATGGTGAATACCGCATGCTTATTAAACATGCGGAACTGGCTCAAAGCATGGGAATTCCATCGTCAAAAATTTTTATCATTGAGAATGGACAGGTTCTGGAATTCACACATCGTACAGGAAGATTGTCCGGCAGGGTTTCAGCCGGGCGCGTGCTGGTTGACGGCCTTGGTATAGGTGACGTTGGAAATGTTGTTTTACGCGATCGCAAGCAACTCTCTCAGGACGGTATTTTAATAGTTGTTGTAACTATTGACAGGGAAACGGGTTTGGTTATGGCAGGCCCGGATATTGTATCCCGCGGTTTTGTTTATGTGCGAGAGTCAGAGAAGTTGATGGATGAAGCACGTGACAGGGTGAAAAATACGCTGGATAACTGTTTTGAAAAGGGTCTCTCCGAATGGGGGGCAATAAAGTCTCAGGTCAGGGAGTCTCTAGGCAGATTCCTTTTTGAAAAGACCAGAAGGCGGCCTATGGTTCTACCGATTATAATGGAAATCTGATTAACCAGAATAATGGCTTTCGTCGACAATATTCCTGCCTTCATAATAATCAACAGCGCGCTTGCCAATTGTTTTACCCACCCAGTAGTTGATCCCTCCTGTTAAAAACAACCCCAAAAATGGAATCAGCCGAATCAGGCCAACCCGTGCGGTACTTCTAATTCCAAGAGAGATAAGGGTGCGTTCGGCAAGGTTAGCCAATGTTTCTTTTGTTAATACCGACACAAGCGATTGGGAAATCCTGCTTCCAACACTGCCTGTGCCTGTCGCTATTATGAAGGCCCAGAAAGCTTCTTTTTGGAAAGCCCTGCCGGTTAAATCACGATCAAATACAGCGGCAATTTCGACGACCATTGTAGCTAAAAGATAAGCAAACAATAAGATATCTGCCGCTGCGCCTCCAAGAAAGGAAATTAAAGTGCCGGCCCCGGGTATCAGGGCTGGAAGAGCGGTAACCATACCAACCAAAGCGCACTTGAAACATTTTTCACTGGTAATAATACCGGCAATTTCACGATTCGATAAGTCAGGATGTTTTTGCTTGAGGAAATCGACTTTTTGCTTTATCTGATCAGTTTTTGGTGAAACAAAAGGGTTAAAGCCCAACATGGTACCCACCCTTTATTAAATACTATATTTGGAGCGGGTGATGGGAATCGAACCCACATACTCGGCTTGGAAGGCCGATGCTCTACCATTGAGCTACACCCGCTTATCGCAATTTTTGCATATTTGTATTATTATACTTAATAAACCTGTACAAGTCAAAACTAATTATCTGGATTTTAACCAATACCGTCCAAATCCTAAAAATAGAAAAAATTATCTGATTTGGCAGGAGATCGTGCTTTCTTCCACGAATGCCCTAAAAAAGGCAGTGAAAGTGATGGATATGCAGGAAAAAGCTTTTTGGCTCGGCTGGCAGATGCTGCTGCCCGGCCAGTCAAAACGGATTTGGCATCTGGTCGAGCGTTTTGGTTCACCAAAAACAGCCTGGGAAGCGTCTGCAAACGAACTTATCAAAACAGGCGGATGTTCAGTTGAGTTTGCCCATAATTTGGACAAGAAAAAGAAAGATATAGAACCGGAAGCGGAAATGACCCGCCTGGACAAAAAGGGAATAGGATATATAACTTATCGGGAGCCATCTTATCCCGAGCCATTGAAAAATATTTTTGATCCACCTCCCGGTCTCTTTTATAAAGGAAATCTCATTTCACAGGACAGCCCTGCAGTCGCCCTTGTAGGTTCAAGGCGGGCAACGCATTATGGCAAAACAGTTGCCGAAAAGATAGCGGAAGAATTAGCAGAAAGCGGCTTGACAGTAGTCAGCGGCCTGGCCAGGGGTATTGACAGCAGCGCTCACAGGGGAGCTTTAAAGGCTGGTGGGCGGACTATAGCAGTTCTGGGAAATGGCGTTGATGTTGTTTACCCGCGCGAAAACCAGTCGCTCCAGAATGATGTTTCCTTAAGCGGCGCTGTGATCAGCGAATATCCTTTGGGTTCTCCCCCGGAAGCATGGCATTTTCCCGTTAGAAACCGGATTATCAGCGGACTTTCCAGGGCCGTCGTTGTAATTGAAGCATCAGAGCGAAGCGGCGCATTAATTACAGCTGATTGCGCCCTCGAACAGGGCAGGGAAGTGCTGGCTTTGCCTGGAAACATCAACAGCCCCATGAGTAAAGGAACAAACCGTTTAATTAAACAGGGGGCTTGTTTGTGCGAAAAAGTTGAAGATATTTTTGAAGAAATCGGGTTTGGCAGTTTATTCAGGAATAGTGAAACAAAAACAAAAACTCTTCCAAAAATGAGCCGGGATGAAGAAAATATTTATCATTTGCTGATTGGCAATACTGTCGATCTTGACGTTATAATAGACCAGTCGGGGCTTTCCGCACAGGAAGTGTTATCAGCGCTTATGTTCCTTGAACTCAAGGGACTGGTAAGACAACTGCCCGGCAGGTTATATACTTTACGCGATTAGTTATTAATATTCTTTTTAGTGTTGGCCGAAAATGTTTTTTAAGGTATACTCGCATATAAAGATAACGGGCAGTAGATACTTCTGGAGGAAAGGATGAGTATTATTGCCAAAAACACTGGTTATAGTTGAGTCACCAACCAAAGCAAGAAGTTTGAGCAAGTTTCTGGGAAGCAAATATACTGTTAAGGCTTCGATGGGACATGTCAGGGATCTGCCGCGCAGCAGCCTGGGAATCCAAACCGAAGACGGCTTCCAGCCGAAGTATATTACAATCAGGGGCAAAGGAGAAATAATCAAGGATCTAAAATCAGCTGTAAAAAAAGTTGATCGCGTTTTACTTGCCCCTGATCCCGACCGGGAAGGCGAGGCCATTGCCTGGCATCTGTGTGAAATGCTGAAGATAAAAGACAGTCCCTGCCGTATCGAATTCAATGAGGTAACCAAGCAGGCTGTACAGAAAGCTATTAAAACACCGCGTGAAATAGATTTCAATCGTGTCAATTCTCAGCAGGCGCGGCGCATTTTAGATCGTCTGGTGGGTTATAATCTGAGCCCCTTATTATGGCAAAAAGTAAAGAGCGGATTAAGCGCGGGGCGTGTGCAATCCGTTGCGGTCCGTCTAGTCTGTGATCGGGAAAATGAAATTGAATCCTTCGTACCTGAGGAATACTGGACGGTTACAGTAAACTTTACTCAAAAAGACGGTGTTTCTTTCGATGCGAAGTTATATAAAATAAATGACGGAAAAGCTGTAATCTCTAATAAAAGACAGATCGATAAAATTATCAGGGCTCTTACAGGAGCTTCCTACCGGGTGAACAGGATTACTGCTCAGGAAAAAACCCGTTATCCATCTCCGCCTTTCACAACAAGCGCCTTGCAGCAGGAAGCTTATCATAAATTGAATTACACCGCCAGAAGAACAATGGGCCTCGTCCAGCAATTGTACGAGGGTCTTGATGTCGGTGAAAAAACCCCTGTTGGTCTTGTTACATATATAAGGACTGATTCTACCAGGATTTCTGAATCTGCCCAGGCAGAGGCAGCGAGTTTTCTCAAGGAAAAATTTGGCCAGGAGTTCATCTCAATTTCTCAAAAACATACCGTGCAGAAAGGAAAAATCCAGGACGCACATGAGGCTATCAGACCGACCTCCATCTACCGTGATCCGGAGGCGGTTAAGAAATATTTATCGAGAGACCAGTATAAACTTTATAAACTTATCTGGTCACGGTTTGCCGCCAGCCAGATGAGCCCGGCGCTGATCGAAACTACAAGCGTAGACCTGGTTGCAGGAATCTATCTTTTCAGGGCTTCAGGTTCGGTTATAAAATTTCCCGGCTTCATGCGTGTTTACATTGAATCCGGCCAGGATGAATTAAAAGAATTCGAAGTAAAACTGCCAAAGCTTTTTGAAGGTGATCTATTTATCGCTAATTCGTTGGCCCCGAAACAACATTTCACCCAACCACCCCCCAGGTATACTGACGCTACATTAATCAAAACTCTGGAGGAAAAGGGTATTGGCAGGCCCAGCACTTACGCTCCGATTGTAGAGACAATCTTAAGACGAAGTTATGTGAACAGGCTCAAAAAACAGTTTGTGCCTACTGAGTTAGGTAAAATTGTTGTCGATCTTCTAAAAAATCATTTTCCAAAGATTATAGATATTGAATTTACGGCAATGATCGAGGAAAAGCTCGACAAAATTGAAGAAGGTAAAATGGACTGGGTTAAAATGATACAGGAGTTTTACTTTCCTTTTAAGGAAACCATGGAAACAGCGGCTGAAAAGATTGAAAAAGTAATGCTGCAGGAAGAACAAACTGAAGAAAAATGTATAAAGTGCGGCAGAAATATGGTTATTAAGTATGGAAGACACGGCAAATTTCTAGCCTGTCCTGGATTTCCCGAATGCCGTTATCTTAAACCGCTGGTTGCATCTACGGGAGTGTCCTGCCCAAAATGCGAGGGTGAACTTGTCATGCGGCAGAGTAAAAAAGGACGCCGTTTTTTCGGCTGCAGCCGCTATCCTGAATGTAATTTTGTAACCTGGTATGAACCCAGTCCGGAGAAATGCCCCCGCTGCGGTGGATTAATGGTCTCAAAGGAAAACAGCAGTGGACATGTCCAGCTTTCCTGTGTTAATGCTGAGTGCGGCTTTAAATCAGCAACGGAGGATAATGTTTCAAATAAAGAAGCAGAAGATATGAAAAAAACCAGGAAAAGAAATACAGGTCAAAATATTGATACAAAGAAGGCAACAACTTAATGTATTCATATGTTGACAGTTTTCTTGACTATCTGCAATTAGAAAAAAATGTATCCCCTCATACACTGGAAGGTTACCAGCGGGACATCTTCCAGGGAATAGACTTTTTTTCGCATTCTCTTGAAAAAAAAGATTTTGAACTGCAGCCTGGCGATATTAATTACCAACTTATCCGGAATTACTTATCTAAACTGCACAGGGAAAAACTTGCCCGTTCAACCATCAACAGAAAGCTGGCAGGCTGGAGATCTTTCTTTAAATTCTTAAGCAGGGAAGGGATGATTAACGATAACCCGCTTTCCAGAACAAGTTACCTGCGGCTGGAAAAACGGCTGCCTTCGTTTTTATTCGAGGATGAATGCAGAACTCTGGTTGAAGCTCCGTCAACAAACAGCCCTTTCGACTTGAGGAACCGCGCTCTGATGGAAACACTCTATGCTTCAGGTATGCGGGTTAGTGAATTAATTAATTTAGATTTATGCGATCTTGATCTTGCTTCCCGCTGCTTAAAACTTACAGGCAAGGGCAGTAAAGAACGTATTGTTCCCATAGGTTTTCCCGCAGTTGACAGTATAAGAATTTATCTCGAAGACGGCAGGCCCAAACTTGCTGACAAACTTGATTCTGAACAGGCGGTTTTTTTAAATAGAACGGGTAAAAGGCTGACAACCAGAGGAGTACGTAAGATAATAAATAAACAGGTTCTTAAAAGCCGCCTTAACCGGCATGTAAACCCTCATCTGATTCGCCACACTTATGCTACTCACATGTTGGACAAGGGAGCGGATATAAGGGTAGTTCAGGAGTTGCTCGGCCATAAGCGTTTGTCAACTACCCAGGTATATACTCATGTTACGCAGGAAAAATTAAAGAAAGTTTACCGGCAGTTTCATCCCCGGGCATAAGTTCCATTATTGAAAGAAGGGTGATCATAGTGTTTCACTCGACCACAATTATAGCGGTTAGAAAAAACAGCCAGGTGGCTATGGCAGGCGACGGTCAGGTTACCTTCGGCCAAAATACAATTATAAAACACAAAGCAAATAAAATTAGGCGCTTGTATAATGACCGTGTATTGGCGGGTTTTGCAGGATCCGTAGCTGACGCCTTTACTCTTTTTGAAAAATTTGAAGCCAAGTTAGAAACTTATAACGGGAATATTAAAAGGGCAGCAGTTGAATTGGCCAAGGAATGGCGTACGGACAGGGTCCTGCGCCGGCTGGAAGCGCTCCTGATTATTGTTGATCTTGAACATTTGCTTGTTATATCAGGTGGCGGAGAAGTAATTGAACCTGACGACGGCATAGCCGCTATCGGATCCGGCGGGCCTTACGCCCTTGCATCGGCAAGGGCTTTGTTAAAACATACGCAGCTCACAGCTTCACAAATTGTCCGTGAAGCTATGGATATAGCGTCGGATATTTGTGTTTACACTAACAAGGAAATTACAGTTGAAAATCTTAATCCGGAACTGCCACGCGAGAATAGTGAAACAGAGGAGAAACAGCAAATCTGAAAGGGAGGAAAAACTAAATGGAAGGTTTAACTCCGCGGGAGACTATGAAGGAGTTAAATAAATTTATCGTCGGACAAGAAAAGGCCAAAAAGGCTGTTTCTATAGCGCTTCGCAACCGGTACCGCCGCAGTAAACTCCCTGAGGATTTAAGGGAAGAAATAGTTCCCAAGAACATTCTCATGATTGGCCCGACCGGTGTTGGAAAAACGGAGATAGCGCGCAGACTGGCAAGGCTGGTGAAAGCGCCTTTTATCAAGGTTGAAGCAACAAAGTTTACCGAGATTGGCTACGTTGGCAGGGACGTTGAAGGCATGATCAGGGATCTTTTGGAAACTTCTATCCGAATGGTCAAACAAGAAAAAATTACTTTAGTTGAGGAAAAGGCGAAAACGATCGCGGAAGAAAGAATAGTAGAACTTCTTGCTCCGCTGCATAGACAGGAGTCAGCTGTTAGAAACCCGCTGGAGATGATTTTTGGCGGAACAAAACAAACGGAACCGGATCAAATCCAGGAACAGAAGAACCGTCGTATTCAGCTGGAAAGGGAAACCCTTCGCTACAGGCTGTCTGCCGGTGAACTTGAAACGGAATACCTGGAAATAGAGGTTGAAGATGCGACGCCTCCGATGCTTGAAGTCTTCACAGGTTCCGGAATGGAAGAAATGGGCATTAATATTCAGGATATGCTTGGCGGAATTTTACCTAAAAAGAAACGCAGAAGAAAAGTTACCGTAACAGAAGCCCGTAAAATTCTGACTCAGCAGGAAGCCCAAAAGATGATTGACATGGATGAAGTATATTCCGAGGCGATAAAAAGATCTGAAGAGGACGGGATTGTTTTCCTGGATGAGATAGACAAGATTGCAGGACGCGACAGCGGACATGGGCCTGATGTTTCCCGGGGCGGCGTTCAAAGGGATATCCTGCCAATTGTTGAAGGTTCAACAGTAATGACCAAGTATGGACCTGTCAGGACCGACCACATATTGTTTATAGCTGCGGGCGCTTTTCATGGAGTAAAACCTTCTGATCTTATTCCGGAGCTTCAGGGGCGTTTTCCGCTTCGAGTAGAACTTGACAGCTTAACCCAGCAGAATTTCTTGCAGATTCTTACCGAACCTGAAAACTCCCTTATCAAGCAATACACCAGCCTAATGGCAACAGAAGGCTTAGAGATACAATTTTCAAAAAATTCTCTTGCAGAGATTGCAAAAATCGCTTATACTGTTAACGAGCAAACAGAGAATATAGGCGCCAGAAGGCTTCACACCATTATGGAAAAACTTTTGGAAGATATTTCTTTTAATGCTTGTGAAATGACGGGACAAACTATAACTATCGACGAAATATATGTCCGTCAGAAACTCGGGGAGATAGTCAAGAGCGAGGATCTTAGCCGTTATATCTTATAGCAAAGTATATTCCTCTTTAAAGGACTGTTTTCCTGGTTAAGAAACAATAATCCTAGAGAGGAATTGATTAAAATGCGCAATCTGCTCGATAAAACGCGTTCTTTAAACAAGCTGCTGCAGAAATCTGCGGGATACCCTGTCGATTTTAAAGAAATAGCGGCCATTCTGGGGGAAAACATCGGATGCAGCGTTTATATAGTCGACCGGCGCGGTAAAACACTCGGTTACACCTATCTTAAGGGTTTTAGTTGTGAAATAGTGGATAATTTCGTTGAATCCCCTGTTGGTTTTCCGGAGGAATACAACGAAACATTGCTGCGTATTGATGAAACAAATGCAAATTTCCCTCAGATAGCAGGCGTCTGTGTTTTTAACCAGCAAACAAGTTGTAAATTCAACAATAAAGTTATAACGGTAGTACCCATTGTGGGGGCCGGTTCCAGGTTGGGAACTCTTGTGCTTGCCAAATTCGAGACGAAGTTTTATGATGAAGATCTGATTCTGGCTGAGTACGGCGCTACCGTTATCGGCATGGAAATTCTGCGCGCCAGGGCCGGACGTATGGAGGAAGAAGCCCGCAAGAGAGCGGCCGTACAAATTGCTATCGGCACACTGTCTTATTCGGAACTGGACGCCGTACACCATATTTTTGAAGAATTAAACGGCGATGAAGGACTGCTGGTGGCAAGCAAAATAGCAGACAGCGTGGGAATAACGCGATCGGTTATTGTAAACGCTCTGCGTAAATTTGAAAGTGCGGGAGTCATTGAGTCAAAGTCACTGGGGATGAAAGGAACATACATCAGGGTATTAAATGATCGTCTCCTGGAAGAGCTTGAAAGACTTAAACAATATTAGTCAATAAAACCACAGTTCCGCCGGAGCTGTGGTTTATTGTTTTTTTACACACAAACGAAAGCATTGCCGTGTTTACCACATTGTGATCTTTCGATTTTTTTTATGCTCTGACAACATAACAGATTTAAAAGGAGAAGTTCGTTTTGGAGATCTATAATACTTTAACGAGACAAAAAGAAAAGTTTATTCCCCGTGAAGACGGGAAAGTATCCATCTATATATGCGGCCCTACAACTTATAACTATATCCATCTTGGAAATGCCCGGCCTCTCGTTTTCTTCGACACTGTACGCCGCTACTTCATGCAGCAGGGATTTCAGGTTAACTACATCCAGAATTTTACGGATATAGACGACAAGATCATCAAAAGATCCCTTGAAGAGGGATTAGACGCATCAGTTTTTTCCCAAAAATATATCGAAGAATATTACAGGGATGCCGATGCTTTAAATGTGGCCAGGGCAAACCGCCACCCCAAGGTTTCCGGGCACATGAAAGAAATCATCGAAATGGTCGCTGTCTTAATAGAAAAAGGGTTTGCCTACGAAGTTGAAGGCGACATATATTTTGATGTTACGTCTTTTCCGGAGTATGGTAAACTATCCCATAGATCAAGCGACGAAATTCTTGCCGGCGCAAGAGTAGAAATAGATCCCAGGAAAAAAAACCCGGCGGACTTTGCGCTTTGGAAGTCTGCCAGAAAAGGCGAACCCTTCTGGGAAAGCCCATGGGGCGCCGGCAGGCCTGGCTGGCACATAGAATGTTCAGCAATGTCCCTAAAATACCTTGGCTCCGGTTTTGACATTCACGGAGGCGGTATGGACCTGATTTTTCCCCACCATGAAAATGAAATCGCCCAGTCAGAAGCCGCTACAGGAAAACCATTCGCTCGATACTGGGTTCACAATGGCTTTATTACCATTAACCAGGATAAAATGTCAAAATCATTAGGCAACTTTTTTTTGGTCAGAGAAATCCTGGAAAAATTTAATCCCCTTACCGTCCGTTTCTTCCTTCTTTCCACACATTACCGCAGTCCGTTAAATTTTGATTTTGGAAAGCTGGATGCGTCGGGACAAGGGCTGGAACGTTTAAAAAACAGCATCGAACTGCTCGAGGGGGCTATTCAGAAACATTTATCGGAGGAGCTTAAAGAAAATGATTCTGATTTTCAAGCAAAGCTCTCAGAACTAAAAAAACGTTTCAACCAGGCAATGGATGATGATTTTAACACTGCGCTGGCAATCGGAATTTTTTTCGAGGCTGTCAAAGAAGTAAACATGCTTTTAAACCAAAACACGGTATTTGACAAAACTGATTTAATCAGGGCTATTGAACTGTATGCATATTTTAATAACGTTCTGGGGTTGTTTAAGACAGATCCCGACGGTAAATTCATCCTCGAGGAAAAACAACACACCGGCGACAGTCTGGTTCAATCTTTAATTGAGTTGCTTTTAAAAGTCCGTCAGGAAGCCCGCACAAAAAAAGACTGGTCAACGGCTGACCGGATCCGCAACGGTCTGAATGAAATGGGAATTCTAATAGAAGACACTCCGGACGGCGCCAGATGGAAAATAACTTTTTAGATGATATCCCGGCAGGTGAACAGTTTTTGCAAAACGAAAAAAGCCCGCCCGAAGAAATCCCTATTTTAGTTTTAGCTTACCTGGGCGACGCTGTCTATGACTTATACATCCGTCAATATCTTATTGAGCAGGGTATAACAAGACTTAACGTATTGCATAAAAAAACAACCGGTTATGTGCGGGCTGAGAAACAGGCAATCGCAATACGCTTTCTTGAGGAACACTTAAGCGAAGATGAAGCGGCAGTGGCCAGAAGAGGACGCAACGCTAAAAGCGGACATCCCAAAAAGGGAAAAGATATCGGTATCTACCACTATAGTACAGGAATGGAGGCGCTTGTTGGTTATTTGTACCTGAAGCGAAACTATAAACGTCTCCAAGAAGTCCTGACCATGGCCCGCGAGGCAGTCGAAACAAGCGAAATCTCCCTTGTTCAAAAGCAGGTGGAATCTTAATGGACCCAGGCGGAATGCGTGAAGACTATATTGTCGGGCGCAATCCTGTGAGAGAGGCTCTAAGAGCCAACCGCCCACTCAATAAG